>NZ_VOYE01000006.1:0-189109 GCF_013420765.1 Acinetobacter sp. YH01009 | reverse complement strand
ATCGAAAATATGAGCAGAAATTAGGTATTGCTCAGAGAGCCAGGAATAAGAAGCGTGTTCGTGCATTACACGCCAAGATTGCAAATAGTCGAAAAGATCATTTGCATAAAGCAAGCACCAAGCTTGTGAATGAAAATGCATTGATTATTGTAGGTGACTTGAGTGCTAAAAAATTAGTAAAAACCAAAATGGCAAAATCTGTTTTGGATACAGGATTTTCTGCACTAAAAACAATGCTCAAGTATAAATGCGAGAACGCAGGCGTATTGTTTGAAGAAGTCCAAGAAGCCTATACCACCCAAATCTGTTCGTGCTGCGGTGAGATCACCTCAAGTAGTCCAAAAGGTAAGACAGATCTTGGAATAAGAGAATGGGAGTGCATGAGCTGTGGTACAGTTCATGATCGAGATATAAACTCAGCTCTAAACATTCTTGCGCTTGGGCATAAGCGTCTAGCTGTAGGAATCACCCTCTTTTAAGGGGGTGAGGATGTCAAAAGTAATTTCAGTCATCTAGATCGCGAAAAATTAATTTGAATAAATTGAAAGTAGATGCTGAAAAAGCAGTTTTAAAGTTTGAAGGTAAAACGTAATACTGAAGGTTGAATGATGTAATTTTATTACGTTTACTGCACCTGTTAAGCTCAAGACTGAAGAACATATAATTTATAAGGTCAGAAAATAATGAGTGAGCATCATGGGCATGACCACAGCCATGCCGTTGTCACAGAAGGGAATGTCAAAAAATTAAGTTTTGCCTTAGCACTGACCACGACGTTTTTGATTATTGAAGTCATTGCTGGATTTATGACGCAAAGTTTGGCGCTATTGTCAGATGCGGCACATATGTTCACCGATGCTGCAGCCCTTGCCATAGCATTGGTCGCGATCAAAATTGGCAAGCTTCCTGCTGATAACAAACGTACCTTTGGCTATCAGCGTTTTGAAATTTTGGCAGCCTTGTTTAATGCCTTGATGCTATTTGTGGTTGCGATTTATATTTTGTATGAGGCCTATCAGCGCTTTTCAACGCCGCCGGAAATTCAAAGTATGGGCATGATGATTGTGGCCGTCATCGGTCTAATCATTAACTTAATCTCGATGCGTATTTTATTTTCCAGTTCACAAGAAAGCTTGAATGTGAAAGGGGCGTATCTAGAGGTGTTAAGTGATGCCTTAGGTTCGGTCGGTGTGATTATTGGCGCAGCGATTATTTATTTTACCGGCTGGATGTGGGTCGATACGCTTATTGCGGTGCTCATTGGCTTTTGGGTCTTACCAAGGACTTGGATTTTACTCAAACAAAGTATCAATATTTTATTGGAAGGTGTGCCTGAAGAAATCGACATAGAAAAATTACGCAATGATTTATTGGCACTCAAAGGGGTGGAGAGTATTCACCAGTTAAAGGTCTGGGCAATTACGTCAAAGAATGTGCATTTGACGGTTCATCTCTTTGCACCTGAAGCCGATCGTAATGCCTTGTATTTTGAGGCGATTGAAATGTTGCAACATGAACATGGAATCACGGAGATGACATTGCAAATCGAAGAAGATGAATGTGTAGTACACCAACACACTCAAAAGTCTGATCATGCACATGAGCATCATCAAGATGATCACGCACATTCTCATGATGAATCACATCAGCACTAATGCTAATGTGATTTAAATGGCCTGTTTAGATTTCCCACTCATGATTACATTCGCGGCATTTCCATTTTTTCTGTGATTGCATAAAACCTTGCATTGAAATTTTAAAATCTGGCAGGTCGCGGTAGAACATGAAGCCTGCAATCAAGCAAGCAATAAATACAACAACAGTCGCAGTTTGTAATGTAGTGCCTGCACCGTCGCCAAAAATCCACATTGCGATGCTGATAATCACCAACAGTAAAAGAATAAATACCGCAGGGATGAGGATAATCAGGCTTTTAGGCACGACAGGACGAGCAACAGGCTGGCCTGCTTGCGCAAGAGGCATAATTTTAGGGCTTTGACATTTAGGGCAACGGTATTGCATTGCAACTCCATAATTTTAATCTATGGTTTATTTTAATCAGAATGACGCAGAAAGCAAAAATACCGTAAATTTATATTAGATAAAATTTAGGCAATAAAAAACCCAAGTCATAATGCTTGGGTTTTTTATAAGATGATTTGTATCACCTTGAATATGGCGTCCCTACGGGGATTCGAACCCCGGTTACCGCCGTGAAAGGGCGATGTCCTAGGCCTCTAGACGATAGGGACAATTTGAGGCAACTTAGAGTTGGTTGACACCATCTCTCGGTATGGGCGCTATATTAGGGGGATAACGCCCATCCGTCAACTAAAAAATCAATTAAGCTTCATCAACTGCATCATTTTTCGGCAGTTTTAGGCTTTCATTGAGTTTTTCCCATGCTTTTGTTTCTTTTTTACTCGGACCGCCCACAATTTCAAGCGCATGACGTAAGCGAGCAAAGGTTAAATCAGGACCAATGGTTACCATCGATTGCATAACCGGTGTCGAAGATGTTGAACCTGCAATAGCAATAAAGAAGGTTGGCATGAAGTCACGAAGTTTAATATCCATTTGGTTCGCCAAATCCATAAGCGTTTGGCTGACAGTATCATTGTTCCAAGTGAACATGCTTTCTAGACGCCAAATGGCAAATTGAAGGCTTTGACGAACTTGTTCTTCGGTCAATTTTTTGCTTTCAAACTGTTCTTTGCTGAGTGTTGGGAATTGGTTGAAATAAAAACCTGCCCAATTCACTGCTTCAGACAATAAATTAATACGCGGTTGAATCGCAGCGGCGATTTCTTCCAAGGTATTACGATCTGATTTCCAAGCCAGTAGGGTATCGAGCAATTGACCCGGTGTTAAACCTTTAATCCATTGACCATTTAACCAGTTTAGCTTTTCAACATCAAAGATCGGACCGCCTAGTGATACACGTTGAATGTCAAAGTGTTCAATCATCTCAGCCAAAGTGAATTTTTCACTTTCATCTGGCATTGACCAGCCCATACGGCCTAAATAGTTCAATAATGCTTCTGGTAAAACGCCGATGTCTTTGTAGTAGTTAATTGAGGTTGGGTTTTTACGTTTAGACAGTTTTGATTTATCTGGGTTACGTAACAGTGGCATGTGGCAAAGCACAGGCATGTCCCAACCAAAATATTTGTACAATAATTGGTGTTTAGGCGCAGATGGAATCCATTCTTCACCACGAATCACGTGAGTGATTTCCATTAAATGGTCATCAACCACGTTTGCCAAGTGATACGTCGGTAAACCATCGGTTTTCAGTAGAATCTGCATGTCGACTTGCGCCCAAGGAATTTCGACTTCACCACGTAGTAAGTCGTTAAATTTACAAATTCCTTCTTCAGGCACTTTCATACGAATGACATGCGGTTCACCAGCAGCCAAACGCTGTGCCACTTCTTCTGCAGTGTGTTTTAAGCCACGACCGTCATAACGCGGTGATTCACCACGTGCTTGTTGTTCCGCACGCATTTGATCGAGTTCTTCTGCGGTTGCAAAGCAGTAGAATGCATGGCCTTTTTCAACCAGTTCCAAAGCATATTGTTTATAAATGTCCATACGTTCAGATTGGCGGTATGGTGCATGAGGACCACCCACATCTGGACCTTCTGACCAGTTCAAACCTAACCAACGCAATGAATCTAAAATCATTTTTTCAGATTCTGGCGTAGAGCGCAGTTGGTCTGTATCTTCAATGCGAAGAATAAATTCACCGCCATGTTGCTTCGCAAAACATAAGTTAAATAATGCAATATAAGCAGTCCCAACATGCGGGAAACCAGTAGGAGAAGGTGCGATACGAGTACGAACAGTCATAATCAGCTTTTAATCAGAATGTAAATTGGGATCTATTATAACGAAAAAGCCTGATCACTTAATGCTTAAATGAACTACTCGGAGCTAAAGCAACCGAGTTTTTGTAGTGCAACCTAAGTTGCACACATCTCTTTTGACGCTTCTACGGTACTGCGAAAAGAAGTTTTGACACCTCTAGTCGTCTTACGAACACCTCTACGCCCACTAGATGATAAATAATTACCATCCAACTGTGTTCCACAGTCTAAAACTAAGGCTCTAGACTAGCAGAATAGATATTTTATTCTAGAATCATGATAGAAAACAGTAAATTAAGTCACTATAAGATTAAAAAAATTATTCAGTGCTTTTGCATTGATATTCCTGCTTCTAAAACAGCCTTATTGCTTAACTTGAACCGTAATACCATCAACTATTGGTACATGCTTTTTAGAGAAGCAATCTACGATCATCAAACAGATTTAAGAGCAAAGTTTGTAGGTTCTATTGAAGTTGATGAGAGCTATTTTGGAGCAAAAAGACAACGTGGTTTTCATGGGAAATTGAAGCGAGGTCGAGGTACTTTAAAACAACCTGTATTTGGAATATTTGAAAGGAATGGTCGAGTTTATACAGAAATAGTCCCTGATTGTAAAAAGACTACATTACAACAAGTTATCTTAGGTAAAGTTGCACTTGAAAGTGTAATTTATAGTGATGGTTGGCGTGGATACAATGGTTTGGTAGATGTTGGTTACTCAAAGCATTTTAGAGTAAATCATGGAGCGAATGAATTTGCCAGAGGACAATGTCATATAAATGGAATAGAATCATTCTGGAGCTTTTGTAAAAGAAGGCTAGCAAAGTTCAACGGTATATCAAAAGAGTATTTTGATTATCATCTTAAAGAAACAGAATGGCGTTGGATGAGGAAGCCTAATGAGCTAGCAACAGAGTTGTGGGACCTCATTAGGTAAAACTAAGTGCAAATCTGCTAGTCTAGAGCCAAACTAATTTAATTGCTCTGTTCTTAATAACAATTGATGCATTGTGATCTGCATTATCAGCATGTCCACAACTCACGCAATTAAACCTGTCTTGGCTTTTGCGATTGTCGTGGTGAGTGTGACCGCATGAAGCGCACTCCTGACTTGTGTAAGAAGCATGAATTGTAAATACAGCCTTACCTAATTTGACTGATTTATACGTTAAGAATTCTGAAATTCTGTGCCATCCAACATTAAGAATAGCTTTGTTTAACCCTGCTTTAGCTTTAGCCTTATTTGGAACAAAACGTCCGAACTCATCTTTCTTGGGGTTAGGCTTTTTGGTCATCTGTTTGGTATTTAGTTTCTCAAAAATAAATACCTGACCAAATCCATTAACCAAACTTCGACTTGTTTTATGAGCGAAATCCTTACGGATATTGGCTTTTTTTGCATGATGCACAGCAAGTCGATGTTTAATCTTGGCTCTACGATTTGAGCCTTTTACTTGTCGAGCAAGTCTTTTTTGCAATCGTTTAATATAACGATCTGCTTTACTTAAATGTTTCTTTTGTTCTTTACTGAAATCGAATTGCTCATGTCCTGCATGAACAGGGATGGTGACACCACGATCTATACCAACAACCACCTTTTGTAGGTGTTCCTCATTCATGTCACGTAAGCGTTTGAGGTGCTTTTCTGAGTATTTATCAGCGTTGAATTTTTTACCGTCAAATTCTGCAACTTCCACATCATCTTTATAACAGAAGCCAATGAAATATTGACCTCGTTCTTTGCTAATGTGGATGGATTTTGGCTCTTTAAACTCAGCATGAGCTTTAAAATTTAAAGCTCCGATATTGAATTTCTTACCGCCAATAAATAATTTACGCTTATTGTTTTCTACTCGAAACTCAAATAAATCAGATGTTAAATGGACAGAACCTTTGTCTGATTTTTTTTTGCGTCTTGGTCGTCCACACACACCCTTAATGGATTTTTTGAGCGTATTAAACCAATTTACGGTTGAGTTCTTTTGAATGGTGCTAGGACAGTTTGCAAGCCAAGAGCTTAATTCATTCGATTTAAAGTGAGAATATTTCTGATCTTGGGTTTCATAATAGTGATTGTATGGTGTGAATTTGCGAGCAAAACCACGATAGTATTTATCTTCATCACATTTGGCATTCCAAATAAAACGAGCACAACCCATCCACTGACTTAAAATTAGTTTTTGATGTTCAGTTGGATATGCCCTTAATCTGATGCCTGATAGCAATTAAAAAACCTCTAGTGAACAAGCTTATTTTTGCTCAAAATAAGATCAATGTAAATCTAGTGTGTGGTTAATATGTACGAGTGGAGAACAGGTAGATCATGTATTTTTAACAATATTGTTCATCTAGTATTTGTTACAAAATACCGAAGAGATGTATTAACAATGGAAATACTGACTTCTTTAAAAGAGATTATGAAAGAAACTTGCTTGCAAATGAATTGTGAACTCATTGAGTTTAATGGCGAGGATGATCATATTCACATGCTTGTAAGTGTTCACCCTAAACATTCAGTGTCTAATTTAGTGGGTAAACTAAAGGGCAAAAGTTCTTATGTTTTAACTAAATGTGCGGAATTCTCCATCTATAATCTGTGATTTAGATGGAGATGGATAGCACGCCTTTTCAGTCGGGTCTTTCTTGGTTTTGGATGTATTCTCGAATTACATCAATTGTCGCTCCACCTGTTGTAAGTAGACAGTATGCCCTCGTCCAAAGCACAGGTTTCCAATAATAAGGTTTTAGTTCTTCACCGAACTCCTTGCGTATCAGTCTGCTTGATACAGTTTTTAGATTATTGATGAATTTACTTGGCATGATGTTCGGGTGCATATCTAACAATAAGTGAATATGATCAGCTTCACCATTGAACTCAATCAAGTCAATCTCCCAATCAGCACAGTTCTTTTTTACAATTTCTTCAAGCCGATTGATCATCTCATTTGAAAGGCATTTCTTGCGATATTTTGTTACCAACACTAAATGATATGTAAGTTTATAAACACAGTGATAATGTGACTTCATTACATTTACACTAAGCAATTAATTTGCTAAATTATAACCATGAAACAACCTTTTTTGAAAGCGTATAAATATCGCATCTATCCTACTTCTGAGCAGAAAGTGCAATTTGAAAAGCACTTCGGATGCACTCGCTTTATTTTCAATTGGGCTTTAGCACTTCAAACTAAAGCTCATTCTGAAACTCAAAAATTATTATCAAAAAAGGATATTCAAGACCAATTAGTTGCCATGAAAAAACAACCTGAATTCGAATGGTTGAACGAGGTGAATAGTCAATCACTTCTTAGTGGGTTACTTCACCTACACACTGCTTACAACAACTTTTTTCAGCGATTAAAGAAAGGCAAGGTTGAATTCAGAAAGATCAAAGGATATAAACCAAATCCTGATGAAAAACGCCCATTAAGTCATCTTGTCGGCTACCCACGGTTCAAATCCAAGAAAATACCGCAACGGTCTTATCAATGCCCTCAGCACGCAACAGTGAGCTTTGAGAACGGATTACTTCATCTACCTAAAATTAAAGGGATAAAAACTGTATTTAGTCGGGTATTTAATGGGAAAATCAAAACTGTCACCATTAGCAAAACAGCGACAGGTAAGTATTATGCTTCGATTTTGGTCGAGTCAGAGTTAGAACTTGTTGCATCAACAACAATTCAAGCTGATCAAACCATCGGAATTGATATGGGTTTGAATCACATGCTCATTCAATCCGATGGTAATAAGGTTGAAAATCCAAAATACTTGCGACAGGCTCAAAACCGACTATCCATACAGCAGAAGATATTTGCTCGAAAGAAGAAAGAATCAAAGAATTATCAACGTCAAAAATTAAGTGTTGCATTCATCCATGAAAAAGTGCGCCTGCAACGCTTAGACCTACATCACAAACTCACGCATTACTTGATCTGTGAAAACCAAGCGACCACGTATGCTGTAGAAGATTTAGGGATAAAAAACATGGTAAGAAATCGAAAATTAGCCAAGTCCATTTCGGATGTGGCTTGGGGTCAATTTCTTACGATATTGCAATACAAGGCAAAATGGTTCGGTAAGAATGTGCTACAAATTGGAAGATTCGTTCCAAGTTCTAAAGCATGTTCATGTTGTGGTTATACTATGACAAAATTGCCACTAAGCATAAGAGAATGGCAATGTCCTGACTGTGAAACAGTGCATGATCGTGATTTGAATGCAAGCTTGAATATACGCAATTTCGCTTTAGCTGATGCACTAGGACATAGTACTGTATAAAGAGTTCCTGTACCGCCATACTGTCAGCGCAGTGCGGTATCGAAAGGTGCAATCTCTAAGATTGCATGGGTCGCAAAGATTCCCCCACCATAGCTCTTAACTTGGTGGTGGGAGTATGTCAAGACGATCTTATTGGGATGAAATTAAGGGAAAATTATGGGCAACCACTTTTGGTCGCCTAGTTATTGCATTGTATCTTGTGGTGGTGCAAGTTTAGAAGTTGTTAAAAAGTATATCGAAAACCAAAGAACACCAACTTCTAAAAAAAATGCAAAAAAATCCATGTCATTAAAAAAGAGCTAACCCGCCCTTAAAAGAGCGAGAATGCGCTCTTTATGCATGTTCAACATTGAATGATCAGGCGTTTTTAGTGTTTTTTAGAAGACAGTGGGGGAACTGGTCTAAAACAATAGCTTGGGCAGCATTAATATGCTGATGTCGTTATGAGTTGTTACCAGAGAAAATGGCTTGAACAAAACGAGAAAAACTTTGGTTTTGTGATGCAAAGAAACTTTGAGTCGGTGCAGCTTTAATAGATGTAAATACTTTTAAATTATCGTCTGTACGGCCTTTACCTTCAGATTTTTGCTGATTAATCGCTTTTTCGATCAATGAGGTACGTTCAGCAGGCATCGTAAGTTTGTTATTCGATGCGGTGCTGGTTGCAGCACACAAAGCAGTCTGTGCAGTAACGCTTAAACTTAAGCCTAGGCATAGTGCGTATGAAAATTTCATGTCCAAATCTCCCCCTAGTTTTGCTGATGGAACTTTTTATTTGCAAAATAGTTTTAATATTTAGACTACGATTTAACCATCTTTTGTAATTAAAAAGTAGAACTACGTCACAAATTTTACAAGAAAACTAAAAAAGTCTGTACTAGGATTACCTAAATAGACTGTTTTCTCCAGATTTTTGGATGTTTTAGCAAACAACTATGAAGATAGCATGGAGATCGCTTTTGATTGTTGCTATATTAGCAGAATTAAAGCTTTAAATACGTTATTTTTAGATATCTTTAAAACAGAAATAGATTTGAATTTATATTATATATAACTGATTGTTAAAGTTATTTTTGATTTATATAGTGCTCTCAAGATCAATTTGAGTTTGAGCAGATGAAAAAAATAATAGCATCGGGCATTTTCGCTTTGTTGGGTGGGGTATCGGTACAGGTGTATGCCGCAAAAGATTTATTAAATGTCTCATATGACCCAACACGTGAGTTTTATCAGGAATATAACCTAGAATTTGGACAATATTGGAAAAAACGTACAGGACAAGAGATTAATTTTAAACAATCTCACGGTGGCTCAGGCAAACAAGCTCGTGCAGTGGCAACAGGTTTACAAGCAGACGTTGTCTGTCACTTTGGCATTGGCCAATGATATTGATGAAATTGTGGCGACCGGACAAATCAATAAAAACTGGCAAAAACAATTTCCACATAATTCTGCACCGTATACATCAACCATCGTATTTTTGGTGCGCAAAGGTAACCCGAAAAAAATTAAAGATTGGAATGACCTGACCAAACCGGGCGTTGAAATTATTACGCCAAATCCAAAAACAGGCGGCGCACCGCGTTGGATCTATTTATCAGCATGGGGATATGCTTTAAAACAACCGGGTGGCAATGATGCCAAAGCCAAAGAATTGGTGAAAAAACTCTATAGCAATGTCAAAGTTTTGGATTCTGGCGCGCGTGGTTCACTCACGACCTTTGCTGAGCGTGGTATTGGAGATGTGTTGCTGTCTTGGGAAAATGAGGCACTGTTAGCGACTCACGGCTTAGGCAAAGATAAATATGACATTGTTTATCCGTCTATTTCGATTTTAGCCGAACCTTCGGTGGCAGTAGTGGATAAAACTGTCGACAAAAATGGTAATCGAAATTTGGCGAAGGGTTATTTGAACTATCTATATTCACCTAAGGGCCAAGAGCTGGCAGGTAAATATTTCTTCCGCCCTCGCGATGCAAAAGCCACTGCAAAGTACGCTGCTCAATTCCCGAAAGTTCAAACCTTTACCATTGATAAAGTGTTTGGCGGTTGGGCTAAAGCGCAAAAAACACATTTTGTGAATGGTGCGATTTTCGATCAAATTTATAGTGAAAAGAATAAAGAGTAAGTCTGTAAATAACGTTGAGTGGTGTAAAACGGATAATTTAGATTATCCGTTTTTTGCATATGTAATGCATAAAAATCTATACATAGGGAATAAGTAGATTGTTTTTGTGTATTTTAATATGAAAAACAAACAATTAAATTCGCTGCGTTAGTTGTATCCAGCAAAGGGTCTAAACTTGCTGCAATTGCGATTTATGACTTTATTTCATATATTTAGCAGTATTGAATATAAATTTATGCTGGCTGTTATGAAAACTCAATTTAAGGCGTGGCTCAGTGCTGCGTTGCTTGCCACTGGTGTTGCTTTCTCAGCGTCTGCTCAGGCCGCTGATCGTGAATTTTTAAACGTTTCTTATGATGCAACGCGTGAATTTTATGACGAATTTAATAAGTCATTTGGTGCATATTGGAAAGAGCGTACCGGTAAAACGGTTGCATTTAAACAATCACATGGTGGTTCAGGCAAACAAGCCCGTTCCGTGGTTGATGGCTTAAAAGGTGATGTTGTGACTTTGGCGTTGGCCAATGACATCGAAGAAATTGTGAAGTCTGGTCAGATTCAACCAGGTTGGCAAAAAGAGTTTCCACATAACTCAGCGCCATATACGTCAACGATTGTCTTCATGGTGCGTAAGGGCAACCCGAAACATATTAAAGATTGGTCTGATTTAACCAAGCCGGGCGTACAAATTATTACCCCGAACCCGAAAACTGGCGGTCTCCCACGTTGGGTTTACTTGTCAGCTTGGGGTTATGCTTTGAAACAACCGGGTGGTAATGAAGCGAAAGCCAAAGATTTCGTGGGTAAAATGTACCATAACGTAAAAGTAATGGACTCTGCGGCACGTGCATCGATGACTACATTTGCAGAACGTGGTATTGGTGATGTGTTATTGACTTGGGAAAACGAAGCTTTAGTTACTCAAAAAACTTTGGGTAAAAACAAATTTGATATCGTGTATCCATCGATGTCGATTTTGACTGAGCCTTCAGTGGCGATCGTGGATAAAACTGTCGATAAAAATGGTAATAAATGGTTAGCTCAAGGCTATATCAATTATCTTTATTCTCCATTAGGTCAAGAAATGGCGGCTCGTCATTTCTATCGCCCACGTAATGCAGCAGTTTTAGCAAAATATAAATCACAGTTCCCGCCATTAAAAACATTTACTATTGATGAAGTGTTTGGTGGTTGGGCAAAAGCTCAACAAACACATTTTGTGAATGGTGCGATCTTCGATCAGATCTACAATAACAAGCGCTAATATATCGAAATCTATGATTTGAGATGTTCAAAGACCTCCTTCGGGAGGTTTTTTAATGGATGGCAAAAAATAAAAACGGTTTTCTCTATGGAAAGTAATATTTCTGTACAAAAAGACGTTTGGAGCTTTGCTAAAACAAGGTAATAATGTGCAGTTACATTTTTAGCTGTGTTGAACGAACCCTTATGTCGCATATTTCTGTATTACTTCATGAAACTGTTGATGCTTTACTGGCAGATCGCAATACAGGAATTTTCGTAGATGGCACATTTGGGCGTGGCGGTCATACGCGTTTATTACTGTCTAAATTAGATGAAAATGCACGTGTTTATGCCTTTGATAAAGACCCGCAAGCATTGGCCGTTGCAGCAGAATTAGAACAAGAAGATGCGCGTTTTAAAATTATTCACGCCAGTTTTGCCGATTTAAAAGAGGAACTGCGTAGTCGTGGTATCGATTTGGTCGACGGTATTATGGCGGATTTAGGGGTGTCATCTCCGCAGCTAGACCAAGCAGAGCGTGGCTTTAGCTTTATGAAAGATGGCCCACTTGATATGCGTATGGACAACTCACAAGGTCCAACAGCCGCAGAGTGGTTGGTTGATATTGAAGAAGAAGATTTGGCCAATATTATTTTTAAATATGGTGAAGAACGTTATAGCCGCCGTATTGCCAAAGCAATTAAAGCGGCAGGGTATATTGAAACCACAGCTCAATTGGCTGAAATCGTGAAAGTTGCCCACCCGAAATGGGAAAAAAATAAACATGCAGCGACACGAACTTTCCAAGCAATTCGTATTGCTATTAACAAAGAACTCGACGATATTGATATCTTCTTACCTCAAGCGGTGGATATGCTGAAACCTGAAGGCACTCTTGCAGTGATCAGTTTCCACTCTTTAGAGGATCGTTTAATTAAACAATTTATTCAAAAAGAATCTACACTTGCAGAAGACACCGGCTGGGGTTTACCACAAAAACGCGAAGATACCCGCCGCTTAAAAAAAGTGTCACGAATTAAAGCAAGTGAAGAAGAAGTTAAAGCCAATCCACGATCTCGTAGTGCTTGGCTTCGTGTGGCAGAGCGTTTAGCTTAAAAGGCAAAGAATGAAAACCGAAGCAATCGAAAAAAACTCTGATCAATCGCAGTCGAAGAAAATCATTACATACGGCATTTTATTGCTCTTGGTTTTTGTAAGTGCGATTATGGTGGTCTTTCAAGTCTTTGAATATCGCCAAGATTATCGTCAATTGAGTACCTATATGCGTGAAAGGGATGACCTCAACGCAGAATGGGGACGTTTGCTGATCGAACAACAAACTTTCGGTGCAACAGCCCAAATTGGGACACGTGCAGTTACCCAATTACGCATGTATTCGCCTCCTATTGCACAAACCGTTGTTATTTCATTGCCACAAACTCCAGAACAGAAAAAATAGGCTGCCGGTCACATGGTTGAAAAGAGAAACAAACAAACTCCGCGTAAAAAACAGCAGTCTGTTACTGGCCGTACAGCCATTTCGGTGGAGATGTGGCGCTATCACTTGATGTGGGCGGTGGTTTTACTATGCTTCATTGCATTGGTGGGGCGGGCTTTTTATGTACAAATCATTAATAAAGACTTTTTACAAAATAAAGCCAATGCCAAAATTTTAAGAACTGAAACCTTAAAAGCCATGCGCGGTGTAATCTATGACCGTCACGGCGTTCCTTTAGCCATTAGTACTCCGATCATGAAAATCGTGATCGATCCACGTGATTATTTTGACAATAAAAAACTCTTTGAAGAAATTACGGTGGAATTGGCTAAAGATCCAAACAACCGTAAGTTAAAACGTCAATTACCAGATAAAAATCTGAATTTAGATGAACTCGCTGATGCTGTAGGGATGGATCGTGCTGAACTGAGACGCAAAATGAATGAGCGTCCACGTTCACGTTATTTAGTTTTAAAGAAAGAAGTGCCACCACAACAAGCTGAATTGATCATGAAACGTGACTTTCAGGGGGTATATACCGAGAAAAACTATAAGCGCTACTATCCACAGCCTCAGCCAAACTCACAAATTATTGGTTTAACCAATAGTGAGGGTATGGGCATCGAAGGTTTAGAGATGCAATTGAATGAACGTCTTGCAGGCGTAGATGGTGCGCAGCAAATTGTCCGAGATAAAAAAGGCAACCGCGTTAAAGACCCTGAGATCGTGAAAGAGGTTGAGTCGGGTGAAAATATCACGCTGAGTATTGATTCACGTTTGCAATACATTATGTATCGTGAGTTGACTGCAGCCGGCGTAGCCAATAACGCACGTTCTGCCACAGCGATTGCTGTCGATGTCAAAACGGGTGAAATTTTAGCGATGACCTCTTGGCCGTCGTACAACCCGAATGATAAAAAAGGTGTCTTAAATAAAGATGCCATGCGTAACCGTGGTGCGATTGACTCCTTTGAGCCAGGTTCAACCATGAAGCCAATGACCGTGGCAATGGCATTGGAAAGCGGTAAATACACGGCAAATACGGTGGTAAATACTACACCGGGTTCTATGCGTGTAGGGAATCATACTATCCGAGATACGCATAACTATGGCCCTCTGACTTTGGGCGGCATTATTCAAAAATCGTCTAACGTCGGTGTGGCAAAAATCGCTTTATCTCTCCCTTATGAAACATTACCAACGTTCTATCAACGTCTTGGCTTTGGTCAACGTTCAGCGGTGAAATTCCCCGGTGAAAGTGCTGGTCTGATTTTGCCGAAGAGTAAATGGAATGTGTCTGAAGTAGCGACCATGGCTTATGGTTATGGTTTGAACGCTACAGTACTCCAACTGGCTGATGCTTATGCCATGATTGCCAATAAGGGCGTCAAAATGCCACTGAGCTTGTACAAGCTTGAGGAAAAGCCGAAAGGTGAGCAGATGGTTGACCCTAAAATTGCTGATCAAGTACTTTTAATGATGGAAGCAGTGACCTTGCCGGGTGGTACGGCACGTCAAGCCAATATTCCGGGTTATCGCGTGGCGGGTAAAACTGGTACAGCACATAAATTACGTGCAGACCGTAAAGGCTATTCGACTTCAGAATATCGAGCACTCTTTGCCGGTGTTGCACCAGTGAGTGATCCACGTTTGGCCATGATTGTTGTAGTGGAAAACCCGACAGGTCAGTATTACGGTGGTCTGGTGGCTGCACCAGTTTTCGCTCGTGTAATGCAAGAGTCTTTACGTTTAATGAACGTACCATTAGATAAACCTTTAGACACTCCTAAGATCCAGTAATAGGTGATGAATGAAAATTACGTTTCAAGATCTATACACCGTTGAACAGCCCGCTGAATGGATGTCGCAATCCTTTCAGGGCTTCAATCTGGATAGTCGCAAAGTTACAGCAGGGCAAATATTTATTGCCCTGACTTCGTTTTCGCAACCTGAAAAAACAGCACAATTTGCACGTACAGCGTTAGAGAAAGGCGCGTTGGCTGTCATTTCAGAAACTGATTTGGGCTTGGATCAAAGTGTTGTGATTGCGGATGTGCGTCAATTGATGGGGCAGTGGCAAAAGCAATATTTACAGACGACTCAACCGGTTCAAGCTGCACGAATTTTGGCAGTGACGGGTACCAATGGTAAAACCACGATCTCTCGTTTAATCGCTGAATTACTCATGTTGCAAGGCAAAAAATGTGCAGTGATGGGAACCACTGGTAACGGAATTTTACCGAATTTAGAAGCCTCTTCTCACACCACTTTAGATGCGTTACATATGCAAAATGCATTGCATGCCTATGCGCTTGAGGGTGCAGAGTTTGCTGCCATTGAGGCAAGTTCGCATGGCTTAGAACAAGGTCGATTAAATGGCTGTGCAATTGAAATTGCCGCTTATAGCAATTTAAGTCGTGACCATTTGGATTATCATAAAACCCTTGAAGCCTATGCTGAAGCGAAATCACGTTTGTTTCAGTTTCCATCGCTCAAAGTTGCAGTCATCAATCTCGATGATGAACATGCAGAAGTGATGCTGAATGCCGCGCGCCAAAACCCGGCTCAGCCTAAAATTTTGACTTATTCAACGCGTCAGGCTGCGGATTATCAAGTGACGGATATTCAATACAGCTTAACGGGCGCACAATTTAAATTGCGTACTGCTCAAGCTGAATTTGTGGTGCAAAGTCCATTATTGGGACACTTCAATATTGAAAATATTGTGGCGAGCTTAATTTCAGCGGAGCAAGCGGGTTTTGACTTATCTGCCTTGATCGCAACTGCGCCTGAGTTAAAAGGTGCGCCGGGTCGTATGCAAGTGATCCGTGATGATGAGCGCCTGTTTGTGGTGGATTATGCACATACACCAGATGCCTTGATTCAAGTGTTACAGACCTTAAAACGTCATGTATCGCAACAGTTATGGGCAGTGTTTGGCTGTGGTGGTGATCGTGATCGTGGTAAGCGTCCATTGATGACACAAGCGGCATTAAACCATGCAGATGTGGCGTTGATTACCTCGGATAATCCACGTACTGAAAACCCAGAACAAATTTTTGCAGATATGAAGGCTGGTATTGATTTTACTGGAAAAACTGTCCATGAAATCCATGACCGCCGTGAAGCGATTAAATTCGCAGTCAGCCATGCGCAAGCTGGTGATATTGTGGTGATTGCTGGTAAAGGCCATGAAAACTATCAAGAAATTAATGGTGTTCGACATTGGTTTGATGATGTGGTGGAAGTGAAATCGGCGATTGATTCACAGCATCACAACACTGACTCGGCTTATCCAGCGCAATAGGAAACAGATATGCATACTTCAACGACCAGTACGGTTCCGTTAGAACCTTGGACTGCCGAACAGTTGGTTCAAGCGACACAAGGGCACTGGCATAATAATCAAGCGCCGACAGGTCCTGTGAAACGAATTTTGACCGATTCACGTCATGCAGAGCAAGGAGATGCTTTTCTTGCCCTGAAAGGTGAACGCTTTGATGCGCATGATTTCCTTGCTCAAGTGGCTGAAAAGGGTTGTGAAATTGCCATTGTCAGTCATCCGGTCGATGTGGATATTTGTCAGTTGGTGGTTGCAGATACACGTTTAGCACTTGGACATTTAGGTGCATTTCGTCGTGCCCAAAACCCAGCCTTAAAAGTGATTGCCTTGACAGGAAGTAGTGGTAAAACCACAACCAAAGAGATGCTCGGGAGTATCCTTTCTCGTCTTGCACCAACGTTAATTACGCGCGGTAATTTAAATAATGACCTTGGCGTACCGATGATGTTACTTGAGTTACGTCCAGAACATCAGTATGCCGTGATGGAGCTTGGTGCCAGTCATAAAGGTGAAATTGATTACACCTCAAATTTGGTACAGCCTCAGGTTGCCGGTATTTTAAATATTGGCACCGCTCATATGGGGGAGTTTGGTGGGCGTGATGGTATTTGTCGTGCCAAGTCTGAAATTTATGCACATATAGCGAAAACAGGAACTTCGATTGTCCCTGCGGCAGATGATTTTACAGATGCCATTCGTCAAGCGGTGCAAACTGAGCAAGTAATGAGTTTTGGTCAGGGTGGGGATGTCTTTGCGACTGAAACTGAACTTCAGGCTCAATCTTCACGATTTATCTTAAATACGCCACAAGGTGCACGTCCAGTTCAACTGCCATTTGCTGGTGAACATAATGTGCAAAATGCCACTGCAGCCGCAGCTTTCGCGTTGTCGATTGGTGTGAGTTTAGATGACATCGTTGTGGGTCTTGAACATGCAACTGGTGCCAAAGGTCGTCTAAACTTTATTCAACATAAAGATTATCTGTTTATTGATGATACCTACAATGCAAATCCAACCTCAATGCGTGCTGCTGCTGATGTACTTGCGCAGCAAGATGGCATCAAAGTCATGGTTATTGGGGATATTGGTGAGTTAGGTTCATCTGCTGCACAGCAGCACTACATGTTGGGACGTGACCTTGTTTCACACGCCGGTCTTCAATTTGTCGTTGCTGTCGGTGAGTTTTCACCTGCCGTGCAAGAAGGCGCGCGCAGTACCCAATATGGTAAAAAATTACAGGCCTTTCTATCTCAAGAACAGGCCTTACCGTTATTAATTAGTCTAGTCAAAACACATCAGCCTCAGTCCATGAGTTTCCTGTTTAAAGGTTCTCGTTATACCCACATGGAAACTTTGATGGCTGAATTGATGGAGAAACTTTAATGCTGTTATGGTTATTTGAGCAGCTTGCGGGTTATCACAGCTCGTTTCAGGTTGTTCGTTATTTAACGCTTCGTTCGCTACTCAGTGTCTTAACGGCATTGGCCATTGGTCTGTTACTTGGACCTGTGATGATTCGCAAATTGCAAGCTCTCAAATATGGTCAGGCAGTCAGTTCATTTGCACCTGAAAATCATGCCAAAAAAATGGGCACACCAACTATGGGTGGTGTGTTGATTTTACTGTCTATTGGGATTTCAACCTTACTTTGGGCCGATCTTTCAAACCCTTATGTATGGATTGTACTTGGGGTGATGGTGATCTTTGGCGCTGTGGGTTGGGCAGATGACTGGATTAAAATCCGTTATAAAGACAATGCTGGTCTACCTGCGAAGAAGAAATTCTTTTGGACTTCTGTGGCATCGTTAGGCGCTGGTATTGCGCTCTATGTGATTGCGACACAGCAAGCAAACCCAGTACATACTTCAAATATGTTGGATCTGCTGATTCCATTCTTTAAAGAAATTAGCATTCCGTTGTCTATTATCCCACTTGGTATCGGCTTTATTGTCTTTACTTATTTGGTGATTAACGGCGCATCCAATGCTGTGAACTTAACCGATGGTTTGGATGGTTTGGCGATTATGCCAATCGTTTTGGTTGCCGCAGGTTTAGGTGTATTTGCTTATCTGGCTGGTGATGTCCGTTTTGCTGATTATTTACATATCCCTTATGTGAAATATGCATCTGAACTTGTCGTGATCTGTGCGGCAATGATCGGTGCTGGCTTGGCATTCTTATGGTTTAATGCGCATCCTGCTCAAGTCTTTATGGGTGATGTCGGTGCCTTATCTCTAGGTGCGATGCTCGGTACGATTGCAGTCATGGTTCGTCAAGAAATCGTTTTTGCCATTATGGGCGGTGTCTTTGTGGTTGAAGCTATTTCTGTCTTCTTGCAAATTGGCTCGCTGCGTATGCGGAACAAGCGTGTATTCTTAATGGCACCGCTACACCATCACTATGAAAAAAAGGGATGGCGTGAAACGCAGGTGGTGATTCGTTTCTGGATTATTACAATTATGCTGGTAGTTTTGGGTCTAATGACTTTAAAATTACGTTAAGCAAATAAATAAACGAAACCGGCATTTGCTCCCACAGATGCCGGTTTTTTTATTTCAAAATATAGTGGAGTAAATGATGAACCTGTTGATGTGTCCTGTATGCCGTGAAGCATTAAAACTCACAGAGCGGACATGGCGCTGTGAAAATAATCATAGCTATGATGTTGCAAAACAAGGCTATGTCAATTTACATGTGGTTCAGCATAAACACAGTAAAAACCCAGGCGATACGCCAGAATCTGTACAGGCGCGTCGTGCGTTTTTGAGTGCCGGTCACTATGCACCTCTGCAACAGGAAGTGGTGGCTTTGATTCAAAAATTAAGGGTTGAAAACTTGTTGGATATTGGCTGTGGTGAAGGCTATTACACCGATGTGATGCAAGCTGAAGTACTACAGTGTGTGGGTGTCGATATTGCTAAAAATGCAGTACAAGTGGCCGCTAAACTGAATAAAGAGGTGACTTGGGTGGTTGGGACAGGGGCAACCTTACCTGTATTAGATCATTCGATTGACTTGTGTACGAGTTTATTTAGTCCTATTCCTCAAGAAGAAATCCTTCGTGTGTTAAAGCCTGAAGGGCACTTGATGGTGGTTACACCTGCGCCAGAGCATCTTTATGCAATGCGTGAAGCCCTGTTTGAAGAAGTAAAACTACATGAACCGCATAAATTTGTGGAACAACTGGCGAATGATTTTGAATTGGAAAGTGAGCAAGTGGTACAAGCGAAAATGTCACTTTCTCAGCAGGATCTCAAAAACTTAATTGCAATGACACCTTATGCCTATAAAGTGAAAGCTGAGCGTCGAGAAGCTCTAGAAAAAAATGAACAATTTGAGTTGCAAGCGCAGTATCAAATTTATCTCTTTAAAAAGAAATAATGCATTGGAAGTGATAAAAAAGCCCTCGTTTGAGGGCTTTTTTTATGCAGTATTTACTGAACTTGATCGATGAGATGATCAAGTGCGTCCGTTTTATGCTCTGCACCTTGTGGTTTAGGCTGCATTGGCGGAGGCGCAGTTCGAGTCGGTGCAAGATTGGTTTCAGTAGACCCAGGAAGGTCGTCAAAATCATTTTGCGAAGCCTGAGGCTTCGGTGCAACAGGAGCAGGGCGATACAGCGGTTGAGCCATTGGTGGCGTTGCTGCACGATCTTGTTCAGGTTGACCTTGAGTCGCTTTAGCCGAATTACGGTTGATTGGATTCTTGGCATGGGTGTCTAAACGCACCCAAGCTTCAGGTGTGCCTTTAAGTGATTTCGCCATAAAATCTGACCAAATAGGCAATGCTGCAACACCACCATATTCACGGCGACCTAAAGTAGAGGGTTGGTCAAAACCGACCCAAGCCACAGTGACCAATTTTCCATTAAATCCAGCAAACCACGCGTCTTTTGCATCATTGGTTGTACCGGTTTTACCGCCTAAATCACCGCGACCAATTTTTAAAGCCGCTCGACCTGTACCATGTTGGATCACGTCACGCAAGATGTTCGCCATATCAAAGGCCGAACTCGACTTCAAAATTCGCTGAGCTTGCTTATAGTTTGCTGCTTCAGTATCGGAAATTTGCGATTCAGCAGGTTTATTATCCTGATTAGTGACTTCAATCACTTCATCATCTGGCGTGGTCGGATCTGCTGATTCAACTTCGTCTTTTTGATTGATACATTGAATACATGCATATTCAGGATTGGCTTGATAAATCACTTTGCCATAAGCATCTTCAATACGACTAATAAAGTGCGGTTGAATACGATATCCACCGTTGGCAAATGTCGCATAACCTGTCGCCATTTGAATCGGCAATACCTGTGGGGTACCTAAAGCAATGGTGTAGTTACGTGGAATTTGGTTTTCTTGCAAACCAAAATCCATAAATAATTGGCGAGTACGTTCAATCCCGACGACTTGTAATAAGCGAACTGAAACTGTGTTACGTGATAAATAGAGGGCACGGCGTAGAGGTATCATCCCTAAATAGCGACCGTCAGAGTTTTTAGGCGTCCACTTGCCAATCGTAATTGGATTGTCATTGACCATGGAATACGGAGTCATGCCACGTTCAAGTGCTAAAGCATAAACAAAGGGTTTAATGGTTGAACCCGGCTGACGCCAGCCTTGTAGAGCACGGTTAAATTTAGATTGATAAAAATTATAACCACCCACAATGGCTTCAATACCACCATTATTGGGATTAAGTGCAATTAATTGACCTTGCGCTTTGGGAATTTGCACCAAAGCCCATGAGCTTTTGTCCGCATTCGGACGTAGGCGAATAATATCTTTTACTTTTACAATTTGAGAGGCTTTGCTAGGCGCATTGCCTACACTATTGGCATTGCGATAGGGGCGTGCCCAAGATAAACCTGACCATGGAACTGTCACACTACTGCCGTCTTGCATCAACACTTCGATACTGGTGTTGTTGACTTTGGTTACTTCGGCAGGATAGGTGTTGGCATATGGAATAAAGTTTTTTAAGGGTTCATCATGTGCTTCTGCACCACGCCAACCATGTCGTCTATCGTAAGCTTCGAGACCCTCTTGTACAGCCTGCTCAGCATAGGCTTGGCGTTGGCTGTTGATAGTGGTGTAGACTTTATAGCCAGAATCCGTCGCTTGTTCACCAAGCTTTTCTACGAGCTCAGAGCGAACCATTTCCCCGACGTAGGGGAATTTGTTGCTGACCCCGCGGTCAGGCATATCGAGATTAATCGGTTCAGCAATCGCTTTTTGATATTCAGATTGATTGATATACCCCAATTGCAACATACGGCCTAAAATCCAATTACGACGCTCTAAAGCACGTTTTGGGTTGGCTACAGGATTGTATTTTGAAGGTGCTTTAGGTAAGCCTGAAATCATTGCCATTTGAGCCAAACTTAAATCTTGCAGGCTCTTGTTATAATAAATTTTTGCTGCTGCTGCGATCCCGTAGGCATTTTTTCCTAAAAAGATTTTGTTGACATACAGCGTTAAAATTTCTTCTTTACTTAGATTTTGTTCAATTTTTCGAGCAAGGAAAACTTCGGTCAGTTTACGTTTTAGCGTACGTTCTGGAGTCAGATAATAGTTTTTTGCAACCTGCATGGTAATGGTTGAACCACCGGTTTGCACATCTGAGCCTGTAATACTTTCACTGACAGCACGCCCCAATCCTTTGAAACTAATACCGCTGTGTTCAAAAAATGAAGAATCTTCCGCAGCTAAAAAGCCATGAATGAAATGAGACGGGATTTGGTCGTACTCTACAGGGACCGAAAGTTTGCCACCGTATTCTGCAATCAGCTCATTATCAGCACTATAAACCTGCAATGGTTTTAATAATGGAGCCTTTTTTAAGATGGACATTTCAGGCAAAGACGGGGCAATATAGAGATACATGCCATAGAAACCCATTGGAATTGCGACCAAAATAATAATAATGGCCAAAAAAAATGGATGAACAAGGCCTGAACAAGATAGCTTTTTCATAACAAGTAAGTTTTAATAAGAGCTAATGGCAAACTAATTGGTGGTCAGTATATCCTTTCGATATACGGATTGTTAGATGAGTTATTGTATCTGTATAAAATTATAGACCAATGCTAATTAGTGGGTTAATTTTTTTGGGGATAAAAAAATAATAGGAATTATATTGTGCTCAGGTTATATCGTAAGCCAAATAAGGGGTTAATAGGAGTAGATATTAGTTCGACTTCTGTTAAGGTTTTGGAACTTTCTGTAAAGAGTGGGCGGTATTGGGTAGAAAGCTATGCTTTGGTGCCATTACCAGAAGGAAGTGTTGTTGAAAAGAACATATTGAATCCGGAAGCTGTCGGTGACTGTTTAGAGCGCGCAATTAATTTGGCCAATACGCAGACCACTAATGCAGCTTTGGCGGTTCCAACCTCGATGGTGATTACAAAAATCATCGAAATGGACGCAGATATGAACGATGATGAACGTGAAATTCAGATTCGTGATGATGCTGAGCAATATATTCCGTTCCCACTTGATGAAGCGAGCCTTGATTTTGAGGTCTTGCCAGATCGTCTGTCCAACCCAAATCGTGTCAATGTTTTGCTTGTCGCTACGCGTATTGAAAATGTCGAAGCGCGTGCGGAAGTCATTCAGCTTGCTGGTCTTACACCAAAAATTGGTGATGTAGAAAGCTTTGCAATTGAAAATGCGTTTAAAGTTTTCTCAGATACTTTGCCAATGGGGGTGAATACCGTGGGTATTTTAGATATTGGTCATAGTATGACGACCTTATCTGTCATGCAGAATAACAAAGTGATTTATACCCGTGAGCAAGTATTTGGTGGCAAACAATTGACACAGGAAATTCAAAATCGCTATGCATTGTCTTTCGAAGAAGCTGGTCGTGCGAAAAAAACACGTGCCTTGCCAGATGATTATGATATCGAAGTCTTAGAACCCTTCTTAGAAGCTGTCGTTCAACAAGCAGCACGTTCTTTACAGTTCTTTTTCTCATCTTCACAGTTTAACGAAATTGACCATATTTTATTGGCAGGGGGGAATGCCAATATTCCGGGGCTTGCAAAATTACTTCAACAAAAATTGGGATACCGCGTCACGATTGCCAATCCATTCTTACAAATGGGTTTTTCACCTCAAATTGATATTAAAAAAATTGAAAATGATGCCTCTTCACTCATGGTGGCATGCGGTCTAGCATTGAGGAGTTTTGATTAATGGCAAAAATTAACTTGCTCCCTTGGCGTGATGAGCTAAGAGAGAAACGAAAAAAAGAATTTATTGCACTTTGTATTGGGGCTTTCTTAATTGGGGTAATTGGGGTTGGTTTAACATGGTTGTACTTTGATCACAAATTAAAAGATCAAGAACAAGCGAACCAATTGATTATCAGTCATAACCAAAACTTAGATGTTCAATTAAAGTCTTTGGATGGTTTACAAGAACAGCGTAATGCCATTATTGAACGAATGAAGTTGATTCAAGGCTTACAAGGTCAACGTCCAATCGCTGTACATCTTGTAGATGAATTGGTTCGTGTGACACCTGCCAATATGTACATCACAAAATTTGAACGTAATGGCGACAAATTTATGATCGAAGGGCGTGCGGAAAGTCCAAACACTGTTGCAGATCTACTGCGTAATTTGGAAGCATCACCTTGGTATCGTAATGCCTTCATGAGCTCATTCCTTGTGGCGGAAGAGAAAAAAGACAAAGCGCCGACGTCAGTGGTTCCTCGCGTAGAAGAATCTTATGGTGCATTTACTGTGACTGCTGATTTGGAGCAAATTGCGCAGCCGACCATTAATGATCCAGCAGCAAATGCAGGACAGTCAGCTTCATCGGCGCAAACATCTGACGCACAAACTGCAGCAACACCAACTCCGGAGGCTGCAAAATGAGTCGTGATGAATTTGAACAATTGAATCAAGATGCTGTGGTCATTCCGAAAAAGAAAATGACTTTTGATAAGTTTGTACAGCAGTTCAATACGCTAGATCCGAATAACTATGGTAGTTGGCCAATTTCAGTCAAAATTACATGTTGGATTTTTATCATTATCCTTGTGGCAATTTTGGGCTATTTCTTGGCGATTAAAGGCAAGATTGAAGCTATTTCAAGTGCCAATGCGCAAGAACAAAATTTGTTAAATGAGTTTCGTGAAAAAGATTCAAAACTACGTAATTTGCAACAATATCAATTGCAGTTGCAGGATATGGAAGCACGTTTTAATCAACAGTTAGAACAATTGCCGAAAGAAACTGAAATTCCAGGTTTGGTTGAAGATATCAACTTAACAGGCGTGAATTCTGGATTGAAATTTAAAATTATTCGTCTTGAGCCTGAAGTGAAGCAAGAGTTCTTTACGGAACAGCCGATTCATATTGAGGCAACAGGTGATTACCATGCCTTTGGTTCATTTGTTAGTGGCATTGCCGGGCTTTCACGGATTGTGACTTTGCATAATTTAACGATTACAGCAACTGAAAATAAAGAAAAGAACTCAGATATTCCAAAAATTGATTATGTAATTTCTGCGAAAACATATCGTTACGAAGGAAATACTGAAAGTGCTGCGAAAGCTGCAGATTCAGCAAGTACACAGGAGGCTCCAAAATGAAAATGAATAAATTGGCACTTTCTGTGATGGTTGGATTTGTATTAGCAGGTTGTGAATCACGTATTGATGTGGTCAATCAAGAGATGGCAAATATACGCAATCAAGCGCCACTAGCGATTGAGCCTGCGCCAGATTTTGTGCCTGTCGAGACTTTTAATTATGCAGCGCATTCATTAAAAAGTCCGTTCTTGCCAAGTTCATTGGCAGCAGAACTTAAAATCATGGCGGGTAAGCGTGTTTATCCAAACTTGAGTCGTCAGCCTCAACCTTTGGAAAGTTATGCACTCGAAACCCTGAATATGAAGGGTAGTATGCGTAACCAATCTGGGCAAATTTTAGCCTTGATTCAGACGCCTGATGGTGAAGTTGAACGTATTCAACGTGGAAGTTATATGGGGCTCAATCATGGTCGAGTAGTAAATATTACCCCGACTCAAATTGATTTGATTGAGATTATTCCGGATGGGCGAGAAGGATATGTAGAGCGTCCTAGAAGTCTCATATTAATTGGACCAGCACCTTAAGCTTAAAGGAATAAAAATGAAGAATAGTGTACAAGATTTTATTTTTGGGGATGGCAATACAATGAATCATGTGTTTCGTCAGTTTTCGATGGGGGCTGTTGCAATGGCGATGATGCAAGTTGCCAATGCTCAGGTGAGTGTAACCAATGTGGTACCAATGCAAATTCCAGGTCAAGGGACTGAAATTCGCGTGATGTTTAATGGCTTGCCGCCGCAACCACAAGCTTATCAACTCGATCAACCATCACGACTGGTTTTAGACTTTGATAAAGCACAGCAAAATTTAAAACAAAGTTCAATTCCTGTGGCAACGGCTGAAGCGAGCACTGTGGATGTGAGTTCGGATGCACAACGTGCGCGCTTAACGGTAAATTTAGCCAATGCGGGTGCTTTTACCACACGTGTTGAAGGTAATACCTTCATTCTAAAAATTAACTCTGCACAAGCTACTAGTTATGTACAGCCTGTAGCACAACGTCAGCAACAAGGTATTTCAAATATTGGTTTCCACCGTGGTTCTAATGGTGAAGGTCAAGTTGTTGTTGATTTACTGGGTGGAAATACCCCTGTTGATGTTCAACAACAAGGCAGTAAAGTGGTGATCCGTACTTTAGGTAATAAAGTACCTGCACATTTGACGCGCCGTTTAAATGTCAATGATTTTGCAACACCTGTTGCAACGGTAGACGCACATAATGATGGCGGCAATGGGGTAATTACCATTCAGTCGACGGGTAGCTATGAATATATGGCGTATCAAACTGATAATAAATTAACGGTGAGTTTGAAACGTCCTGAAGATAAAAATCCATTACGTCCTAAAGCCGCAAATCATTATACCGGTAAGAAGATTTCTTTAGACTTCCAAGATATTGAAGTACGTCGTGTGCTGCAACTTTTGGCTGATTTCACTGAAATAAATATGGTTGCTGCTGATACGGTTCAAGGAAATATTACACTTCGCTTAAAAGATGTGCCTTGGGATCAAGCGCTAGATATCGTGTTGAAAACCAAGAATTTAGATAAACGTCGTAATGGTAATGTGATTTGGATCGCACCTGTATCTGAGTTGATTAAAGCGGAAGATGATGAAGCAAAAGCACTTGCACAGCGAATAAAATTAGCGCCGATTCAAACTGAATATATTCAGCTGAGCTATGCGAAATCTTCAGATATTTTAAAATTATTAGAAGATTCCCGAGATGGAAAAGGAGCCGAGTCGAATGGCACAGCAGGAGGTACATCACTTGCATTAGAAAGTATGCTGAGCCCAAGAGGTAGTGTAGTTTCTGATAACCGGACCAATACACTTATTGTTAATGATACATCTGAGAATATTGATAAAGTTCGTAAGATGATTGATCTATTAGATGTTGCTGTCAAACAAGTCATGGTTGAAACAAGAATTGTGACCGCTCAAACAGAATTTTCGAGAGAACTCGGTGTTAACTGGGGTATACAGCGTAATAATCCGAGTTTAAGTGGTGGTGCTAATGGATCAAATGTTTGGGGTGGAGATTATTCTCCAAAGTTAGATTTAGCGGTAGATTTAGGGACGGCATCAGCAGGAAATTTTAGTTTTGGGTTGCTTAAAATTTCAGACTTTATGCTTGATCTACAACTTACAGCTTTACAATCGGATGGTCACGGTGAAGTTTTAGCAGCACCAAAAGTTTTAACGGGTGATAAGCAAAAAGCAACAATCTTAAGAGGCGATCAAATTCCGTATCAAAGTTGGAGTGCTGAAGGTGGTACGACAACTAGTTTTGTTGATGCAAACTTGAAACTGGAAGTGACCCCAAGTATTACGCCAGATGGGAGGGTACAGATGGATTTAAAAGTTAACAAGGATACTGTTGGTCGATTAACCGCGGCTGGTTATTTAATTAATACCAATAAACTTGAGACTAATGTTTTAGTCGGTGATGGTGAAACAGTGGTCCTAGGTGGTATTTTTGATGACATTCAACAAAATCAATATACCAAAGTACCTTTTTTGGGGGATTTGCCGGTTTTCGGAAACTTATTTAAAAATAATGTGAAAACTAGCGCACAGACAGAGCTCCTGATTTTTGTTACTCCGCGAATTGTTAATGACAGTGTTACCAGAAATCATTAATATATTTTCAATTTAACAAAAGAAATAGGTGACTCCTTGCCAAGCAAAGAGTTTGAAACCCTACCAAATATCTATTTGGTAGGGCCAATGGGGGCAGGAAAAACAACCGTAGGGCGACATTTAGCAGAATTGTTAGGACGTGAATTTCTAGACAGTGATCATGAAATTGAACGTAAAACAGGTGCGACCATTCCTTGGATTTTTGAAAAGGAAGGGGAAAAAGGCTTTAGAAGTCGTGAAACGAATGTCATTGATGAGTTAACTGCAAAGAAACAACTGGTCTTAGCGACTGGCGGTGGTGCTGTGACTCAGCCCCCAAATCGTGAATTTTTAAAACAACGTGGTATTGTTGTTTATCTATATACTCCGGTGGAAATTCAGTTACAACGAACCTACCGCGACAAAAATCGCCCACTTCTTCAAGTGGAAAATCCAGAGCAAAAGCTACGAGATTTATTGGCTGCCCGTGATCCTCTTTATCGTGAAGTCGCGCACTATATTATTGAAACCAATCAAGGTGCTGCGAGAGATCTTGCGCAAAAAATTTTTAATTTAATTGTTTCACAAAATATATCTCGTTAGAAAAGGTTAAATTCATGCAAACCTTACATGTTGAACTCGGTGATCGTCGCTACCCTATTTTTATTGGGAGTGACCTCAACCCACAAACTTTACTTGAGCCTTATATTCAGGGTAAACAAGTAATGATTGTCTCTAATACCACAGTTGCCCCGCTCTATTTAAAACATTATGTAGAAGCAATTGGGGCATTAGGGAAAACCGTTGCAACATGTATTTTGCCTGATGGTGAAAAGTATAAAAATTTAGAGCATTTGAATTTAATTTTTGATGCCTTGCTCGAAGCAGGCTTTAACCGCGATTGTACGGTTTTGGCATTAGGTGGGGGTGTCATTGGGGATATGACCGGTTTTGCTTCTGCATGCTATCAACGTGGTGTGTATTTTATTCAAGTGCCGACGACTTTGCTTTCTCAAGTGGATTCAAGTGTCGGTGGAAAAACTGGGATAAACCATCCACTGGGTAAAAACATGATTGGCGCTTTCCAGCAACCCCAAGTGGTCCTTGCGGATATGGCGCAATTAAAAACTTTGCCGGCGCGTGAACTTTCTGCAGGTTTGGCCGAAGTGATCAAATATGCATTGTTAGGTGATGTTGAATTCTTAGCTTGGCTTGAACAGCATATGGATGCTTTAGTTGCAGGTGATGCAACCTTGTTGGCTGAAGCGGTTTATCGTTCATGTGCTCATAAAGCGCGTATTGTGGCCAATGACGAAAAAGAACAAGGCGAACGTGCGTTATTAAACCTGGGTCATACCTTTGGTCATGCGATTGAATCGTACTTGGGATATGGTGAATGGTTACATGGTGAAGCCGTTGCAACAGGGATGGTAATGGCTGCAGATTTGTCCCAGCGTATGGGTTGGATCACTGCTGAAGATTTAGAACGTACAAAAAAAATCATTTTACGTGCACAATTACCGATAGTTTGCCCTAAAATTCCGCTAGAGGATTTTTTGGCGTATATGTCTCATGATAAAAAAGTATTGAATGGGCAATTACGACTTATTTTACTGAAATCATTAGGTCAGGCCATCATCACCAAAGAGTTTGATGTTGAGTTAATGAAACAGGCAATTTTGGCAAATCAGGCAGAGTAGGTACATCATGGCAGCGCGGCAGTCTCAATGGCAAAAAGTTCATCACTACGCATGGTTGGTGGGTGGAGCTGTGTGTCTGTTCGCTGCATTGGTTTTCTGGGCGATTACAGATACCAAAGAATTGGTTGAAGTTGAAAAACAAGCTGAAACTGAAGTGGATTTGCAAATTCAGCCAGAGAAAGTGGCAGCAATGTCCCATCTTGGTGCATTAAATGAAGAAGTACGTCCACTTGATATGACGACCCGTGTGGTTGCTACAGCTCAACATGAGCCAGAATTTCGCGGCACTAAATTTATTAATGACTCTGCCAAGCTTTATGGTGTTGAATTATTTCGGGTTTCTGAAGAAGATATTTTAAAAAGCTTCTTACGCAAGCAGCCTGAGCGTCATAAATTTATTTATCTACGTCTTTCTGGTGAAGACCATCCTGAGCAATACGTCATTTTAACTGGACCATATTCGTCGCAAAATGATGCCAAAGCTGCAATGTCGAGCCTCAACATCGCTTTGCCTGCTTCAATCAAACCTGAAGTTGTGGAATTTAAACAATATCAAGCATATGTGAATGATTTAGGCACGGAAGAAATGTCGTCGAGTCAAAAGTTATATGCTATTAAATTAAAATCTGTGCCTTTACCGAAAATTGATGAAGCTCAAATCGCCGCACGAAAAGCAGCGGCTGCAGCGACGGTAACAACACCAACTAATGCAACGACAAGTACTACGGTGACTCGTCGTGATGCTGAAGGAAATGTGATTGATGTGCAAAAATCACAAAGTAGTGTAGATGCACCACGTCCAAAACCTGCACCGGTAGAGCAAGAAGTAACCGATCCATTTAATTAGTTCTAAAATAGCGCAAGACGTCTTAGGAAAAGCTTAAACTGCACAGAAAAAGTGCATAAAATAAAAAAAGAACAATTTGAATTATTTGTTATAACTAAAAAATGCTTGTAATCAGCCATCTTAGGAGAAAATGCATCAAGTTGGCATATAAATTGCTTAATTGGTGCGTAAATTGAACTTTTCTCCCTGTTTTGGCGCGAAAATGATTCGATAAAAGTGCGAAGTCATTAATCCAGTCGTTATCCCTGATCTGAACTGCAAAAGCAGAAAATTTGACTTTTTATTCATGCATCAAAGGTGAATTCGGTTTATCTTAAGGGTGTGAATAAGAAATAATTTTGCTCGACAGAACAATTCATGTGAGTAAGTTAAGACGAATCGCAACAAGAAATTAGTTTGTTAAGTGCTCGAAAGAGCTGTAAAGAAAAGAAGGGTACGCTATGCACATGCCATCGCCTAATACTGTAGCTCCCGCTCAAGGTTTATACCAACCGGATGAGTTTAAAGATAACTGTGGTTTCGGTTTAATCGCCCATATGCAGGGTGATGCAAGCCATGATCTCGTCAAAACCGCAATGCATAGTTTAAGTTGTATGACCCACCGTGGTGGTATTGCCGCAGATGGCAAAACCGGTGACGGCTGTGGTCTACTCCTTGCTATGCCAAAAGAATTTTTCCGTGAAGAAGCGAAAAAACTCAGTGACATTACATTGAGTGAAATCTTTGCTGTGGGTACGGTATTTCTAAATCTAGACCCTGCATTAGCCGCACATGCAAAACAAATTTTAACCAAAGAAATCGAAGACGAAGGCTGTAAAGTCATCGCTTGGCGTGTTGTGCCAACCAATAATGATGCATTGGGTTCAATCGCGATGCAGTCATTGCCTGCCTTTGAACAAATTATCGTGAATTGCCCAATGGGTGTTTCAGAGGTTGAATTCAACCGTAAGTTGGTGATGGCACGTCGTCGTGCAGAACAACAACTGACTGCTGACCCATACTTCTATGTAACCACTTTATGCTCAACTGTGATCAGCTATAAAGGTTTGATGATGCCAGCAGCGATTGCTGACTTCTATACCGATCTTGCTGATGAGCGTTTAAAGTCACACATCGTGGTATTCCATCAGCGCTTCTCAACCAATACATTGCCGCGTTGGCCTTTGGCACAGCCGTTCCGTTACTTGGCGCACAATGGTGAAATTAATACCATTACCGCAAACCGTAACTGGGCGATGGCGCGTACACCAAAATTTGAAAACCCATTATTGCCAGGTTTAACTGAGCTGAACCCAATTGTAAACCGTACAGGTTCGGATTCTTCAAGCTTAGATAATATGCTGGAAATCCTTGTCGGTGGCGGTATGGACTTGTTCCGTGCGCTACGCATGTTGGTTCCACCAGCGTGGCAAAACGTTGAAACTTTAGATGCAGATTTACGTGCATTCTACGAATTCAACTCAAAACATATGGAAGCTTGGGATGGTCCAGCAGGTCTGGTAATTCAAGATGGTCGTCATGCGATTTGTATGCTTGACCGTAATGGTTTACGTCCAGCACGTTGGGTAATTACTAAAAATGGTTACATCACCTTGGCGTCAGAAATTGGTGTTTGGGGTTATGAACCTGAAGACGTTGTGTCTAAAGGTCGTGTCGGTCCAGGTCAAATTTTGGTGATCGATACCTTTACTGGCAAAATGCTCGATACTCAAGATGTGAGTAATCACCTCAAACGTATGCGTCCGTACCGTCAGTGGTTACGTGAAAACTCAGTACGTGTACAAGGCAGTCCAGAGCTGGAAGAATATTTATGTGATCAAGGCTTAAAAGGCGATGACCTGAAAGCTTCACAAAAAATGTTCATGGTGACATTTGAAGAGCGTGACCAATTGCTTCGTCCAATCGCTGAAAGTGGTCAGGAAGCCGTGGGCTCAATGGGTGACGATACGCCAATGGCAGTATTGTCTTGTCAAGTGCGCCATGTGTCTGACTACTTCCGTCAGCAGTTCGCTCAGGTTACGAATCCGCCAATCGATCCATTACGTGAATCGATCGTAATGTCGTTAGAGACATGTCTCGGCCGTGAACAAAATGTATTTGAACAAGGTCCAGAGCATGCAGATCGTCTGATCATTTCAAGCCCAGTACTGTCAAATTCGAAAATGCATCAAATCCGTACCCTTGGTCGTAAAGGTTACGAGATTGCAGACATTGACCTGAACTATGCAGAAGATGAAGGCTTAGAAGCTGCCATCGCGCGTATTTGTGAAGAATCTGCACAAGCGATTCGAGACGGAAAAACTTTACTTGTATTGTCTGATAAGAAAATCCGTCAAGGCTTCTTACCTGCAAATGCATTAATGGCAACAGGCGCGGTTCACCACTATTTAATCAATGTGGGTCTACGTACAGATGCCAACATCATTGTCGAAACAGGTTTGGCGCGTGATGCGCATCAGTTTGCGGTGATTCTTGGTTTCGGTGCGACTGCGATCTATCCGTACCTAGCTTATGACGTGATCAATGACTTGATCGCGAAAGGCGAGTTATTGGGTGATCCAATTCATGCGCAAGCTAACTTTCGTAAAGGTATTGAGAAAGGCTTATTGAAAGTCCTTTCTAAGATGGGTATTTCTACTGTTGCCTCTTACCGTGGCGGTCAGCTGTTTGAAGCGGTCGGCCTCTCTGATGAAGTGGTTGCAAAATGCTTCACTGGCGTACCGAGCCGTATTAAAGGCGCAACATTCTCTGACCTAGAAAATGACTTGAAAAAATTGGCAGATTTGGCATGGAAATCACGTAAGCCAATCGATCAAGGCGGTATGCTGAAATTTGTATTCGGTAAGGAATATCACGCATTTAATCCAGACGTGATTAATGCACTGCATAAATCTGTGCGTTCTGGTAATTATGCGGACTTTAAAGAATACGCAGAGCTAGTGAATAACCGTCCAATCGCGACGATTCGTGACTTATTCAAGCTGAAAACAGATCAATCGATTGCACTCGATCAAGTTGAATCCGTAGAAGAGATTCTGCCACGTTTTGACTCGGCTGGGATGTCTTTAGGCGCATTATCGCCTGAAGCGCACGAAGCTATTGCAATCGCTATGAATACCATTGGTGGTCGCTCGAACTCAGGTGAGGGCGGTGAAGATCCAGCGCGTTACGGCACTATCCGTAACTCGAAAATCAAACAAATTGCATCTGGCCGTTTTGGTGTGACCCCTGCATATCTAACTTCTGCAGAAGTCCTTCAAATTAAAGTGGCACAAGGTGCAAAACCAGGTGAAGGTGGTCAGTTGCCGGGCGGTAAAGTGAATGGCTTAATTGCACGTTTACGTTACTCAGTACCAGGTGTGACTTTAATTTCTCCACCTCCGCATCACGACATCTACTCAATCGAAGATTTATCACAGTTAATTTTCGATTTAAAACAGGTTAACCCACAGGCGATGGTGTCCGTTAAGCTGGTTTCTGAGCCCGGTGTTGGTACGATTGCGGCAGGTGTGGCAAAAGCATACGCAGACTTCATTACCATTTCTGGTTATGACGGTGGTACAGCGGCTTCTCCACTTTCTTCAATTCACCATGCAGGTTCGCCATGGGAGTTAGGGTTAAGCGAGGCACATCAAGCGCTTCGTGTGAATGATCTACGTGGCAAAGTGCGTGTACAAACTGATGGTGGCTTAAAAACAGGTCTAGATGTTGTAAAAGCAGCAATCTTGGGTGCGGAAAGCTTCGGTTTCGGTTCGACACCAATGATTGCCCTCGGTTGTAAATATCTTCGTATCTGTCACTTAAATAACTGCGCGACCGGTGTTGCAACTCAACAAGACCATTTACGTCAGGAACACTATATCGGTGAGCCTGAAATGCTGATCAACTTCTTCCACTTTATTGCAGAAGAAACGCGTGAATGGCTGGCAGCGCTTGGTGTAGCAAGCTTGAAAGACTTGATTGGCCGTACAGATTTACTGGAAATGCTTCCAGGTGAAACTGAAAAACATGCACACCTTGATTTGAGCGCATTACTTCAATCGCATCCTGCGGCAGAAGGTAAAGCACAGTACTGTGAAGTACAAGGCAATGCACCATTTGATAAAGGTCTCTTGGCTGAAAAAATGGTGGCGGAAATGCTGCCAGCGATTGAAGCAGGTACAGGCGGTGAATATAGCTTCACAATTGGTAACTGTGACCGTTCAATTGGCGCGCGTATTTCGGGTGAGATTGCAAAACGTTATGGCAACCTCAGTATGGAAGCGCATCCTGTTAAAGTTAAATTAACAGGGACTGCAGGTCAGTCATTGGGTGTTTGGAACGCCGGTGGTTTACACATCAGCCTAGAAGGCGATGCGAACGACTACGTGGGTAAAGGTATGGCTGGCGGTCGTATCTCGATCTTCCCACCGAAAGGTTCACCGTTCCAAACGCAAAATACTGCGATTATTGGTAACACCTGTTTGTATGGTGCAACAGGCGGTAAATTGTTTGCTGCAGGTACAGCAGGCGAGCGTTTTGCTGTGCGTAACTCAGGTGCGTTTGCCGTGATTGAAGGTGCAGGCGACCACTGCTGTGAATACATGACGGGTGGTATCGTGACTGTATTGGGTAAAGTGGGTCATAACTTTGGTGCGGGTATGACAGGCGGTTTCGCTTATGTGCTCGACCTCGACAATGACTTTGTTGACCATTACAACCACGAATTAATTGAATTGAACCGTATCTCTACAGAATCGATGGAAGAACACAAAGAGTTCTTGTGCCGTATCTTAGATGAACATATTAAAGAAACAGGTAGTGCTTGGGCGTATAAGATCCGCAACGAGTTTGACTTCTATAGCCGCAAATTCTGGCTTGTGAAACCAAAAGCTGCTAATTTGCAGACTTTGTTGAAAACAACTCAAGCTGATCCACAATAATTCCACTACTGCAGATTTGATAGGCAGGTGTAAGTCCAAACATGCTTACACCTACCCACGGAGAGAGACATGGCAGAGCGCCTAAATAATGACTTTCAGTTCCTGGATGTAGCACGCCAAGATCCAGAGAAAAAAGATCTAGTTGTCCGCAAAGCAGAATTTGTGGAAATCTATAAACCGTTTACAGCTGAAGTTGCAAAAAACCAAACACACCGCTGCTTAGGTTGCGGTAACCCGTATTGTGAATGGAAATGTCCAGTACATAACTACATTCCAAACTGGTTAAAACTAATTGCAGAAGGTCGCATTTTCCAAGCGGCTGAATTGTGTCATCAAACCAACACCTTGCCTGAAGTTTGTGGTCGTGTGTGCCCGCAAGACCGTTTATGTGAAGGCGCGTGTACGCTAAATGACGGCTTTGGTGCAGTCACCATTGGTAATGCTGAAAAATACATTAACGATACGGCTTTTGCATTGGGCTGGCGTCCAGATATGTCACACGTTAAGTGGACAGACAAGAAAGTTGCGATTATTGGTGCTGGTCCTGCTGGCCTTGGCTGTGCAGATATTCTTGTACGTAATGGTGTGAAGCCAGTTGTATTCGACAAACGCCCTGAAATTGGTGGTTTGCTGACATTTGGTATTCCAGAATTCAAAATGGAAAAAGATGTGATGAAACGTCGCCGTGAGATTTTCTCTGGCATGGGCGTTGAATTCCGTCTAAATACTGAAATTGGTACAGATGTGACGATTGATCAGCTTTTGGCTGATTACGACGCTGTATTCATGGGTATGGGAACTTATACCTACATGAAGGGCGGTTTCGCGGGTGAAGACCTTGTTGGTGTGCATGATGCACTGGATTTCTTGATTGCCAATGTCAACCGTACGCAAGGTTGGGAAAAAGATCCATCTGAATACATCAGCATGGAAGGCAAAAAAGTGATTGTTCTGGGTGGTGGTGATACTGCGATGGACTGTAACCGTACCTCGATCCGTCAAGGTGCCGAATCGGTTGTTTGTGCCTACCGTCGTGACGAAGAAAACATGCCGGGTTCGCGTCGTGAAGTGAAAAATGCGCGTGAAGAAGGTGTAGATTTCCAATTTAATCGTCAGCCGATTGAAATTGTGGGTGAAAATGGCAAAGTAACGGGTGTTAAAGTTGTGACTACCCAGCTTGGCGCACCTGATAGTCGCGGTCGTCGTAGCCCTGAACCAGTTCCGGGTTCAGAAGAAATTTTACCAGCAGATGCAGTATTGCTTGCCTTTGGTTTCCGTACCAGCCCTGCAGACTGGTTTACAACATCAAACATCAGTATGGATGGTTCAGGTCGCGTCATTGCTGCTGAACAGCAAGAATTTAAGTTCCAAACATCGAATCCGAAAATTTTTGCCGGCGGTGATATGGTCCGTGGATCGGACCTTGTGGTAACCGCAATCTGGGAAGGTCGCCAAGCTGCAGAAGGTATTCTTGACTACTTAGATGTTTAAGGCATGACATACCAGTATTTGCACTGGATTCATTCAAAAAACTCGCTTCGGCGGGTTTTTTATTTTTTGGAATTTACCTTAAATGACAAGTAAATGGATTTTGCAGATAAATACGCTGAAAAGTTGTCAGACAGCGCTTTAGAATGGTGAATTATGCAAATGTGCTAGCACATTTTGCCATGTGTGAAAGAGCATCGGAATTACATACTGCGATCATGATCTAAATCTTAGGAAGCGACCATGACGCAAGTGACGACACAAAAAACATATCTAAATCGTCCTAAAGCCATTGGCATTACGGTACGTCGAGCACAATTCAATCCTAAAGCGATTCGCCGGCATTATTTTGCCAATTCACCGGTGATGTCGCATTTGTTGACGGCATTGTCATCGACCTTTCCCATTGGTGAGCAATTCTTTGTGCATAGCGTGCGCAATGTACGCGATAAAGTCAGTGATGAAAAATTGCAAGCTGAGATCGCAGCATTCATTGGGCAAGAAGCGATGCATTCCAAAGCCCATGCTGAATTTAATGATGCTTGGCGCAGTGAAACCTATAATTTAGATCGTTTCCAAGCATGGCTGGCACGTAAAGATAGCTATGTAAAAAACTTACATCCAAAGATTCAACTTGCAATCACCTGTGCTTTTGAACATTTTACCGCTTTACTTGGTGGCTATATTTTAAGACATCCAGAAGTGCTCAGTACTTTAGATGATGATGCAGTGAAACTTTGGGTGTGGCATGCGATTGAAGAGATTGAGCATCGTGCGGTAGCATTCGATGTATATCAGCATGTCTATGGAGATGACAAAATACGTCGCATGATTATGCGCAGTGTGACCACGGGTTTTGCAAGTCTTACGTTTTATTCTGCAACGAAGCTATTTATGCAGGATAAGAAAAAAAGTTTACCAAAGCTGGGCGGAAATATTTTCGGGGCGTATTTATTGGCAAAAATGTTTATTCAACTGGCGCCTGAATATTTGTCATATTACAAAGCAGAATTCCATCCGAGCGAAATTGATTACAGTCAGATCGTGAACTATTGGAAAGAACGCCTTGCTGATGAATATCAAATGGAAAGTTTTCAGACTGAAACAACACCGCAATTGTATAGTTAATTCAAAATGCTCTGTACACGACAAATTTCATAGGATCCTTGTCCTATCAGGCTTTTTCTTTCTTAAAATTGCTAGCACTTTCTTAAATTCTTCTTTTTTTCCAAAACCAATCAAACGTAGAATAGCCATTTGAACATAGTCCAAACCGTAGCGAAATAAACTTACTGAAAGTCGCCCATGCTTCTTTATTTTTATCGCTTTTTTTCGATCATGTTGCCATTCACCTGTTAAATAGCACCAACAGAAACCGATAGCTAGCACTGCTATCAATTTCTTGACTCGTCCAGGGTCTGTTAAACGAGTATTTTCAAGATTGAATCCACGTCCTTTGAGACAACTAAATAAGGTTTCGATTTCCCAGCGTAATGCATAATCACGAATAGCAGAAGCATTAAACATAGGAGAAACAACAAGTAAAAGTTCTCCATCTTCTAATCGTAGCGCACTAATATACAGTTTTACTCGACCAACCCAAATACGTCGTTTACGACATTCAGTTTGACCAACTTGAAGATGACGAAATAAATCACTAATTTTATGATTCCTGGCTAAGTGATTGGTCACAATAAAGTTTTTTTAACACGTATACAGAAGTTAATGTCATTTTCAATTAACCATGTAAACCATTTCTCACCGATAAATTCTCTGTCTGCGAACACATTCACAATACGGTCTTTACCAAAAATAGAGATAAAGCGTTGAATCAAAGCAATACGCTCTTTTGTATCTGAATTTCCACGTTTATTGAGCAATGTCCAAACAATAGGTATCGCTATTCCACGATAGACGATGGCTAACATCAAGATATTGATATCTCGTTTTCCCCATTTCCAATTGGTTCTATCTAAAGTCAGTTGCACTTTGTCGAATGAAAATATATTGAAAATTAACTGAGAAATTTGACGATAATCAAAATACTGACCTACAAAGAAGCGTTGTATACGTCGATAAAATGATTGTGGTAAGCACTTGATGGGTAAGGCTTTAGATGCAGAAGAAAGATTACATGTCTGTTTTACAATTAATGCAATCATAATCAGTGTAAAACATTTTACATGTGACTTGTTCCACTTTAGATATTTGTTTAAGATGAGATGTAACTCATTGAAATGTGTCATCATATTCGTCGTCAGAAAACAAGTATTATGCCATTATTTCAATGAGTTATCTTTTTTTGTCGTGTACAAAGTTCAAAATGTTAAAAAAGCCCGAGTTGTGGGCTTTTTTTTATGCTAAATATTTTTCGAGTAGATCAGTTTAATCACAAAGAAAATACATAATTCATTCGAAAAATAAGGTTAGAATGAATTTATTTAAACAATTACAAATAAATACTTGAGGTTAAGGGTGATGAATTCAATGAAAAAAAGCATGCTCGCAATCGCATTAGTCAGTACATTGACCCTCAGTGGTTGTGGCTATAACACATTACAAGTTAAAGACGAAGCCGTTACAGCAGCATGGTCTGAAGTACAAAACCAATATCAACGCCGTGCAGATTTGGTACCTAACCTTGTGAATGTGGTAAAAGGCTACGCGAAACATGAGGAACAAGTACTGACTGAAGTGACTCAAGCACGTGCCAATGTTGCAGGCTTAAAAGTGGATAAGGAAGTTTTGGAAGATCCAGCACTGTTCCAAAAATATCAAGAAGCTCAAGCGCAGATGACCAGCGCACTTTCACGTTTAATTGCTGTTTCGGAAAATTATCCAGACTTAAAAGCCAATGAGCAATTCCGTGATTTACAGGTACAGCTTGAAGGCACTGAAAACCGGATCGCTGTCGCACGTAATCGCTACATTACTACGGTACAAGACTTTAACGGCTATGCACGCCAGTTCCCGCAAGTGATGACAGCTAAAGTCATTGGTATGGATACCAAGCCTAACTTTAGCGCAGAGCAAAGTGCGCAAACTGCACCGAAAGTTGATTTTAATTAATTGGCGTCACTGCATTGTGAGGTGGGCTGATGGTGGATTTTGAGCTAAAACATACAGGTTTGTTGTGGTTGCAGCGCATGGTTTTAGCATGCTTATTGTGTGTGGTGGGTTTCACACATGCAGAAACTGCCACCGCTACAGATATGGATACTGAAACTGTTGCTGTCGGTAAAATATTAAAAGATCAGCAGTCAGCTACGCAAAAAGAAACAACAACACAGCCTGAAATCAAAATTCAGCAGCCGAATATTGCCAATGATATGGCAGATGGCGAGTCGATTCGTGGCTTGCCGATGCTAAATGAACCTGTGGTTGATCAGGCAAATTTACTTTCTGCTGCTGAAAAGCAAGCCATTAGTCAGAAAATTCTACAGTTACACGAACAAGGCAAGGCACAAGTTGGTATCGTGATTGTGCCAACCACAGGTCAAGAAGATATTTTTGATTACGCCATGCGTGTTGCAGAAAAATGGCAACTCGGTTCAGCAAAACGTGACAATGGGATATTGATGGCGATCGCTGTGAATGATCGTCGCATACAAATATTAACGGGTTATGGGTTAGAAGGAATTATGCCCGATATCATCGTTAGTCGCATAATTCGAAATCAAATTACACCTCATTTTAAGCAAGCCCAATATGCTCAAGGCATTGATGCTGGCTTAACGGAAATAACCCAAATTTTAAATCAAGACCCTGAAGTTGCAGCTCAAGCAGCCCAAGAGCTGAAAGAACGTCAGGAACAAGCCTTACACGAGCAACAAGCCAAAGAGAAAACGTTTACAACGGTTCTCATCATTTTGGTGATTGGTATTTTTGCATCCTTTATTGTGGGTAAGCGCTTAAGTGCGTCAACTGCTGCTGTTGCAGGTACCGTTGCTGGTTTGGTCAACGGTGCAGGTCTACTCACCAGTCTGTTGATGGGTGGAGCAATTTTCTTTTTACTGATTACGGCTATTGCTCAAACCATTTTTCAAATGTTTCTTGCCGGTGGTGGGGGCGGTGGAGGCCGTAGTGGAGGTGGGGGCTTTGGTGGTGGAGGCTATAGCGGAGGCGGTGGTGGTTTTGGCGGTGGGGGAGCATCAGGTTCATGGTAACGAAAACAGAAACAACAGAAATTGTCACCTGTCCTAAAACACAGGAAATACAACAACCAAGTTTTAAACGCTGGTTGAAGCACTTCTTTTATATGCCTGCAGCAAACCGGTTTTTTAATAAGCAAGATCAGCAGGCCATTGCGCAAGCAGTCACAGCAGCAGAGCATGGACATGTGGGCGAAATCCAAGTGGTGATCGAAGGGCATATTCCTTCGAACCAAGCCTATTATCAAAATACTCGTGCACGTGCTGAACAGCTCTTTGCGGAACTGGGTGTGTGGGATACGGAATTTAATAGTGGTGTTTTGCTTTATTTAAACTTATGTGAACGTCAGGTTGAAATTGTCATTGATCGCGGGATGAGGCAAGCAACAGATGCACAAGTGTGGCAGGATATTTGCGCGCGAATTATCCAAAACATGCAAAATAAACAATATCGAATAGCTTTGACGGTTGGTGTAAAAGAGATTGGTAAAGTGATGGATCACTTTTACGCAGGGAAGTCTGTAGATAAAGCTAATGAAATCGAAAATGAGCCCATTATTTTGCGCTAAAAAAACGGTGATAAAGTGACACAAATCGTCACTTTTAAACACAAAAAGAGACGTAATGATTACAAAAAATAAAAATATTTTTTTAAAGTGCTGTTTTTTCTGTCATTTTCACTATAATAAATCTTGGCACGCTCTGTGCTATTTATAAAACAAGCTACATAGCTTTATTAAATAATTAAATTAAAAAACATTTGTGGAGAATGTTATGAAATCAATTCAAAAGGGTTTCACCCTGATCGAATTAATGATCGTTGTTGCAATTATCGGTATTCTTGCTGCGATTGCGATTCCTCAGTACCAAAACTATATCGCTAAATCACAAGTTAGCCGCGTGATGTCGGAGTCAGGCAGCCTAAAAACTGTAGTTGAAGCATGTGTAAATGATGGCCGTACAGCTGACTTCCTTTCGAATGTTGCTACGGGCACAACTGTTGATGCAGATGAATGTGAATTAGGCGCTGTTGCTTCTACATTATTGGATGCTACTGCTGGGGCTGTACAAGGTACGACTGGTACAGCCGCTGAAGCAGGAAAAAATGGTTACCCTCAGGTTGCAATCGATGCTACAACAGGTGTAGTTACAATTGAATCTACATTTGGTAGTGGTGCTGCTGCATCAGTTGTAGGTGACACTACAGCACGTAATACTTTGACTTGGAACCGTTCAGCAGAAGGTACATGGACCTGCTTCACAACAGTTGAATCTAAATTCCGTCCAAATGGTTGTACAGCATCTTCTGCTCCATAATAGTGAACTGATTTGATTAAAAAACCCTCTTAGGAGGGTTTTTTTGCGAGGAGCAGGAAACATTAAAACAATAATTTTTGTAACGTTTATCAATTTATTTTATCTGCTTGCAGCATGGTTGCTTGGGCTGAACCGTATTTGGTTGAATATAGATTATATAGCCAGTATTTTTTTATTATCATACGGTTTTAAAAAAACTGGATTATGCCTATTAATATTTGCAATGGTTTCAGATGCATTGTTGTTAATGGGGCAGGTTTTTCCATTTTTCAGACTCGATGAAATTATTTATATACTAAAATTTATTTTTATTTCTTCTTTGTATTATCAATTGGTTTTTGGTGTTGTTTTAATTATTTTTATATTGATATTATTTTATTATGGCCGATTGGCTTGGAATAAAAAAATAGTACAATATTGTTTTTTACTTACGGCATTTTTGTTTTCAATAGAAACGGTATTTTCAGGATTACATGGAATTACTTCTAATGCTTATACTAGAAGTCTATTGCTGAATTTTACTGAAAAACAATTTTTTGGCTTTAATCAAAGTTTATATGCATCTTCACAGCAGCTTAAAAATGAGCCAGTTTCACCGACGGCACAAACGTTATTCAATCAAATTCAGCACAATGAAGTCCTACCGAATAAAATATTATTTATTGTGGCGGAATCTTTGGGTGTACCTAAGCAGCAGGCAGTTTTAGATAATATTTTACGGCCACTTTTGCTGCAGCAAAATAAAGCGATTTCAAAACTTGAAGTTAAACATCTCTCATATTTGATGCCTACGGTTTATGGTGAACTAAGGGAATTATGCCATGCTCAACCACAGAATTTAAATTTAAGAGATTTAGACAAAGGTTTTGAAAATTGTTTACCTAATAAATTGAAAAAATTAAATTTTAAAACAAGTGCATATCATGGTGCGCTTAGTATTATGTATGACCGTAAAGACTGGTATCCAAGAGCGGGTTTTGAAAAAACATTTTTTTATGAATCTAAACCTTGGAAAAGCCGGTGCTATTCTTTTCCTGGAATTTGTGATACTGAAATTTCAGATGCTATAGCAGAGCAATTTAAATCAAATGATAAGCAATTTGTCTATTGGTTAACGTTAAATAGCCATGCACCATATGATCTTAGAGATATTCAATATGATTTATTGAAGTGTGAAGAATATGATATTGATGCAAACTCGATGTCTTGCAGGAATCTCAAGCTGCAAGCGCAATTTTTTTATGTTTTATCTAAAATGATTCAGCAACCACAGTTTTCAAATACACAAGTAATCATAGTCGGCGATCATAGTCCCATTATTTTTGATCAGACCGAAAAAGCAAACGTATTTGATGGAAATAAGGTGTTAATGCTGAAATTTAATGTCAAATAATCGTGTAATTATTTTAAAGCTATTAAGTAATCTGCAGTTAGTAATGCTAATAAACTGACAATAAATGTGTATAGTTGACGAATTTTATTATTATAATTCAACAATTTAATTCTTTGGCATGGTTTTTGATTGACTGAGTTGTGCTAAAGGAGAGTAAATGTGAAATATAGAAAAGGTTTTACATTGATAGAGCTGATGATAACTGTAGCAATTATTGGGGTGTTGGCTGCAATTGCTGTAATGCAGTATCAAACGCATGTTATTCGTTCTCAAATTGTTTCAGCTGTGGCAGAACTGAATGGGGCAAGGCCCCAATATGAACTTATTGTAAATGCAGCTTCATCTTCTGGAAGTGCTGTTTATAGTGTTAGCAATATGTTTTTTTCGGCAACTTCTGAATATTGCACATATCAGGTATATTCACCTGTGCAATTAAACGCTGTGCCTGCTTTGGAGTGTCAGCTTAAAAAGGGGCCTACTTCTTTACTAGGTCAATCAGTATTTCTAAACAGAAGTGCTGATGGTGTATGGAGTTGCAGTACATCATCAGGTATTTCTGACAAATTTAAACCTAGAGATTGTATTTAAAAGAATACACAATTGTTGATGAGAAAATGTCGAAACGGAATAAATTTTTTTTAACTCATTTGGTGATTTCAGTTGCGATTGGTTTGCTGATTTTGAGTTTGGTGCTTTTAGGCTGGTATCCAGCACCGCTGGCAGAGGCATTGGGTGTTTATCATATCTTGTTGATATTACTGCTCATAGATATGATTATAGGACCAATATTAGGTTTTTTCGTATACAAAGAAGGCAAAAAATCACTAAAAATAGATTTAACAGTGATTATTGTTTTGCAGTTGGCAGCGTTGATCTACGGCCTTTTTTATATTTATCAGGGACGGCCTGTAGCATTAGCATTTCAAAATAATCAATTTGAATTGGTGCGTTACAATGATATTGTAGCTGGTGATAAAACGCCGGAAATATCTTGGTTTAATCCTAATCTTGTGGCAGTAGAAATGGGGAAAACTGCGGAGCAAAAAAATCATTATTTCTCTGAAGAGATGCGAACAGGGGTTATGGCGGCATATCGACCAGAACGCTATATAGCGATCGATACAGTTGAAATGCAGCTGCTAAATGAAAAACGTTCTCTGGGCGAACTTGTAAAATATAATATTCAAATTGAAATAGATTCTGTACTTAAAGATTATCCTACTGCTGTAGGCTGGTTGCCGCTTCGTGTGATGAGTGGTCTAGATATGGTTGTATTAATCGATGAAAATGGTGCTGTGGTTAAAGTGGTAGACTTAAGACCTTGGAAATTAGCTTAATAAAAAAACCTGCTTAAGCAGGTTTTTTATATTAATCAATTAATCTTAAATCTGACTCTGAATATAATTTTCAGCGCCTACAGCTTCCACTAAGTCTAACTGTGTAGCAGCCCAGTCCAGCCATTCTTCTTCTTTTTCTAGAATTTCTTGAACCAAGTCGCGTGTTACATAATCCATTTGCGTTTCAGCCAAAGCCACGGCTTGTTGAATCGCTTCAATATTTTCTTTGACTTTACGGATATCGCAATTTAAAACTTCAACAGTATACTGGCCGATATACAATTTTCCTAAATGCTGTAAATTCGGCAGGCCTTCTAAAAACAAAATGCGTTCAATAATTTTATCGGCATGTTTCATTTGGCGGATCGATTCTTTGTATTCCGCAGCGCCTAACTGTTCAATGCCCCAATCGTTAAACATACGTGAATGAAGAAAATATTGGTTAATTGCAGTTAAATGATGATAAAGCACCTGATTTAACTGATTAATTACATCACGATTGCCTTTCATGTCTGACTCCTTAACTGCAATAAAGCTCGAATTAAGCAATATAAATTCGATATTAGAATAGAAATATCTTAAACAACAAAGTGTAATTTAGCGAGTGTTTTATAGAACAGCAAATGAAAATCACAATCAAAACAAGGCACTAATTTTCAGGTTTTAATAAATAAAAACCCGCTTAGAGTCAGAAGCGGGGGAGGAGGAATGGTCTGAGACCATTGGTTTTATAATTATGATTGTTGAGGAAATTTAAAAGCTTGGTTTATGCGGCAATTGCGATACGGGCTGCAATTTGTGCAACTTCATCACTGATGATCATACGTGCTTCAGGAGCACAGCGACCACAACAGGTGCCTAAATCGAGCATATCGCGAACTTCACGATAGCTTTCTGCACCATTGGCAATTGCATCTTTAATGTCTTGATCAGTAATACCACGGCACAAACAAACGTACATGAAATCAAACCAAGTGAATAAATGGGATAAGTAATATTATTGATAATTATTATCGTTTGTCAATAAAAATCATTTAAAAATGCTTTTAAGGTGATTGAGTTTTTGAATAAAAAAATGTACTTAAGCGGAAATCCGAGTGATGCTCAGATTTTCGCTTAAGATTTTTTGATATTTTTGAATGAGATTTTTTGTGAAAGGCTTGGTTGAGATATTACAGGTTATTGATTAATAATCACTACGCCATCCATTTCAACCAAAGCACCTTTTGGTAGGCTAGCTACACCGAGTGCTGCACGTGCTGGGTAGGGTTGAGCAAAGTATTCGCCCATAATTTGGTTGACCAATTGGAAGTTAGAAAGGTCAGTGAGGAAAATATTCAGCTTAGCGATATCTGCTAGCGTACCACCTGCAGCTTCACATACCGCTTTTAAGTTGTCGAATACACGGCGAATTTGAGCTTCAATGCCTTCTACCAGCTCCATGCTATATGGATCTAAGCCAATTTGACCTGATAAATACAAAGTGTCGCCTACTAAAATGGCTTGTGAATAAGTACCAATTGCAGCGGGTGCATTTTCAGTATGGATTACCTGGCGGGACATCTATTTCTCCTATTATCATCACAGACACATCACATATAAATATGCGGTGTCAGGTTAGCTGGCAACTTTCGCAGGCTCAGCAATGGCAACAGGTTGTGCCAAACGACTGATGCGTGGGAAGCCAAAATGCATTCTTAAATTACGGATAATTTCGGCAATTTGTTTACGGTTATGTACAACAATATTCACATAAGTTTTTTCTTCATGTGAACGGACAGTCTCTACACCGACTTTTTCTTTACGGCATAGATAGATCAGCTCTGAAATTTGTTCATCATTTAACAGCATGTTTAAGCATAAATAGGCTGTAAAACTAATGTCTTCACTGTCTTCTGTAGTCCAGTGTAAAGGCATGATATTTTCAGGATGTAAATGTTGTTCATGCAATAAATTATGACAACGTGAACGGTGCACAATCAAACCACGACGTGATAAATGCCCTTGTATTGGATCGCCTAAAACGGGGTTACAGCAGTGCGCATATTTGACGTCGACGCCATCAGTGCCCAAGATTAAGCGTGCAGAGTTTGAATTCTGAATGGTATCTTGAGCATATAAATGATTAGCAACCAATTGCGGTAATAAGTCACCCACGGCAATGTGTTCAAATAATTGTTCTTTATCATTTAAATGACGCCAATTCAGCACATTTTCCCAATCCGCTAATGTCAAATCACTTACAGAACGGTTAAAGAGTTTTAATGCGCGATTTAAAGCTTGCTGACCAACTAAACGTTGTTCATCTTGGTCTTGTTCGCGGAGGATATTTTGTAATGCGCGGCGGGCTTTTTGGGTATTAATAAAGCTTAGCCAGTCAGGGTTTGGTGTTGCAAGAACATCAGTGATAATTTCAATCACTTGACCACTCAGTAATGGTGTTGAAAGGGGCTTGGTTTCCCCATCAATTTTCGCACCAACGGCATGGTTGCCCAAAAATAAGCTTGCTGAATAAGCGAAATCAACAGCTGTGGCACCCTGAGGGAGTTCATGCAAATGACCATGTGGGGTATAAACCCAAATTTTTTCTTGATGTAGATAATCCAGTAATTCACTAAATGTGGTCTTTGCACATGCGCCATCGACTAACACGTTTAAATTTTGCATGGAGGCTTGGATCGCTGAGCGACAAGCTTGTGGTGCATTTTCACCGAGAACCACACCAAAGCGCGCTGCTTTGCGCATCAGCTCTGTTTGGATGGTCAGAGATAAAATGGTCTTTTCACCTTTTAAGCGCATCATCAGTGACTGGTTGCCACCGGGTAACGGGCGGCGAATATGATCGGTGTAATTTAGAACTTTAAAGCTTTCTTTGAGGATATCAGCAAGTCGGTCACAGTCTGCGATGCTTTGTAAAATAATTTCAAAGGCGTGACTATGGGTGAGCTCTTGCAGATCGATATCGTTTTTTACAAAGTGGCGAAGTAATTCAATATTATTATTCTTCTTTTTAATTCGACCTGAAATATGGTGTTGTTCTAGTAAGGCGGTGAGGTTATTTTCCCACTTGGTTTGGTATTCGCAGCGTTTCGGTTTGGTTTGTAATAAAGCTTCTTGAACATTGTTATACATATCTAAATCTAGATTTTGATAACACAAATGTTCAAGGTTGTCGGCCATTTCATTCATACCGACAAGACGTGCCATAGGCACAAAAATTTCAAAGGTTTCTTGGGCAATACGAGCACGTTTGTCAGGGCGTAAAGCACCCAGTGTGGTCATATTGTGATAACGATCTGCCAGTTTAATAATAATGACACGTGGGTCTTGTAGGGTGGCTTGCAGAATTTTACGGAAAGATGCTGCTTTATTATATTCTTTATCACTAGAGTGGCTGAGTTTAGTGACGCCGTCGACGAGTTCAGCAACGGTCAGACCAAATTTTTCAGTAATATCTTGTTTGGTAAATTCGGTATCTTCAATGACATCATGTAGTAAAGCAGCCATTAAAGTTTCCGCATCCAGACGCATATGCGCCAAAATACAGCTCACCGCAATTGGGTGAAGGATGTAGGGTTCGCCACTTTTACGTGTAATGCCATCATGGGCAATATCCGCATAGTCGCAAGCTTCAAGCACGCGTTCGACATCACTTACTGCAAGGTAAGCGTCGATTATCACATTTAACTGTTGCTTGGCTTGGCTGACCATTGGGCCTGGCATAGAACACCCTTTTACTACTGATTTACAAATGAAACGGTTAATACTTTAATGAAATGCATATTGCATGACTTGTCAATTTTTTAGTTTAAAAAAATGAAAATCTTTTTCGCTTGCTTTGCACTTCTTAAGCTTATGTTATAACTGTTCTGAGTAAAATATTAAAGAGAATCCATAAAAAAAGCCTAGTTAAAAACTAGGCTTTTAAGGTCAGGTTTATCTTATTGGAAAGAAAAACCGTCTAAGTTTAGGTTATTTGCAGAAAGTGCAAGGTCTAAACTTGAAGTTTGGTAGTCTTGTTCACGTTGTTTCAAAATGTCTTTAGAAACGTGACCCGCTGCGATTTCACGAAGAGCAACAACGGTTGGTTTGTCATTGTCCCACTCAACAGTAGGTTCGATACCTTGACGTGCCAATTGACGCGCGCGTTTGCTTGCCACTAGTACAAGCTCAAAGCGGTTGTCTACATGGTCTAAACAATCTTCAACGGTTACGCGTGCCATAAGAATTCTCGTTTGAATATAAATTTTTAACAGACTGTGCAGTATAAGGTGCTTTGTCTATAGACTCAAGTTTTAATCACTGTTCTGTAGGGGTGATTAATTTCTCAATCAGTTTTTCATGGCGCATGGCTTGTTGTTTTAAAACAAGACGATTGGCAATAATCACAGACTCTAGGTCATGCAGTGCTTTATTAAAGTCATCATTAATAATGACATAGTCAAAATTAACATATTGCTGCATATCTTCTACGGCACAGCTGAGGCGATGTTCAATCACTTCAACAGAGTCTGTACCACGATTGGATAAGCGTTGACGTAAATCGAACTGACTCGGAGGGAGAATAAAAATTTGTCTAGATTCAGGAAAAAGTTTACGCACCTGTTCAGCACCTTGCCAGTCAATTTCAAGTAAAACGTCATGACCTTTAGCCAATTGTTCTTTTACTGTGCGCTGTGCAGTACCGTAATAATTACCAAAAACTTCTGCATATTCAATGAAGCCGCCTTCATTCACCAAAGATAGAAAATCTTCTTTTTTAGCAAAATGGTAATGTACGCCGTCTAATTCGCCAGGACGCTGACCACGAGTGGTATGAGAAACAGAGACATGTAAATTGTTTACACGTTCAAGCAGGGCTTTAACGAGGGATGTTTTGCCCGTTCCCGAAGCAGCAGAAACGACAAACAAGAGACCCGACATGATATTTTTCCTGATATGATAAAATATCTTCTCTATTTTAGAGCAGACGCGCGCCAAACAAAATAGTCAGACGTCTATTGTTTACATTTATTTCAAGTGATACCCGTAAAATTGAGTGGGCATTGAGGATTCTATGGAAATTGTTTTAGCCAATCCACGCGGTTTCTGTGCAGGTGTTGATCGCGCCATCGCGATTGTGAACCGTGCACTGGAATGCTTTAACCCCCCAATATATGTGCGTCATGAGGTAGTACATAATAAATTTGTGGTGGACGACTTGCGTCAACGCGGTGCGATATTTGTGGATGAACTGGATGAAGTGCCTGATGACAATATCGTGATCTTCAGTGCGCATGGTGTGTCTAAAGCGGTACAACAAGAAGCTGAGCGCCGTGGGCTAAAAGTTTTTGATGCGACCTGCCCTTTGGTGACCAAGGTGCATATAGAAGTGACCAAGTACGCACGTGAAGGTGTGGAAGCGATTTTGATTGGTCATGAAGGTCACCCAGAAGTTGAAGGGACAATGGGCCAATATGACACCAAAAATGGTGGTTCGATTTATTTGGTTGAAGATGAACAAGATGTTGCTGATCTAAAAGTGGTGCATCCTGAAAAAGTAGCGTTTGTAACTCAGACAACGCTTTCTATAGATGACACAGCAAAAGTCATTGATGCTTTACGTCAGAAGTTCCCTGAAATTCAGGGGCCACGCAAAGATGATATTTGTTATGCCACTCAAAACCGCCAAGATGCTGTACGTGATCTGGCTGAACAATGTGATGTTGTATTGGTTGTGGGTTCACCGAACTCTTCGAATTCGAACCGATTACGTGAATTGGCTGAACGGATGGGTAAGCATGCGTATTTGGTGGACAATGCAGATCAGTTGCAGCAAGAATGGTTTAATGAACAGACTAAAATTGGTGTAACTGCAGGAGCATCTGCACCTGAAATTTTAATTAAACAGGTAATTCAGCGACTACAAGATTGGGGGGCAAAAGCGCCGCAAGAACTGGATGGTCGCGAAGAAAATATTACATTTAGTCTGCCAAAAGAGTTACGTATTCCTGTAACTCAGGCATAAAGTGTTAATGACTTAACATTCTGATATTTCTAATCATTTGACAGATCATTGCTTTTTGGCAATTATCTGTTTTTTTATGCCTTTTATCCTTATTTGTGTTTGTTTTGTAATTTAATTAGATATTATTTTTAATAGGGTAAAGTTTGGCGCGCCTTGGGGGGAGTATGCAGAAAAATAAAGGATTTACGTTAATTGAGTTGATGGTGACGATTGCTGTGATGGCGATTATCGCCATGATGGCTGCGCCTTCGTTTGGAGATATGTTACAGCGCCAAAATTTAAATAAAAGTACAAAAGAATTGGTTGCTACTTTAAATCAGGCAAGGGCAAAAGCTGCTTTAGAGCGAAGAGAAATTACAGTTGAATTGTTATCTGCGGATGAAAATACTGACGATACATTAAATTGGATGCCAGTGGGTAAATCTACTCTAAAAAGTGGTCAAGCGACGGAAATTGTTTTTATGCCGACAGGCTTAGTGAAAGATCCAGCAGCAAATCAAATCATTGCCACAAATACGAGTTTTGAAATTTGTGACACATCTTCTGATCCTAAATATTCCAGAATGGTCACAATATCTAAAATGGGGGCGATCCAGCAGATCGTTGAAGGGGATTGTTCATGAAAACTATAAAAAAGCAAGCAGGTGTTGGGTTAGTTGAAGTTTTGGTTGCTTTGCTGATTCTTGCAGTTGGTGTGCTTGGTTTTGTAGCTTTGCAATATCGAGCAATTGAGGCATCGAGTGAGGGCGCTAACCGTGTGCAAGCAATTAATCTGGCACGAGATTTAGCTGAAAAAATTCGTGTTAATCGAGAGAATATTACGGTTTACCAAACGAGTCTTAGCGCTGGGTATGACGAAATTGACGATGTGCCAGCTGTGGAAGAGACTCCAACAAGCCCAGCTAAAGAGGCAATAATAAACGATTGCTTTAAAAATTATTGTACATCTCAAAAAAAAGCGGAATTTGATTCAGCTATATCTGTATTGGCGGCTAGGCGAGTCGGTATGACTATTAATATGATGGTTTGCCCTGGCGTATCAAATGGAAGAACCTGTATTTATGTTGCCTGGGGTGATACCAGTGCTACTAATGCGGATGGCGTAAATAACTGTACAACAAACGGTGCTTATAGAGATGAGTCAACTTGTGTGGTTATGGAGGCGTACTGATGAGAACTGAGCAAGGATTTACGCTTATTGAACTAATGGTTGCATTGGTGCTTGGCCTCATTGTAATTGCATCAGCAACGATGCTTTTTTTAACAGGCTTAAAAAGTAGTCAAGTTCAGCAGGGTATGGCTGATTTGCAAGATAATGCTAATTTTGGTTTGAATTACATAACACAGGATGTCCGGTTGGCAAATTTGAATACGGCTCAGGCGAGTTTAAATGATGCATTGCTTGGTGGTGGTGTAGTTGTTAGTCCTTCCAATTTACCTCTTGCACATTCAGATATAAGTGAAGCGTTAATAAGTCGTAGCAATGGTGATGATGTTGGTAATAATAACCAATGGACTGGAGCATCGAATGTTGAACAAAACAGTGATCAGTTGGTTATACAGTATAAGCCTGTTCAAACGGGCAGTTTTGATTGCGAAGGGCGAAGAATTAATACGTTGGATCGTATGATTATTCAGCGCTATTTTTTGCGAGAAGATGCTAATGCTGGTTCAGGGGAAGGTAATCCTTTGTCATTAGCATGTGATGCTGGAAGCTATAGTGATACTAACTTGGCTGATTATGGCGATGCTGGGGAAATTATCATGAAGCGAGTTGACTATTTTAGAGTGTTGCTAAATGTCAGTAATTCAAGCGGTGCGCACCGTTATATCAGTATTCATGAGTATATGGAATCAGCTGGTGAAAAGCCTCGTATTCTCGGTGTTGTATTGGGTGTATTGGCTCGCTCATCTCAATCAACTGGTCAAGAAGCTGCAACTCAGCAAAACAATGCTTTTACAGTTTTAGATCAAAATGTTGAAATTGGAGAGAATGGTAACCCGAATGGATTTATTCGTCAGGTGGTTACTCAAGAAGTTGCTCTTCGCAATGCATTGGGGGAAAGAGAATGATAAGACATCACCAAAAGGGTTCAACCTTGATCGTTGTTTTATTTATCTTATTGGCGATAACTATTATAGGTACTCTGGCAATTCGTCAAAGTATGGTCTCATTGAATATTGCAACGAATAGCCAAGCTCAGCAACTGATGATGCAAAATTCGGATGCGGCCACATTCAATATCGAAGACACAAGTAACCTAGTGCGGAGTTTAGCACGTGATGGCATGTTTGGTTTTATTAAGGGTGCAGAGAACAAGGGTAAAGAGTTAGTTTTTTGTTTTAGGGGTTCTCGAGCTCAATTTTTTACACTATCGCAAGCTAGTATGATTTATCTGAACAATAGTGACACTATTGTTAATAGTGACCTTGGAGTAAATGGTTTTTGTCGAACAGGGGCGAATACAGCAAACTTTTTTACCAGTGAGCGCAGAGCTGTTATAACCCAAGTATCAGTGAGCTTTACAAATTCGACATCATCTATGCCATTCCAAGATTCAATCCGTGGTACAGATGAAGAGCTATCGAAAATCGAAAAAACAGAAAGAGTAGTCGTAAATACGACCTCACTGATGCCTGCACTTACTTCAGTAGATACTGATGAGATTGATGATTGTTTGGATAGTCATATTAGTAATAGTTCAACGAATGGTGTAGCAAATTGCTTAGCAGGCCTAAATGTCCCTTATGCAACGCACGTAACTGAATACAATTTAGGTCAAGCATTTCTATAAAGGGTGAATGAAATGAAAATTAGAAATATAGAACAACTTATAGCTCATCCTTTAAAGAAAGCATTGGCTATGAGCTTATCAGCTCTTATGACAGGATTTGTGTTTAGTGCAACTGCTTCATATGCGAGTGATATTGAGATTTATCAAGAAGCACGCTCAGGAAATATCTCTTTGATGTTTGTACTTGATATATCGGGGAGTATGGATTATTACGATGCAAATAATATTCAATATACTAGTTGTTCTAACTGGAGGTCGGAAAACTTCAATCAAAATGGAATCTCATATACGCGATGGGGGTGTGAGAGGCAGAGTAGAACGTACTTTTTTAAGCGAGTGAATATCTCAGGTAATTGGCGTTATTTATCTTGTGGAACTCAAGGTTCTGTTAATATTTCAGATTGTACTGCTGAGACTATAAGAACATCTGAGCCATCGGGATATAGTCCCCAAGATATATCGGGAAACCGTTATTATTATTCTAATTCAGGTAATGCTATTTTTTGGAATCGTTTGACGCTGGTCAAGGATGCCATGTATCAATTGTTATATGGTCCGAATGCGATTGGAAAAGACAAGTTTTTTGGCTTAACCACTTATTCAATTAATGGCGATGGTACTCGTGGACAAGTTCGTATTCCTGTTCAAAGGTTAGGTTTAGATACTGAAACAACCTTAGCTTCTGAAACGCATCGTAAAAGCCTAATGACAGAAGTAGCAAACCTTGAGGCAGATGGTGGTACACCAACAGCGAATGCCTATGCAGAAGCGGTTGCTTATATGTTAGGAACTTCGACTGCTGGAGGGAGTTATAAGTTTGCTAAGATTAATAATACTTGGTATGGTTGTTTAGCTTCAAGTACAACGAACAACTGCCAAAGTGATGGCTACTATTATAATACTCCAGTTGGAGCTTTTGGCGGTCATAGTTGTACATATCGGTCTGGTAATAGTAATTATAGTGCTACATGTTATTATGGGGCATATAACAGTGCGTCTGGACAATATGCAGCAGGCAGTGGTGTTTTGCTCAGCGATCGTTCAAAATATAAAATGCCAACCTCCTTGTCTGCACAGTTAGAGCCAGATGCAGATACCAAACAGTGTAGTGGTCAAGGTATTTATGTACTAACCGATGGTGTTCCAAATGGGAATAATTCGGCACAGAGTTTAATGCAAACTGCGTTAGCTGGCAGTAGTGCTTTTACCTGTTCTGATTCAAGTGGTGGGTGGGATTGTGTAGAAAAATTTAGTACGCGTATCTTGAATCAAACAACCAATGCTAGCCCACGTGATTTAAAACTCAAAACAGCTGTTGTCGGGTTCGGTTCAGCTTATAACTCCATCCCATCTTATAATAAAAATTTATCTGAAGAAGAAAATATCGCATTACTAGGCACGGTGAATGATGATAATGACGAAAAACGTGCAGCACGTTGGGGTATTCGGGGTCAAGGTGGTTGGTATGCGGGTACAAGTTCTCAAGACGTTATTGATAGCGTAAACGACTTTATTAATAACTTGTCAACAGAAATTCCAGCTGTAACAACCGGAACATCAACGATCCCAAATGATCAATTAAATCCTGCTGCATTGCAAAATTATGCATATTATCCGCAGTTCCAACCAACCCCTGATAAGAGCTATCAATTATGGGCGGGTAACCTGAAAAAGTATAAAGTTACTAGTACAGGTACGTTGGTCGATAAAAACGATGATATTTTTGTTAATAGCCAAGGTAAAATTGGTGATAACTACGATTTATGGTCTGCCGATGCGGTTGCGGGTGTAAATCAGGATGATGAATCCATTCTTGGTAGTAGTAAAAATAGATTGGTTGGTGGTGTAAAATCACGGTTAAAATTACGTTCAAATACTAATGGCGCAATACAGCGCAAAATATTAACAGACAGACCTGCAACAGCAACAAATAATGAATATTTGGACGCGACTACATTAAGAGCGTTGGATTTAAGTTTGGTCAATAGTACTGATCCAGCTAGAGGATATTTATTGTCATTGCTTGGTTATCGTGTAAATGCCAAACAACCTCAAACCATTACAAATACGTCGATTGCTCAAGCGGAGGAGTTGCGTCAGGTAGGCGCTGTAATGCATTCATCACCATTACTTCTCACAAATCAAGGGAAAGTGACATATGAAAATGGTGTTCTTGGCTCTGAAGAGCGAGATGACTATATTTTATTTGGAACCACGCAAGGAGTTTTGCATATAGTGGATGCAGATTCTGGAGAAGAAAAATTTGCATTTTTACCGAATAGTATGGTGGAAAACCAAAAGGATGCATTGTTAAACTTTGATACCACGATTGGTGGAATGGATAAGTTGTATTATGGGGTTGATGGTCCTTGGACGTCTTATACTGAATATGTGAATGCAGCAGATGATATGTTAACTGTTGGGGCTGGTTTAAATAGTCGAGCGGGTAAACAGATTGTTTATGGTGGTTTACGTATGGGTGGGCGTAATTATTATGCATTGGATCTTGCTGATATTGATAATCCAACACTTAAATTTACCATTACACCGCCTGCATTAAGTCAATGTTCGAGTGCAAATCCGCTTGCGTGTATGGGGCAAAGTTGGTCTAAGCCTACATTGACTTGGATCAATTGGAAAGGAACCAAAAAACTCGTCATGCTAGTTGGTGGTGGTTATGATGCTGAAGGACTACCAACCTCTATTAGTAGTATGCCAGAGACGACAGCAGCTGAACGTGCAGCGAAACAAGCAAAAATCAAATATTACCGTGGTTATGAATATAATGACTATGCTCAAACCAATAAGATTGGTTCTGGTGTGTATATGTTCGATGCGCTTGATGGCAGTTTGCTATGGTGGGCAAGTGCGAATGCAACAGATTATACCCCAACTAATACAGCCCCTGGACCGACTTATGTTCCAGCTACTGGTCCGGCAAGTTCATATGATGTTGATATGAAATACAGTGTTGTGAGTCAAATTAAAGCAGTTGACCGAGATTCTGATGGTCTGTCTGATCATTTATACTTTGGTGATTTAGGCGGGCAAGTTTGGCGTATTGATTTGAATAATAAGGCAGGTTCTAATACATCTTTGTTTGCTAAGCAGCCGACTAGAATTCTAAATTTAAATAACGGAGCATATAGTCCTCGTTTCTATGAGATGCCTGCTTTTTCAACCTATTCAAAAGAGGGGCGTATTTTTGGTGTTGTCTCTATAGGTAGTGGAAATCGTAGTCAACCCTTAGCCGAATATAGTTCAAGTGATACGAATCCTACATATAAAGATGATGGTGTGTACAATTTATATGACAAAGATGTGGCAAGAAGTGATTTATTCGATTTGACAGATGTTAATGCATACATAGTTACTGCAGCTGACCTACTCACTAAGAGTGTTAACTTGCTGGATGAAGCAGGTAGTGTTGGAACGGCTGAAATTAATCAATTAGTTGCTTTGGATAATGCAAATCGGTTTGCTAATACAACGTATAAGGCCTCTTATTCCTTAACGCAAGGCTGGTATTACTTATTTAAATCATCTCATATTCAAAGTGAGAAAGTGATGGCAACACCATTGGTTATTAATAATGATATGTTTGTTACATCATTTGATGGAAGTAAAGATGGTATGTCTGGAGATTGCGGAGCTGGAGTTAAGGGTGAAAGCTTTATGACATTATTCTGTATGCCATACGGTCAATGTAATGGTGGTACGGCTGCATCATATCGATTGAGTATGGGGGCGGGGATTGTAGGCGGTGCTGTAGGTGCAGGAGATGGAAGTGGAATGCAGCGTCTGATTGTTGCAAACGTAGATACATCAGGAATTACAGATAATGCTATTTTGGATAAACGCTACAATACTGGGAATAAGCTGATTCCACAGCGTTGGTACGATCGACGTTAATTAAGGAGGAGCTATGAAAAAAGTAATAAAGTCCTCTGGATTTACTTTGATTGAATTAATGGTTGTTGTAGTAATTGTTGCGATTTTCGCAGCAATTGCTATACCGTCATACCACGAGTATGTACGACGTGCCGTAGCTAGTCAGGCGCAGCAAGAGGTGCAACGAGTAGCTACTTTATTAGATCGGCATAAAGCACGAAATTTTAGTTATCGAGGATTCACGACGACAAGTGTAACATTACCCGTCGACGCAGTGGGTCCTGCGGTTAAATATACATTGACTATCAGGGACGGAAATGATCCAGATTTGGATTTAACAGATGCTGCTGCTGCCGGACAGAATTGGGCAATTCAAGCTGTGAGTTCGGATGATAATAATTATACGATGCTACTTACGAGTACAGGGATGCGTTGTAAGAATAAAACTACAGCAAATGTTGATTTTGTGAGCTGTGGCAGTACCGAGAATGGCAGTGAGGAGTGGTAAATGAATAAAGGATTTACGCTTATTGAACTCATGATTGTGGTTGCAATTATTGGTATCTTAGCTGCTGTCGCATATCCATCTTATCAAGAGCATGTACGAAAAACTAAGCGTGTAGAAGCTCAGGCTGAACTGGTCGCCTTAGCTAACCAAATTCAGCGTTATAAAGTATCCAACTTTAGGTTTTTATTGGCGAATGGCAACCCGATCACATTGGGAACATTAGGTTATACACTCAATGTAAACAATAATCTTGAAATTCCTCAAGGTAGTGATCCATTGTATGAAGTATCTTTAACAAATGTTGCGGCAAATACATGGACATTAATAGCGAATCCTATTAATGGAACCATTCAGGAAAATGATGGGGTTAGTATTTTAAATCACCGTGGGGAAAAATGCTGGACAAAAGGCTCTTCGTGTACTCCATCTGCCACCTCAAACTGGGACGGCAAATAACCTCAAATTCAAAATTGTGGATAAACACTTTTTGATCTTTCATTCAGGGCAAATTTCACGTAAAATATTGCCCTCTATGAAAGGGGTTTGAAATGTATCGATGGTCGGTACAGGGATAATCCGTAAAAACTATAAGGTTCTATCATGGTTGTTATTCGTCTTGCACGCGGTGGTGCTAAAAAACGTCCGTTCTATCAAATCATTGTGACTGATAGCCGTAATGCACGTGACGGTCGTTTCATCGAACGTATCGGTTTCTTCAACCCTACAGCTCAAGGTAAAGCAGAAAAACTTCGTTTAGATGCTGACCGTTTTGCTCACTGGGTTTCACAAGGTGCTCAACCTTCAGAACGTGTTGCTTCTTTAGCTGCTGAAGCTAAGAAAGCTGCAGCTACTGCTTAATTAGTAGTAGGTTGCCCATGACACCAACACAGAATGTACCCGAAGATCGTATTCAGATTGGACAGCTACGTTCAGCATATGGATTAAATGGGTGGCTCTGGGTCTATTCCAATACAGAACCTATGAGCAATATTTTTGACTACCTTCCTTGGTACATTGAGACCAAAGCAGGTTGGCAAACAGTAGATGTAAAACGTTGGAAACCACATGGCAAAGGCTTGGTTGTTTCGCTAAAAGGTGTGAGTGATCGTACCGCGGCAGATAACTTGGTTGGCGCAAATATCTGGATCTCTAAATCGCAACTGCCTCAAGCAGGCGTGGATGAGTACTACTGGTCAGATTTGAAGGGCTTAACAGTGTTAGGTCTTGGAGAAGATGAGCAAGAAGTCAACCTTGGTCAAATCCACGAATTGTTTGAAACAGGTGCTAACGACGTGATGGTAGTTCGCGCTACTGCTGAGAGCGTCGATAGCGAAGAGCGAATGATTCCATGGCATAAAGATGTGGTACAGCGTGTTGATCTCGAAGCTGGTCGTATCTACGTAAATTGGGGCGTAGATTATTAATCCTTTAAGGATTGACGCAGCAGGAAAATAGAGGAGTCTGCGATGTTTTTTGCAGTCATTACGCTTTTTCCTGAAATGTTTGAAGCGATTACAGCCTACGGTATTAGCGGGCGCGCAGCAAAACGTGACATTGTGCAAGTTCATTGTATCAATCCACGCGACTTTGCTGAGGGCAACTACAAAAGAGTGGATGAACGTCCATTTGGCGGTGGTCCAGGTATGGTGATGATGGCTGAGCCATTAGCGAAAGCAATTCATCGTGCCAAAGAGCTTGCCAAGCAAGCGGGTGCTGTTCATGTCCCTGTGGTGTATATGTCGCCGCAAGGAAAGACCTTAAATGAACCTGCGGTACAAGATTTCGTCAAATATGATGGATTGATTGTATTGTGTGGTCGTTATGAAGGTGTAGATGAGCGTTTGATCCAACAATATGTTGATCAGGAATGGTCAATAGGCGATTACGTTTTATCTGGTGGTGAACTTCCTGCGATGGTTTTATTGGATAGTGTGATTCGGAGACTTCCGGGTGCAATGTCTGATGAGCAATCACATGTGCAAGACTCATTTGTGGATGGTCTTTTAGATTGCCCACAATATACCAAGCCAGACCATTTTGAAGGTTTAGATGTTCCTGAAGTATTAAAATCGGGACATCATGCCAATATTGAGAAGTGGCGGTTTTTGCAGCGATATCAACGCACTTTAGAACGCCGACCTGAGTTGGTTGAAAAAGTTGAATTGACCAAGCAGCAAAAGAAATGGCTAAAAGATTCCAAGGTTTAAATTTTTTAAATCTTATATTAGGCTCTTTATGCATTGAAGCGGTCAAGCATAAAGGGAAAGTCAATCGGGTCTATGCGCTTTAGCCTCTAGCCCCAGCGATGATTAGACCTCTTCTAACTCGCATAATCGGAGATACCCCATGAGCGGTAAACATCCTTTAGTACAAGCTGTTGAAAATGCACAGTTGAAACAAGACATCCCTGCTTTTGCTCCTGGTGACACAGTAGTTGTTCAAGTAAAAGTAAAAGAAGGTGAGCGTGAACGTCTTCAGGCATTTGAAGGTGTTGTAATTGCTAAGAAAAACCGTGGTTTGAACTCTGCGTTCACAGTACGTAAAATTTCTAGTGGTTTCGGTGTTGAGCGTGTATTCCAAACTCACTCACCAATCGTTGCTGGTATCGAAGTGAAACGTCGTGGTGACGTTCGTCGTGCTAAACTTTACTACCTACGTGAATTGTCTGGTAAAGCTGCACGTATTCGTGAAAAATTACCAGCTCGTAAAGCAAAATAATTTGTTTTACAACGCTGTAAAAAAATGCGCCTTTAGGCGCATTTTTTTATGCATGAAAGAAAGTTATAAAACTTCAAGTTTCAAACGGTTGGCATGTTGACGGTAGACTGAAACAGGGTCTGGTGCAAATAGTCCTTTCAAGCCCAATACTTGATTGACTTCATCGAAATGGTTCCACTTATAATTATCACGGACGGTTTTACCCAATTTACTGCTACATTGGCTCACTAAGCCGTCGTTCGGTTGTCCGCTAAATGCAATTGGCTCCATTGCAGTAAAGATCGTATCTGGATCAAGTAAGTTGGTGGTGTTAGATATACCTGTCCATGAATAGAAGCTAATGCCATTGGCAACACTTGAGCCATCAGCACATTTGGTTGCAGGCATACCGAGTGGAAATTTTGCGTTAAAGGCTTTCACACCCGGTTGAGACATACTGTAGATCGAAGCTTTAAAATTTGAAGGGAGGTTAGACTGCTGGGCGAAGTTAATCACTGGGGTCATTAAGGCATCCATAACAGTCGCTAATACGCCATTTAAAATCGGGACACTCTGTACTAAATCTGCCACAGGTGAACCGTCATTGGTTCCTGCGACCGTACTGACAGAGGCAACCAAATCAGGTCGTACACCCGCAATATATCGAGCCGTAGGGCCACCATGTGAGTGACCAATTAAATTCACTTTAGGTTTGCCAGTAATCGCAACCACTTGTTCAACTTGGTCTAACAGTTGTTCACCGCGAACTTCAATGGACTCCAACGGGGAGATTTGTGTAGCAAAGGCCGTAGCCTTATGGCTTGCTAAATCAGGGAGAACTTGATACCAATAATCTAGACCAAAAACGGCACCGCCTAAGCGATTAAAACCAAACATCCCGTGTACAAACACTAGGGGGTATTTGGTTTCAGCATAATTGTCGATGACTTTTTTAGTGGTCGCTTGCTGTATACCCAATGCAGCATGCGTTTGGGTCACTGCCATACTTGCAAGGAGCGTGGCACAGAGCAATTTTTCATTCCTTTCTTTTTGTTTTGGTTTTCAAACTTTGATTCAGTTTAGTTTGCAAATAGACAAAATTGCCTATCTGACAATTTTCATTGTCATTAAGGATTATAAAAAAGGAAAGAAAAATGTGAGAACTAATCGATAGAATGAAAGATATTTTGTACATTGATTAATGAAAATATCATTAAACCCTGAATTTACAGGGTTTAATGTATAGCTTTACTAAATTATAAACCTTGAAGTTTTAAACGATTGGCATGTTGACGATAAACATTGACAGGATCTGGTGCGAACAACGCTTTGAGACCAAGCACTTGGTTGACTTCATCTAAATGGTTCCAGTTGTAGTTATCACGAATGGTTTTACCAAATTTGGCACTACAGCGTGATACGAGGCCATCATTGTCTTTTCCGCCATCGATCAGTAATGCGGTCACTTTTAGTGCTGAGTCTAAATCTAAAATATTGGTGATTTGGCCCACACCTGTAAATGAATAGTTATAAATGCCTTTCTCAACGCTATTGCCATCAGCGCAATTGGATTTAGGCAAGCCCAGAGGGAATGCGGAGTTATACTTTGCAGAACCCGCTAGCGTTAAACTTGAACCACCTGCCAATGCGTCATGAGGATAAGTCGTTGGATCTAGACCTTGCGCCCAAACAATGGCTTTAGAGACAAAATTCACAGCTCCGACCAAGGGTGCTTCGACAGCGGTGCCTTCAGCTTTTAAAATTAAGTCTGCAACAGGGGAGCCTTGATGAGGTCCTGCAACACTGGTTAATGAAGCCACGACATCTGGGCGAACACCGGCAACATAACGAATTGTTGGCCCACCATGGCTATGTCCAATCAAATTCACCTTATCCGCACCAGTGAGTGCTCGGATTTCAAGGACTTGTTGTAGAAGCTGTTCGCCACGTACTTCGGTGGAGTTAAACGGCGATACGCGCGTTGCCCAGACATTTGCACCATTGCGGGCAAGATCAGGCAGGATTTGATACCAATAGTCGAGTCCAAATGAGTCCGTACCGACGGTAATGAAACCACCCATACCATGGTTAAATACGATTGGATATTTGGTCTTTGCATAGCTAGAACTAGCTTTGGCGGTGACTTGGGTTGCTTGCGATGCAGATACATTACCGATGAATGTAGCTGCAATTAAACCTGCTAAAAATGGTCCGTATTTCATGAGCGATCCTCAATGTATTATTGTTTTATGACAATATTTATTGTCACTTCTAATAAAGCAATAAAGATCACCTGTTGCAAATTGAAAAAGATTAACTGCGCCGCTAAATGTAACAAAATAAAAGATCAAGAACTTCAGATTGATAAAAGTAAATAAGAGGGCCGAAGCCCCCTTAGTGAATTGAAACGTCAACGATAAAAATTAAAGTCCTTGCAGTTTTAAACGGTTAGCATGTTGACGGTACAGTGCCACAGGATCTTGTGCAAATAGACCCGTTAAGCCGAACATCATATTGGCTAAATCGGTATGGTTAAGTTTGTAGCTGTCGTTAATGACTTTACCGATATAAGCACTACAACGTGCAACCATACCGTCATTGTCTTTATTACCATAAGACAATGGCCCGAGTTGCATCAGGATCGTGTCGATATCAAGTAGGTTCGTGGTTTGCGCAACACCGGTCCATGAATAGTATTGAATGCCTTTGCTGTCGACTTGCTTTAAGTTCTTACTGCAATTTTCTGAAGACGCCAAAACACCGTCAGCTACAGCAGATTTTGCAACCGTACTGTTAAATGTAGCAGAACCTGTTTGTGATAGTGATTTCATTGAAGCATCGAAATCAATTTCAAGCTCTGGTTTTGCCTGACCTAAAGCAATCAGTGGGCCGACAATATAATCACCTAAAATATTGAAGGCAGTACGAGAAAGTGAGTTGCCTTGAATATCATCCGCTACTTTAGAGCCGTGATAGGTCCCTGCAACACCTGTAATAGACGCAATGTACTGTGGTTTTGTTTGAGCCACATACAATACAGTTGGACCACCATGAGAGTGACCGATTAAGTTAAGTTTTGGCTTCCCTGTAATAGCCAAAACATCTTCAACTTGTGCAATTAACTGCTCGCCACGATGTGCTGTGGTGTTTGCAGGAGATAATTGCGCGGCGAATACGGTTGAGCCATTTCGTGCCATATCTGGCAAGATTTGGTACCAATAATCTAGTCCGATGGTGTCAGTGCCGATACGTGACCAACCGAGCCAACCATGCACCATTAAAATTGGATATTTGGTTTTTGCGTAGTCAGATTTTGCCGTTTCCTTCACCTGGAGGGCGCTAGGCGCAGCTTGAGTGCTTGCCGATATACTCATCGCTAAGCCTGCAACTGCAGCTACAGAGGCCATCTTGGCCGTGTTTACTAAAGATCGCATAAATGTTCCTTGATCTGATGTTGTTTTTATTACTTTTTAATAATGAAAATACTCTCTGTTTTTAAGCAACATCTTTGTGATTGGCCAGGCCATATCTTTGATTTTAGAGAGTTTGAATAGACAAAGATGCCTTGCCATTTTTTCATGCTCGGTTTGAAATTCCATGTCATTTTAGGACATGGGCGGCGTTGAGGTGACAAGTATATTTATATACATTCGTCTTTTATTTTTGCTATTTATTTTAGTTGTTATGATTTAATAACTTATTGAATTAGCTTGTTTAATACTTACAAATAAAAACATTGTAAACAAAAAAGGACGCTTAAAGGCATCCTTTTCAGTGCTGAAAGGGAACCAACTTTTGAGGTTACAGACCCTGTAATTTTAAACGATTGGCATGTTGGCGGTAGAGCGCAACTGGGTCAGGTGAAAATAGGCTGCGTAGACCAAAGACCATATTCACTTCATCTAAGTGGTTGTGATTGTAGTCGTCACGGATTACTTGTCCGATGTGAGTACTACAGCGTCCAACCAAACCGTCATTGTCACGATTTCCATAGGCCAAAGGGGCAAGCTGACTAATGACCGTATCTAATACATCTAATACATTCGTGGTTTGCGCTGTACCAGTCCATGAGTAGTAATACACGCCATTGTCGACTTTGGCACCCGATTGATTACAGTTCGCTGCTAGTGCTGCGGTTGGAAATTTTGCATTAAATTCAGCCGAACCTTTTTCACTGATCGCGGTAAGTGATGCATCAACACTGTTAGGTAGACTAGAGTTGCCCTCAGCCCAAGTAATAATAGGTGCTAAAAGTTGATCTCCAAGTATGCCAAAGATTGAGTCTATGGTTTTGTTGGCTTGAATTTTATCTGCGACTAAAGAACCTCGGTATGTTCCTGCAACACCAGTCACTGATGCTACATACTCAGGTTTGATCGCTGCAATATAACGCGTTGTTGGCCCACCATGTGAATGACCAATGAGGTTCACTTTAGGTTGACCCGTCAGGGCAAGGACTTCTTCGACTTGGCTCAGGAGCTGTTCACCACGAACTTCTGTAGACTCTAGCGGAGAAACTTGGGCAGCAAAGGTATTTGCCCCGTTGCGGGCTAAATCTGGCAAAATTTGATAAAAATAATCCATGCCAAAGCTGTCAAAACCAATGCGAGTAAACCCGAACATGCCATGAGTAAATACAATCGGATATTTGGTCTTGGCATAGCTTGCCGAGCTATTGGCGGTGACATGTTGGAGTCCAGCCGCAGCTTGGGACTGTGTATTTGCGATCGCTGCTGATGCAGCCATAATTGCGCATAAAAGAGCTTGTGATTTTTTCATCATTTCATCCTGAAATTGAAGTTATTTTTAAATTGTTATTTGCACTTATTCTGCGAAAGGTAATTTTCCACCCTGATCATGCACAGATTCAAAGGTACTGACGCGGAGCTGATCTTCCTTGGATTTAAAATGTTGATTACGGAGTTGCTGCACTGCTTGTTGTTTGGCGCTGTCACTCATATTGCTTTTCACAATACTGTCACGCTCTGTGAGATATTGATCCACGCTAGATTTCCAAGAGCTGCGCTGGCTGTCTAGATTTTCAAGGCGCTGAGTGGCTTCTGGACCCACTAAATTTAACCGCATTTGATGGATTTCTTCGCTTGAACCACCACGGGCTTTAATGTCCGCTGTGAGTTTGCGTAAATCTTCAAGTTTATTGATTTGTTCCAGATTTTCTTTCCAGTCTTCTGGGAGTTCATCAAACAGGGCTTTTAGTTTTTTGGCTTTTTCCGACTCAGAAAGTTTTTTGTCATTCACCACTTCCATACGTTTCAGCGTGTATTCGTGATAGGTATTTTCCTTGCCAAATAAACCTTCAATTTCATAATCAGAAAAGAACTGTTTTCTTAAATTCTGGGTGCTGCTATAGATCGAGCGATAATATTGAGGTGATTCTTTGTCGTCACTCGGTGGCTGTAAATGACCTAATTGTTCACGATATTTCATATAGCGATCCCACAAATCATAAATTTGGGACAGCGCCGGTTCTTTATGACCTTGTGCAATGTAGGCTTTAAAATCCTTTTTGATTTGATCGATCGACTTTTCACCATATTGAGTGATGAAATATTCAAAACAATTCCGCGTTTGTTCGTTCACGATCAGACGGTTTGAACCATCCATACTGATTTGACAGTTAACTTCCGTGTCTTGTTGACTTGGACTGAGCAGTGAAGAACCGCTTGTAGCTTGTGCTGTAGAGCTTTCGCCCTGAGCTAAAGGCGTATTTTGTTGTTGAATCGATTGATCTGAAGGATCATTTTGTGATGCTTTTGGCGCCAGCCAAAATATAAATGCAGCAACAGCGATAACGACCAAGGCAATGATGAGCCAAAGTTTATTTTTTTGCATATCCCAATGCACCTTTATTCCGTTTTTAATTGTTTTAGAGTTCTAAATGCGAACTCAATATGACATAAAACGCAGATAAAAACATAGAAGAGTTGTAAACGTTAGAGGTGGGTTGTTACCATTGCGCTGTTCCTGTATTAGCCAAATTTTGACATGAAAAAAGCCTCTCCTAAGATCCAACGTCGTCCTGTACATGGTGTATTTCTTTTGAATAAGCCATTAGGTATTAGCTCGAATGCAGCCTTACAGAAGGTTCGTTGGCTATTTCGTGCTCAAAAAGCAGGGCATACCGGTGCGCTTGATCCGCTGGCTTCAGGTTTATTGCCGATTTGTTTGGGTGAAGCGACGAAATTTTCACATTTCTTGCTCGACTCGACCAAGCGTTATCAAACCACGGTCTTTTTAGGACACAGCACCACGACGGGTGATGTGGAAGGTGAGGTACTGATGGAACAAGCCGTACCTGTTTTGACGGAAGCCACGATTCAGCAGGTGTTGGCACAGTTCGTGGGAGATATTCAACAAATTCCACCGATGTATTCTGCGCTGAAAAAAGAAGGTCGCCCGCTGTACGAGTTGGCGCGTAAAGGCATAGAAATAGAGCGTGAAGCACGTCCAATTTCGATTTATGCCATCGAGTTATTATCATTTAATGAGAATAGTATTACACTCGACATCACCTGTTCCAAAGGCACGTATATTCGTGTTTTAGGCGAAGATATTGCCAAAGCATTAGGTACTTTTGGACATTTGACCTATCTACACCGTACGCAAACGGGGCATTTTGACCTTAATCCAACTTACACCATTGAATATTTGGAAAGCTTGACTGAAGTGGAGCGTGAAGCATTATTGCTGCCGGTGTATTCACCCGTCGATCATTTCTGCAAAGTGCAAGCGCCAGAAGGGCGTGCAGAATATTTCAGTCGTGGCATGGAAAGTAATATTGAACATGAGGCAGAAGCGCAGGTCTTGGTATTTGAAGGTGAGCGTTGTTTAGGGCTGGCTGAAATTACAGACCGTAAACGTTTGGTGCCTAAGCGTGTGTTAAATCTAGAGTAGCTGATACAGCATTGAAGAGTTCTTATGGACATTGAAATTATTTTAAGCCTCTTATTTTTTGCATTTTTTGCCGGTGCAATTGATGCAGCAGTGGGGGGCGGAGGATTAATTCAAATTCCAGCCATTATGAATGCCATGCCGCACTTATCTCCGGCGACGGTGTTTGGCACCAATAAGTTGTCTTCGATCTTTGGTACGGCTTCAGCGTCCTATTCCTTTTTACGCCAAGTTAAACTACGTTGGAAATTACTTGCGGTCATTGCAAGTTGTGCATTCGTTGCCTCCTTTGTGGGCGCAGCTTGTGTATCGATGATTCCAAAAGAAGTCTTACGGCCTTTTGTTTTGGTCATGTTGATCGTGATTGCGATCTATACCTTTGCCAAAAAACAATTTGGTCAGGTGCATGTACGCCAAGAACTGACCCCTAAAATTCTCGGTCTTGCCGCTCTTGGTAGTTTGGTGATTGGCTTTTATGACGGCATTTTTGGGCCAGGCACGGGTAGTTTCTTTATCTTCTTTTTTATTCGTTATCTACAAGCAGACTTTTTACATGCCTCTGCTTTGTCTAAAGTGGCTAACTTAACCACCAATTTGGCTGCATTGAGTTTTTTTGCGCCCACAGGCCATGTGTTATTTGCTATAGGCTTAATGATGGCTGTGGCGAATATATTAGGCTCGATCGTTGGTGTACGTGCGGCGATTAAATACGGCAGTGGCTTTATTCGAATTCTATTTTTGATTTTGGTGAGTATTTTGATTGTACGGCTAGGGTATCAAACCTTTACGGGACAAGCTTAAAACAAAACTTAACAGAGCTGCGCTGTATTCTGATGCGGATATGTTTAGTATAAAAATGAAGCACTTTATTTTGCTGAATTAAAAAAATACTCAGCTATCGCTAAGCATCAGAGGGCATCATCAGAATGAATATTTTTGAAGCTTTACGTCAAAGTCATGAACAACAAAGAGCGCTTGCAGAACAATTAGTACAAACTTCTGGTGATAGTCCAGAACGTCGGGATTTGTTTGACCGACTTAAAAATGAATTATTCGCGCATGCTGTCGGGGAAGACCGATATTTTTATATTCCTTTAATGATGACCGATTCGGGGCTGAATATTACCCGTCATGCCTTGGCTGAACATCATGAAATGGACGAACTTTTAGAGCAGTTGACTGAGACTGAATTTAGCAATCCGGGCTGGCTGGCCATTGCCAAAAAACTTTCAGAAACTGTGCATCATCATTTACAGGAAGAGGAACACGGTTTCTTTCAACAAGCCGGTAAAATATTGGATGATAAGCAAAAAGAAGCTTTGGCTAAACAATACTTAGCCGAGTATAAAAAATATAAAAAAGCAGATAAAGACAGCCTGACTGGTTAAGTCCTTTATAGAAGCTAGACTTTTTCGAACCTTGTATTTAAAAGCCTTGTATTTAAAAGCTTAGATGTAGGAGTTCTTAGACAAGGTGTTGAAAAATGGCGGCAATCCCGCCATTTTTATTTAACTATTTTGCCTTTAAAAATTTAGTTGGCTGTTTCCGATTTAGAGGAACGCATCGTCACCCCGACTGAGGCGAGCATAATACACAGCAGTGCGATCCATTGCCACATGCCGATACGTTCTCCCAATAAAACCATACCCGTAATAGCTGCCAAAGCAGGTGAGATACTCGACAATGTGCCATAGCTTAGCTTGCTTAGAATCTTTAAGGCTTTGAGGTCTAGGGCATAGGGAATCGCTGTGGCTAAAATGGCAATCAACAGTGCTTTAGGCCAATATTGTGTGTCCATTAAAGCTGCTGCGTTGTTATAGAGGCCGATAGGTAATAAGGTCAATGCCGATAAACTAATGGCAATGGTCAGTGCATGCATGCCAATATTTTGGTGTACCACTTTTTGCCCGAAATAAATATAAAAGGCCCAACAGAGTCCGGCAGCCAAGGCACACGCCGCACCAATCAGTGAGAAATTGCCGCTTTGAGCCTGTCCCCAAGGCACCATCAACGCAATCCCTAAGATCGCCAAAAATACCCAGATATAGTCGCTACGATTTTTTATCGACAGCAGCGCCAAACCTAGCGGCCCAATAAACTCCAGTCCAACGGCAATGCCTTGAGGGAGTTTGCCCAGTGACATATAGAATAAGACATTCATGAGGCACAGGGCTGCGCTATAGCAGAGTAAATCACGCCATTTTAAAAATGAAAGTCGTTTTAAAATGTGCCAAGAGCGAAACATCAAACAAATAATAATCGAGGCAAAACACAGCCTTAAAATGGTCACGCTCAGTGGGTCTAGTACCAAAAACAGTTGTTTGGCAAAAGAAGCACTGATCTGATAGGAGATCATGGAGAGCACCATGAAAACGACAGCAAGAAGTTGTGAATTTGGCATGTGGCACACAGTTGTTGGGCGGTGTTGAGCCCTATTTTTGAGTCAGTACAGTATAGCGGGTAATGCTGACAATTGAGTGAATTTTAACATTTGATCAAATCATGATGGATTTTGAATTTAAAATTCTATGGCTCGGCTGATGTAAGAGCAGGACTGAGCACGTCATGATTCAATTTGAATTCAAAAAATTGAGTCTGAGATTCATGTAGTTCATCCATTGTCATGGGAACATATTTTGAATTTAAATGGCTTTGGCTTTTTGCGTGGTATAGGTACAGCCAATCGAGGCACAGATAATGACAGCAAGGGCTAACCACTGGGTCCAAAGTAATTGTTCATTTAAAAAGACAAAACCAGAGAGTGCCGCAATTGCAGGTTCTAGGCTCATAAGCGTTCCGAAACTGAGCGCCGTTAAATTGCGGAGTGCAATCATTTCTAAGCTAAAGGGGATGGCACTGGCCAAGGTGGCTAAAGCAAGAAAATAGAGGAGACTCATCGGTTCAAAGGCATGCGCAGGAATCCTTACAAATAATGCAATCGGCATAAGCATACACATGCCGACAAACATACCTAAACAAACTGTATGGTTGCCTGAAACGCCAGAAGGTTTCTGACCTGCCACGATATAGAGTGCCCAGCAGGCACCTGCACCAAGGGCGAGGGCAATGCCAACGGGATCAAGTCTTTGTGCAGCTTGGTCAAAAGGAAAAAGTAGGATAAGGCCTAAAATAGCCAGTCCGACCCAAATAAAGTCAAATTTTCGGCGTGCAGCAAATAGTGCGACACTGAGCGGGCCAATAAATTCAAAAGAGACGGCAATGCCGAGCGGGAGACGATCAATCGACAAGTAAAATAATACATTCATCCCTGCTAAGGCACAGCCATAGCTGAGGATCGACGACCATTTCACTTGTTTAAAATTGATCTGCCAAACTTTAAAAATAATCGCCAAAATCAAAGCGCCTAGCATTAATCGCATGGCCGAAACGGTCAGTATGGGAAATTGACTGAAAAGATATTTGGCAAAGGAACCGCTGCTTTGCATGCTGATCATGGCAATAAGCAAGATCAGCGGTGCTTGGACAGCCGGTGCAACTTTAAAATTTGGCATAAACTAAATTTGTTTCGATGACTCGAAGAGCGGGAGAGTGGCACTAGCCAGATTTTAAAAGTTTATAACAATAAAAAAACCACAGCCCGAAGGCTGTGGCTTCAGTGTCTAATGCGATTAGAACAATACGCGAACTCGGATTGTACCTTCAACTTCGTGAAGTGTATCCAATGCTTCTTTAGATGCAGTTGCATCAACGTCCATCACAAGATAACCCACATCGCCTTTGGTCATTAAAGACTGACCAGAGATGTTGATACCGTGTTCAGCAAACAAGTTGTTGATTTTTGAAAGAACGCCTGGCACGTTTTTGTGGATATGAAGTAAACGGTGTTTGCCTTCAGTCAACGGTAAGGCGATTTCTGGGAAGTTCACTGCAGATAAAGTCATACCTTTATCAGAGTAAGCAACGAATTTTTCAGCAACTTCAAGACCGATGTTTGCTTGCGCTTCCATCGTAGAACCACCTACGTGAGGGGTTAAAATCACGTTGTCTAAGCCACGAAGTGGAGAAACAAATTCTTCACCGTTTGCTTTTGGTTCTTTCGGGAATACGTCAACCGCAGCACCAGCAATGTGACCAGATTTGATTGCATCAGCAAGATCTTCAATGATGACACATGTACCACGTGCAGCATTGAGGAAGATTGCGCCTTCTTTCATTTGAGCAAATTGATCTTTGCCGAAGAAGTTGCGAGTTGATGGAACGTCTGGAACGTGTAGAGATACGACGTCTGCATTGGCAAGAAGTTCACCCATAGAACCGACTTGACGTGCATTACCCATTGGAAGTTTAGTTACGGCATCGTAATAAATTACGTGCATACCTAAACTTTCAGCAAGTACAGAAAGTTGCGAGCCAATCGAACCGTAACCAACAATACCTAAAGTTTTACCACGAGTTTCAAATGAACCAACTGCAGACTTGTTCCAACCACCACGGTGAGTTGAAGCAGATTTTGCAGGAACACCACGAAGTAATAGAATCGCTTCAGCAAGTACTAGTTCAGCAACTGAACGAGTATTTGAGTATGGTGCGTTAAATACTGGAATACCGCGAATCATTGCAGCATTTAAGTTCACTTGGTTTGTACCGATACAGAAACAACCCACAGCAATCAGTTTGTTCGCCGCTTCAAAAACTTCTTCAGTTAATTGAGTACGTGAACGAATACCAATGAAGTGAGCATCTTTAACCGCTTCTTTCAACGCTTCACCCTCAAGCGCAGTTTTACGGTAATCAATGTTGGTGTATCCAGCAGCATTTAGAGTGTCGATTGCGTTTTGGTGAACGCCTTCTAACAACAAGAAACGAATTTTATCTTTAGGTAAAGAAAGATGTTGGCTCATTACGGCTCCGCTACAAAGGCCAAATTTAGTGCGCATATAATAGCATAGGAAGTCGCCTGATATACATTTCCTTTATGACCGACGTCATGGCTATTTTGGCGAATGATGAGTCAATTTTTTTAGATTTGGTCTAATTAACTTGGTCATATTCCTCGTGACATTTTGAAATCACGTTTTTCTTTGGGTTTTGTCAAAAAAAGCCCAGTTATAGCTTATAATGGTGCCGCTCAAAATCATCATGGCCTATTCATGGCCTATTTGATGCACTCAGTTTCAGGCTTTTTCCCTTGAAATATGCGGATGCCGCAATTTTGACTGAATCAGGTCTGGACCTTTAAAACTTGTTTACTTCTTGCAAGGTCTGAAAACGATGAATGCTCCAGTCGCTTTAACCCCAGAGTTATTAACCCAATTGACCGCTATTGTTGGCGAAAGCCGAATTAAAACCGATGCGGATAGTCTCCAAAATTGGGGTCGTGACCATACTAAGCACTTCGATCCAAACCCGTCGGTCGTCGTTTTCCCTTCAAGCACAGAACAAGTTCAACAAATTGTAAAACTTGCGAACCAATTTAATGTTGCGATCACACCAAGTGGCGGTCGTACAGGTTTGTCTGCGGGTGCTGTGGCTGCTAACGGTGAAATCGTGGTGAGCATGGACAAGATGAACCAAATCTTGGAATTCTTCCCAGCTGACCGTATGGTACGCGTACAAGCAGGCGTGGTGACTGAACAACTTCAGAACTATGCTGAAGAACAAGGTATGTACTACCCAGTTGATTTTGCATCTTCAGGTTCATCTCAAATTGGCGGCAACATTGGTACCAACGCTGGTGGTATTAAAGTGATTAAATACGGCATGACTCGTAACTGGGTGTTGGGCATGACTGTGGTCACAGGTAAAGGTGACATCCTGCGCTTGAACAAAGGCATGATCAAAAACGCGACTGGTTATGCGCTTCAACACTTATTTATTGGTGGTGAAGGTACTTTGGGCCTCGTGACTGAAGCTGAAATCAAACTTGAACGCCAACCCCATGACTTACAAGTGTTGGTTCTCGGTGTGCCTGATTTTGATGCGATTATGCCTGTTCTACACGCCTTCCAAAAGAAAATTGACCTGACTGCATTTGAGTTCTTTGGTGAACTTGCGATGCAAAAAGTATTGGACAATGGTCATGTGCAACGTCCGTTTGAAACACCATGTCCGTTCTATGTATTACTTGAGTTTGAAGCACCATTTGAACCGATCATGGATGCGGCAATGGAAATCTTTGAACATTGCATGGAACAAGGTTGGGTACTGGATGGCGTGATGAGCCAAAGCTTAGACCAAGTACATAGCTTATGGCGTTTACGTGAAGACATTTCAGAGTCAATCGCACCATTTACACCATACAAAAATGACATCTCAGTTCTGATTACACATGTGCCTGCATTTATTAAAGAAATTGATGCAATTGTGGAAGCGAACTACCCAGACTTTGAAATTTGCTGGTTCGGTCATATTGGTGACGGTAACTTGCACTTAAATATTTTGAAACCTGCGGATTTAAGTAAAGATGAATTCTTTGCAAAATGCCAAGTGGTAAACAAATACGTATTTGAAACTGTGAAAAAATATGACGGTTCAATTTCTGCAGAACATGGCGTGGGTATGACTAAAAAGCCTTACCTCGATTACACACGTTCAGCAGAAGAAATCGAATATATGAAAGCATTGAAAAAAGTATTCGATCCAAATGCAATTATGAACCCAGGTAAATTGTTCGATCTTTAATTTTTAAAGACGTACTAGAACGCATCTTCAGATGCGTTTTTTTATGGTTATAGCACGACTTTGTAGCCGCCTATGGATGAGAAACAGCACATTGATTTTGTGGAATGGACTACTTCTTTTACATTGCTTAAATAGTGTTTTGGACAAATGTTCGGCATGATAGGTCTGAATAATAAATTTGAGTTGCTTCTATGTATCGTTTAATTGCTGTGTCTGCATTGTGTGTGGGGATGTTGGCGGGTTGTGCGACAACGCAGAAAATTGTGTCTAAAGTCGGTTCTTCTGCTACACCACTCGATCAGGTATTAAAAGAACGTCCTGATTTGCGTAAAGAGTTGTCGACTGTGGAAATTCGTCAGTACTTTAACCGTGTTGAGTCGCCAAATGCGGGGCAGGTGAAAGTGACTGAAACGGGTTTAATGGATGATTCGGTGAAATCAATTCGTACTATTTATAGTTTTAGATTGGTGGATGGTGACTGGCAGCGTCTAAATACGCAAAAGGAATATCAGTGCCAACGTGGTAAAAATACCAAGACTTTCCAATCGGCGAAGTGTCCTTAAATTATAAAAAGTTAAGGTCTAAATTTCTTATTAAATATTCAGCATGACGGGGTCCTTTCATTTTAAATTCGATGATTGGAGCTCGTATCTACTTTTGTTTCGGCAAAAGTAGCAAAACCATCTTTCATCCGCAAAACTCGTCAAATACCATCTTCAATTGTGTAGGTCGCAGAAACTTTACATATTGAATGTGTCCTGACTCGGACAGTTGCGGATGAGTTTCCGCGTATCTTAATTTTCATCCTAAACATAGAATATTCAATCCTAAAAATTTTCTCGTGAGTTCGTATAGTTTTTAATAATATTGAACCGAATTCAAATCATGATCAGATTTCAATTGTATGATGAAAACCCTCGCTTTTATTCACGTCAATGATTCAGGCACACCTGTCGGTGACTTTGCTCCAGTGACTTCAGTTTTTTCCCATTATGAATTGGGCAATACTGTTTCGCCATTTTTATTACTCGACCATTTAGGGCCTGGGGTGCTGAAACCAACCCAACTGAAAAAAGGTGTGCTGGAACACCCACATCGAGGCTTTGAAACCGTCACCTTGGTGTTTAAAGGTGAACTTGAACATCATGATACGACTGGCGGCGGTGGCGTCATTGGTGAGGGCGATGTGCAGTGGATGACTGCTGCTTCAGGAATACAACACGAAGAAGTTTTTAGCCAAGCCTTTGCACAGCGGGGCGGAGCATTTGAAATCTTGCAACTTTGGGTCAATCTGCCTGCCAAAGATAAAATGAATCCTGCACGCTATCAGAGCTTAGCCAAAGCCAGTATTCCTGTAGTGGATTTAGCAGATAATGCAGGTTATGTACGGGTGATTGCCGGGCAATATTTAACAGCCCACGGCCCTGCAGAAACACATACACCTATGCAAGTATTTGATGTCTTTGTCAGAGCAAATCAAAGCATCACACTGCCTGCACAAGAAGGGGATACCACGCTGGTATATTTACGCTCGGGCAAGCTGAAATTTACTGAAACAGATGAACCGTTAAATGCACAGCATATGGCAGTTATGTCGAGCCAAGGTGAAAATGTAGAATTGACGGCAGTCGAAGATAGCCACATGTTGTATTTATCGGCGCAGCCTTTAAATGAGCCCATTTATGGGCGAGGTTATTTTGTGATGAATCATTTTGCAGAAGTCATGCAAGCCTATGAGGACCTAAAACAAGGTCGCTTTATCCAAAAAGCAGACAATGAAAAACCATAAAAGCGGTAGTTTAAAAAGACCAATACAACGCCAGCAAACACTGTTAAAATAGTCGGACTCAAACCGACAGATCGGTTCGTTGAAGTTCATTTTATCTCTATCTAGCGTCTTGTGAATACGACGCACATATGGCGGATACGCCGCAAATTCATTTTTAAAATTAATATTACAGTGCTCGTCATTGGGCTGAAGTGTCTCTCCCTATTTGTCATTTCAAGCTCGACAGCACATATTTGATATGTAGATAACAATGCAAAACGTACAAACCACAAAATTAAGTCGTGCCACCTTCATGTTTCCCTTGGCACTGGTTTTATTTGAATTTTCTGTTTATATCGGCAACGACTTAGTCCAACCCGCCATGCTTGCGATTACACAAGAGTTTGGTGTGAGTAGTGCATGGGCACCCTCGTCGATGTCATTTTACTTATTGGGAGGTGCTTGTGTCGCTGCAATATTAGGGCCATTGTCAGACCGATTAGGCCGTAAAAAAGTCCTATTGGGTGGTGTAGCGTTCTTTAGCTTATGCTGTCTAGCGATATTGCTCACGCATAATATCGAAAGCTTTTTAACGTTGCGTTTTTTACAAGGTTTTGGTTTGTCGGTCATTTCTGCCGTGGGCTATGCTGCTGTTCAGGAAACTTTTGAAGAGCGTGATGCCATCAAAGTCATGGCGATCATGGCCAATATCTCACTACTGGCACCACTGATCGGCCCTGTCCTCGGTGCTTTTATGATTGATCACGTGTCATGGCATTGGGGCTTTATAGGAATCGCATTTCTATCTTTTCTGAGTTGGTTTGGTTTAAAGGCCAAGATGCCGGCTCAGCACATCAGCATCCCCAAGCAACCGGTGGGCTATATCATTGATGACTTTATACAGGTATTAAAAAACAAACGCTTTTTGGCGTTGACACTGGGCCTACCGATGGTGGCAATGCCTTTGATGCTCTGGATTGCGCTATCTCCGGTGATATTGGTGGAGCAGCTAGGACTGAGTAGCATGCAATATGGCATGGCACAGTTTCCTGTTTTGGGCGGTCTGATCCTCGGTAATATTGTCCTGATTAAAATCATTGATAAATTGCCTCTAGGTCAGTCTGTGATGATCGGGCTACCGCTGATGTTACTCGGGACGAGCCTCGTGGTGATTGGGACGATGACTGAAAGTTATTTTCTGACCTTTCTCATTCTTGGTATGAGTTTGGTCAGTTTTGGTGAAGGGATTAGCTTTTCTGTGCTCTATCGTTTTGCCTTAATGTCGTCTGAAATGTCGAAGGGCACAGTGGCTGCGGCAGTGTCTGTAATCATGATGCTGACGTTCTTTGCCGTGATCGAAATCGTGCGCGTGCTGTATGAAAACTTTGGCCTTTGGGCCTATAGTTTGGCGGGATTTACCCTCATTATCTTGTGGTTCAGCCTACCACGCTTGGTGGTGCGAGATATTATGCGGCAGCGCAAATTGACGGGTGAATTTTAAATTCGAGTTCATGCCATCATAGAAAAAGCCCAATGCTGTGTAGAACAATATTGGGCTTTTTTATTTGTTGTAGACCGTCTTAATTTGATGTTGCAGGTTGTTCTGCATTTTTTAATTTGCGATCGAAAATGAACGGGCCAAAAGGCAAAATCGATGCAATTAAGCCCATTAGAAATACACTGAGTGACCATTTTTGTTTTTCACAGACCACAAATAGCACCACCAAGAAGGCAATAAACAAGACGCCATGTCCCATACCGACGTATTTGACCAATATTGGATTATCCATCAGGTACTTCATTGGCATAGCAATGAACAACAATAATAAAAAGGAGATGCCTTCGAGTAGGCCCACAAAGCGTAAAGTCTTGATATTCATGCGAATTCTAAATTCAAAGTGATTTCAGTCTTGAGTGTACCTGAAAGCACAGCAGGAACGAAGCGTTCCTGTTGAAATAATTGATCCGCATATTAAATCTAAGTAAATGTTTTTAAAGTTAATTCTGAGTCGTCTGCTCGGGTTAATCCTCAAGATCCGCTAAGGCATCCTCAATCGAACCCTGATCAAATTCATAGTTACAGCCGAGTAAAATCATCGGGCTTTTTCCGGTCATTTCAGACAGGCTTAGTTTGTGATTGATCGCATGCAGATCATCCGTTTCAGCTTCCGTACGTAGGATTTTTTCACCACGGAAAAACGGCATATTGGCAAACATCGGATGCTGTTCAATGCCATATTTTTGGGCAAGTTTTTTCACATCGGCTTGGCGATAGATCGCGAATACTGCATTTGAAGACAGGCCAATTTCTTGGGTCGGCATGCCAAAAAATTCAACAGCCTGCTTATTTTTATAGATATAAATAAACGGTTGATGTGGGTCATCATGGCGTTTCCAACCCAATTGCCCCAGAGCCTTATCATAGTCGAGCAAAGTATCATGATAAGTGTCGTAATCGGCCTGACATTCCAGAATACGCTTCAAATCTTGTGCTGTCGGTGCTGCAAAAACAGAAGAAGCAGCTAAACATGAGGTCGCCACAATCGTGGTTAATATGAGGCGTTTAAGACCGAAACTAAGCATTTTCATCAAGAGTCCCAAATGATTTTATTTAATTTCCGCCTGAATTAGCTGTGTTCTGAGCTGAATCAGTTCGGCTAATGTTTCTAATAATAAACTGATCTGCTTGAGCACCAGTTGTAGGTGATTAGACCGCATTTCTTCAGTGCTGAGTGTTTGAATTTCGAAAAGTTTTTGCTGAATTTTCTCAGGGTTGAGCGGTTTTTGCTGAATTAAGACCTCGTCTAAGGTGCTTTGACACCATTGCAGCAGTTCAAGGACTTGTTGGTCTTGTACCTGTTCACGGTGGCTCCCCAGAGCAGAAATATAACTGAGCTGACTATGGCTATAGACCAAATAGCGAAAAGCATGTTGAATCAAAGTTTGGTCGGGTTCAGGCTCGGTACTTAAACTTGAAATCATGCTCGATAGTTCAGTCTGAGCATTATGGGCTGAACGACGGGCACGCCGATAATCAATGCTATTGGTTTTCCCATGGAGATATTGCTCAACCACGGCATCAAAATAATGCATGGTCGCAGCAGAGCTTTTTTGAATGGTCTTGGAAATATTGCGAAAGTCCCAATCTGGCCAGATCACATTCACCGCGAACCATGCAATAAAACAGCCGAGTAGGGTATCAACGATACGTGGTAAAATGACCGCATAACCAGCGCCTTTTAAATTAAAAATCAGCAAGACCATTAAGGTTGCCATGAGGGTCGCCATGGCATATTTTTTGGCACTCAGATAGAAAAAGCACACGCCAAAAATAATCGTCAGTAGTAATTGACCTTCGACACTCGGCACAAAATACAAAATAGGAATGCCAAGTAAGACCCCTAATATGGTTCCCAAAGTCCGCATTTTTAAACGACTTTTGGTCGCAAAATAGCGCATCTGACAGACAAATAAACTGGTCAATAATATCCAGTAGCCATTTTTGGCAAAGGGCAAGAGGGAAATGGCATAGCCCATAGCAAAGACAAAGGCGATGCGAACGGCATGGCGAAATAAGGCAGACTCGGGACTCAAATGCTGTTTCAGTTTGAGCCATAAATCATGCCAGCCGTGAATATCGTCATCGAGTAAATTGAGGTTGTCGATATGCTGCTGATAGGCCTGTTGCTGTGAATGATCTAAATCCTGCACATGCGAAAAACGTTCTTGCACACTGTCCAAATTACTCAAGATCAGCTGTAGATTTTTCACTTCTATATTTTGCGGATTATTGGCCATCCACTCCTGCAAAGAGGCATGCAAATGTGCCAGTGCTTGCGCAGTAATCGGATCAGGCTGATAGGGCTGTCGATGCAAAATACAGTAGGCCAACTGTTGGCAAGCCTGCGCTTGTAATCGAATATTTTTTTGAAAACGGAAAATTAAATCAGTACGGCTAAAATTTTGATGAATTTGTTCGTAGTGTAAATAATTCGCACTGGCCTGTTCGTGAATATCTTGTGCCAAGAAATATAAATTCAGCCAGTAGATGGTGTTTTTATTGGCTCTTGATGCTTTTAAACGGGTGAGTAAAGAAGCTTTGGTCGTGTTTAAACTCGGGATGACATCACTGTTTTTGAGTGATAATTCATACAGTAAGTGTTCCACATTGTTGACATTATCTGGGTCAAATAAGCGTGCTTTTGCATTCAGTACTTCGGCGATTTGTAAAAAACAACGCGAGAGATTGTCCTGTACGGGTAGGGTGGGTTTAATCAGGTAAAAAAGAATTGAGGTGAAGCCATACCATAAAGCCCCTAGAACAAAGCAACTGGGTTGAAAATACCAGGTCTCATATTCGCCCAAGCCGAACATGGTATAAATCGATAGTAAAATCGTGCCAAAAGATATCGTGGCATAGCGTTGCCCCAAAGCCCCCAATAAAATAAATCCTGCACTGGACAGTGAAAGATACAAGATAAACAGCAGCTTATTAGGATAGAGAAAATCTAAAATACTACTGACACTAAAGAAGAGTACGCAGACATAGAGCAAATTACGCAGTCGGATGCTGAGCCGGTCATCAAAGTCGGTGAGTGCGGTGGCAATCGCACCTAAGGTGACGGGAACAATAAAACTATGAAAACCGAGAAAATATAATCCGAGCGTGGTGCCACTCAAAACAATACAAATTTGCAGGCAATACATAATGATTGCACTGGATTGAAACTGTTGAAACCAAGAGAGTCGCGTGTTCACAGAGTTCTGTAGTATTCGAATGATTTTGTAAATTAGACTGAGCTTTTTTCTGTGAACTGTCAATTTTTATTCAATAGAAAAGCGGACTTAAAGTCCGCTTATTCAAATCTATGTGCAAGGTCGATTATTGAATCACACCACAGGCAATACGGTCACCGCCACCGCCTAGAGGTTTAGGGTCATCTGAGTAATTATCACCACCAGCATGGACCATGATGGCTAAGCCTTGTACATCCGCCAATTTCAAACGCGGTGCAATTAAATTCACTTTTGCTGTTCCGTCCGTTTGAACTTGAAGGATCGGTAAGTCACCCATGTGACCGGTTAACGGTGTACCGTGGTGAGGTGCCGCTTTAGGGTTAAAGTGCCCACCCGCAGCGAGTGCAGCACCCGCTTTTCCATCTTTTTCAGCTGGGGCACAAGAGCCTTTTTCATGAATATGGAAACCGTGTGGACCCGGAGGAAGCTGGGTTAAATTGGTATGAATAACCAAGCCAGCAGGGCTATCAACCAAGTTAATTTGACCGATGCTTTGACCAATACCTTGAGCAGTCACGGCATTGACCGTCACGGTTTTTGCATTCAGACCTGTTGAAGTCGAGGTACTCGCACAGCCTGTAAACATCAGGGCACTGACCGCAGCAAGCGCACCGAATTTAAATAGTGAAGACATGTTTGGCATCCTGTCTGTTTTTATGGAGTCTCAACCATTGAAACAGATGCGAATACAGGATGACAGATAATTTAAGTATTTGATTGTAATATTTGTTTAATGAATTCAAGCCTGAATTAAGGTTGTTCAGGCTTATCATCTATATTGTCTAAGTTATGTGCCAACGTTGCTTTGGGCATCATGACGGCTTCAATTTGGGTTTCATGCAACCATTCACGCCAAATGGCTAACAATACAGCCAAGATCACTGGCCCGATAAATAAACCAACAAGACCGAAACTGGCGATACCACCTAAAACACCGAACATGATTAATAAGAATGGAATCTGCGTTGCCCCTGAAATTACTAAAGGACGAATCACGTTATCGGCCGTACTCACCACACAAACACCCCAAGCCATGACGCCAATTGCTTCAATGGTTTGACCTTGTGAAAATAACCACAACGACACAGCGGTATATGAAATTGGTGGGCCAAACGGAATCAGTGCCAACATGAAGGTAATGATGGTTAATAACATTGGGTTAGGCACATCGGCGACAAAATAGCTGAGACCGGCAAGTAAAGCTTGGGCAATGGCGGTGAGACCGATGCCATACACTACGGCACGTGTAGTATCCGAAATAGTGGCAAGATAATGATGAATACGTGGCCCAATGACCATTTCGAGGGCTTTACTGACCTGACTTAAAATGGTTTGACCATCACGATAGAAGAAAAATAAAGACATCACGGCAAAACACAGCTTAAAGATATTTTTACTGACTTCGCCGACCAAAACTTTACCGTAGTTCAAATGCCCCTGAATCCAAATTTGTACTGATTGAATAATACTGTTTGGGTCATTGTTCAGCTCATGTAGGGTACGACTGACTTCTTTACCAATAAACGGCAGTTGGCGAATAAAATCAGGCACATTGACATGACCAGAGAAAACTTGCTTTTGTAATTCAAAATACAAGTTACGGCCTTCATGTTGTAGCAAGAAGATCGCAAAAATCACCGGCAGACCCACCACGAGCACCACCAGTAAGATCATCAGCGCCGCACTTAGATTTGCACGATTGCCACAAAAACGATGCACCGATTGATACAGTGGCCAAGTCATATAAGCAATAATCGCTGCCCAAACGACGGGCACAATAAAGTATTTGAGTACGCTAAAGCTCAAAAAAATCAGGATAAAAAATAATCCGAACAATAAGACTTTTTGTAATGTAGGTGCGAACGTTGGCAATGCGTGCTCTGATTTTTTCATCATGTTGTGTTCAATCTTAACCGAAAAAAAAGCTCCCGAAAACGAGAGCTTGTTAACTTATGGTGAATATCTTTCAGGCTAGATCCTTGCAAGATTGACCTTTATATCAGCAAAATGTGGAATGATGGGTTAAAACCACTCGGCTTCGTCTTCAATAATGGCATTGAGCACAGGTTGCCATTGTTGCTGCATGCCGAGGTACATTTTTTGCGTTTTATCAAAAACCGAAAGACCTTGCATGGCAAGTTGACCATAAGCGGTACGTTCAGAAATCCAAGCAACGGGCTGCTGTTCAACTTTATTGAAAAAATCTTGAATTTCTTTGGAATGAGCAGAATTGGGTTTGACACGATTGGCCAACAATAGGATTTGGACTTTACCTTTACGAATCCGTTTAATTTCTTGCAAATGCTTTAAAAAACGACGGGTCGAGTCGATGTCGAAGAAAGATGGTTGTAGCGGGGTAATGATGGCATGAGCTTCACTCACCAACTGATCTGCATGTTCACCCGATAACGCACCCGGTGCATCGATAATTAGATATTCAATCCCTTTCGGCACATCACCAATCGATTTTTCATGACGCCAATCTAGGCTCTGAATTGGGGCTGCAGTCTCTGGGCGCTGTTTGAGCCATTGACGTGCAGACTTTTGATTGTCAGCATCTGCCAAGGCCACTTTATAACCTTTTTGCGCAAGTGCAGAGGCTAAACTGATTGCTGTGATGGTTTTGCCACAACCACCTTTTTGATTGGCAATTAATATCGTTTTCATCGACCTAAATAGATTTTATTCTGCTCATCCCTAGCATATCATTGTTTAATGCGGGGAATATGACAAAGAACCAAAGTCTAAGTTTTTTCTATAGGTTTCGCTGTAATATATTAAAAAGATTAGGAATTTTAAATGTCTGTCTGGATGGCCATGCTCATTGGCGCGTGTATTGGGATTGTACTGACCACCTTAATTTTAAGTGGCAGTCGCAATGGAAGGATAAAGGCAGAATATGAGCAATATATTGCAGAACTAGAATTGGAACATCAGCAGGCATTGGCCCACGCACAAAAACGCAGTGTAAATACCAGTCGTGCTGTTTTAAAAGGCAAAATGGCCGAACAAATGGCGCCGATCATGCCCGAATTTCAATATTTACCTAGCGATGCAAAGTTTCTCGGTGACCCGATCGATTATGTGGTTTTTGATGGCTATACCGACTTTCGTGATGGTGATGGACTCGCTGAAGACATCGAAGTGGTGCTGATTGATATTAAAAGTGGTGGCGCACGTTTGACCAAAGGGCAACAAGCGATTGCTCAAGCCATTGCCGAAGGGCGAGTGCGTTTTGAAACTATCCGAATTGATTTTGAGCATATTTAAGCTCGCGTGACTCAGCCTCAGAACCGTCGAAAAGTAATAAGGACAGAATATCCACATGGAAAAACTCTTAGCGACTGCAGCCGTTTTTGCGCTCATGCTGTGGATATGGTCTGAATATTTTCGTGCCATTCCACATTTAGAGCAGACTGGTGTGCTGAAAAATTTTCAGGTCACAGCGACTCAGGCATTTTCCGGTGAATATTTGCTGTTGGATAAACGCTACTACAGTGCCAGTAGTCGTACATTACATCCGGCAGCACCGACCGTGGTGGGTGGCTTTCAAGACTTGGCCTATGTCAGCAATATTGATCTGCTACTGAGTTCAGGCGCAAATGATATCCAGTCTTTAAAATATCATCTTGAATGGTCGCAGCAGAACCGCTGTTTTAGCGTGCAAGCGAAAGACGTGCCCTCGACACAAATTGAACAGCTCAAGTCCGAATTGCAAAATGTTAGTGTGATAGCTCAATCCGAAGACGTTTCAAATCGTATTCGGCGTTTAAAATCAGGTGATCGCGTGGAGATTTTGGGTGAATGGGTGGATGTGCATTCCACCAAAACTGGGAAGTCGTATAACACCTATAATGTGTTGAATAAAAAGCCCTGTCATATCCTAAAAATTAATGCCATTCGACTAATCAAAGACTAGGTAATTTTATCTAGATTTGATTGTGCTCAAACATGGCCTTGGACGCTTTAACTCAACTTCCGTGCGCGGGCGAGCAACATGCGTTGTCCAATTTTTGGAATGCCTTCAGCATCAAAATACTGCGTTTCAAAACATTCAAACTGGGCATCTTCAAGCAACTTTTGCATATGACGATCCAGATGACAGCCATCCGCGACTTTCTTTTGAATGGGCGTCAGTAGGTGTTGTAACTGCTTAATTTTCCGATTTTCATTGTGTTGTACATGTTCCACTAAATGAAATGTCCCTGTTGGTTTAAGGACACGGTAGATTTCTTCAAGCGCAGTTTCAATATCGGCAATGCTGCATAAGGTCCATGTACTCACGACATGATCTAGACTTTCATCTGCAAAGGGTAATTTTTCAGCACCGGCTAAAATATGCTGTACCTCAAAGGGTGTCGCATGTACACGTTCAGCAGCTAAATGAAAAATATCGGGATTGGGCTCAAGGGCAAAAACCGTATCGACATTTTGATAAAAGGCTAAATTCAAACCTGTACCAAAGCCAATTTCGAGTACCTCACCAGACACGGCTAACAGGAGTTCGCGTCGTTTATCCATCAGGCTCGGCACTTGCATGACTTGATTTAAAAGATGCGGAAAAATGTGTTGTTGATAAAATTTATAAATCATAGCGAGTATTGTTGTTGGCTTTTTTTAAAGTGTAATTCATGTCTTTTTAATTTTAAATCATGTGGTAGGGCATGGATATGGGCCAATTGACTGAATAACAGCATTTTGTTACCAAGTTCATAAGGTTTATGCAGACTGTGTGCGTAATATAGAGTTACAACTAGTGAAAACGACATTCATCATGCTCAACCTACGGGATTTTAAGCTCATGTTCAGGTTGGGGCATTATGTATAGATGAAGTCGGCTCAATTGCAGAATTAAAATTGAGTAATGTGAAGTATTACAGGGTAAGAGGATAACGCGATGATCAAGCGAATTGCATTAAGTACTGTGCTTGCAGGCTTTTTATTGAATGTCGGTGTCCAAGCGTCTTCAGATTATAATATTGCCAAAGGCTTAGCACCTGCTGCCAAAGGCCAGTCGATTTCTACCTTGAAAGAATTTAAAGGTGATTTCCGAATTTTAGGTTCTAAAACCTATCAAACAGATGAACAAGCAAAATTTTCTCCGATCGATTATGCAGTCAGCTGGGGCTTATTTGCAGAGCCAGAAATTGCTCGTACGATTTCAGTCAATCAATATGACCGTTTCTTAAATTGGAAAATGGATCGTGTTCCTGTACCGCAAAAGCAAGCCATGATGATGGTGTCGAATATGCACATCATTCCTGCAAACCCGCAAATTGCGAAACAAATTACTCAAGTAAAACGTGGCGATCTCGTGCGTTTAAAAGGGGATTTGGTTGAGGTGAAAGACAAAGATTTGGTTTGGACTTCATCTTTGACCCCAACAGATACGGGTGATGGGGCTTGTGAGGTTTTTCGTGTCAGTTCGATTCAGTGGATTGAAAAAGTTAAAGGCTAAACTTCGATTGCATCGAGATCGTATTTGAAATCGGTGTGCATTAGATTCAAGGTAAAATAATTTGATGATGAAAATGACGATAAAGAAAAAGTTTATTTTGAGTCTAATGATGGCGAGTGGTTTGGCGCTTGGTGGATGTACCAGTATGAGTTCAACTGTAGATGGGAAAACCCATGTATTTACTGAACAGCAAAGTTGTCCGACTTTGCTTGAGATGGATCGTGGACAGACTTTGGAAGTGCTGTTAAACGAAAATCCAAGTACTGGGTATGTATGGTCTTTGGCTGAGCAACCGAAACTTTTTAAAGTTGAAGAAGTGTTTCAGTCAGCTCAACAGCAAGCTGATGCGGATACGACACCAGTACTAGGCGGAGGCGGTCAAAAAACTTATCGTTTTACCGCAACGACTGCGGGTGAAGAATTACTACATTTGAAGCATGCACGAGCTTGGGAAAAAACCGCGATGGCTGAATGGACTTGCAGAGTTCGAGTGTCCTGATGTGAACAGATGATGAACGATAAAAAAAGCCAGTATTTGTACTGGCTTTTTTATTGCAGACGAACTGATTTAGAACGTCTACCTAGGCATTATTTCGCGCTGAGCGCTTGACCGTCAAATTGAATACCTTCCCAACCATTTTGCATAAATTGGCGAATGTTTTGGTGGTCAGTTGCGTCTGGTGTTGCCAATACAGCAGCATAATGTTCAGCAAAAAGACTTAAGGTTTCAGCTTGGTTTAGACCATTCAATTGGGCAAAAGAAAATACTTTGGCACTGCCTTGGTTTTCAGTTGCTGCATTGGCTTGTTTGCCATTGGTAAAAGCGGTTGCTGTGTGGTTATAACGCGCTTCAATAAATGCAATCACATCTGAAAATTTCGCAGTCCCTGCTTGAAGTTGATCTAATAATTCCTGAGCCATAATGTCCTCTTTCAATAAAAAATACCGCAAAGTGTTGCAGACTATAGCAAGCTTTGGCCCAAACATTTAACACTATTTGCGTAAATTAAATGCGTGTATATTGAAGGGAGACCTTAGGCAGTCTGTTGCCTAAATTGTAGATACCAATGATGTTGAAGTAGGACAACTATGAACTGGCTTTTGGTCGCATGTGGCGGCGCAATTGGGGCAACACTTCGCTATGCAGCAGGACTGTTATTGGCCAAGCCAACCGTGCTCTTTCCGTGGGCAACATGGTGGGTGAATATTTTAGGTTGCTTTTGTGCAGGTGTGTTGTTTGCATTTAGCCAAAAATATCCCGTTCTACAAAATGAAGCACGCTTATTGCTTATGGTCGGGATCTTAGGTGGCTTTACCACATTTTCCAGTTTCGGCTTAGAAACCTTTCAACTGCTTAGACAAGGGCAAAGTGGGCTGGCATTTAGTTATGCCATTTCCAGTGTGGTGATTGGCGTCATCGTATTGGGACTGGGATATTACTTATTTCAGTCGATTTTAAAAATAGATGTTTAAAACAACGCTTGAAATCCACAAAATTTCAGACATAAAAAAAAGAAGCTCAGGCTGGAGGAGGGGAACCCTGAACTTCTTCAATGCTTTAATTTTAAAAGCAAAAACTTAATCGAAACTGAACTTATTGTGAGCGTTTGAAACGCGCAAAGCGTTTATTAAAGTTCGCAATACGTCCTTCATTATTTACTTGACGTTGTTCACCTGTATAAAAAGGGTGTGATGCACTTGAGATATCGAGTGTCACATACGGATAAGTCTTGCCTTCAAACTCTTTGGTTTGATTGGTACTTAAAGTACTGCCAATCACAAAAAAGGCATTGGCATTGGTGTCATGAAAGAGCACTTCACGGTATTCGGGATGGATGTTGGCACGCATTCTTCTGTTCCTTAAATTTATTGATTAAAGAAATGTTATAACATAACAATTAAAAATGCAAATATTGCCCGAAATTCATCAGGCAATCAGCGCTTCATGTTCCCTTAAGCGCTAGGTGGGACCAACTCATCAAAGAGATCATTGAGATTGTCATTCACTTTCAAATGAATCAAATTCCAATAATGCCCTGAAACAGTCCGGTTCACCATCAAGGTATCCGGTGACGGTTTAAACACATCCCAGTATTTAAGAGATGGCTTAATTAATTCTACCCCGTCATGGTGCGCTGAATTTTCAGCAAAGTCGTATTGTGTGGTCAGTGGACGCATCAGTACTTCAAGCCATTGTTCATACAACTCCGCAGGGAATTTACCGAGTTCATTGAGGGAATGTAGGGCATCGAGTTGCTGTTCCATCAGTGGAATATCGTGCTTGCGTGCAGCATTAATCAATTGCTTAAAGTGTGACACGATTTCAGGAGACAGGGTTTTCACACCGCCGTAGTCATACACGATGACTGAACCATCTTCACGAAAGGCGAAGTTGCCCGGATGTGGGTCACAGTGGAAACGTTTAAGGAAGAAAATTTCACGGCCAATGGCACGGAATAACCGTCTTCCCAAGGCATTTCGGGTTTCTTGTGACCATGTGCTGGCAGTTTCTATACTGTCGCCAAGCTCTAGGCTTAAAGTCAATATATGACGTGAAGAATAATCTTTATAGACCTGTGGAATGATGATTTTGTCATCCAGCGCACTATGAAACGCACGGGCCACATCTAAGTTTTGCGCTTCAATTTCATAGTTCAGTTCGTTGTCCAAACTGTCCTGAATTTCACGAAATAGCTTGTCTTGTAACTTCCGATCAATTTTCAATACGCCCATCAGACGAAGTGCAAGCCGAACTTGTTTTAAGTCACTTTCACAGGCTTCTTCGACACCCGGATATTGGACTTTCACTACAACCTGCTGACCATTAGGTAACACGGCTTTATGCACCTGCCCAATGGATGCAGCGGCAAAAGGTTGTTCTTCAAAACTTTTAAAAATTTGCGCGAGGGGTTTGCCGAGTTCTTGTTCTACTTGGGCCTTAATTTCAGCAAAAGGCATGGCTGGCGCTTGGCGTTGTAATTTACTAATGGCTTTTGCGACTTCAGGTGGAAAAATGTCTTTGTACTGCGAGGCAATTTGTCCGACTTTCATCACCGCACCTTTCATTTCACCCAAAGTGTCTGCAATTTGCAGACCGATGTCCTGAAAAAGTTTACTGCGAGATGCATTTTTCTGTTCTTCATCGGCAGTGATATTGCGGATGGAATTGGAAACGGTTTTAGTAGCAATGCTTGCCGTCATACTGGCAAGTTTCATAAAGCGACGACCCGGTGTGCTAGCCGTTTTTGCCATGTGATGTTCCTCAAGATCATCATTTATTATCTATTACCGATCATAGGCGACAAAACACAAACTGCCTACTTTAAATTGTTAAGACTTTATTTCCATTGATAAAACGATGGGCAAAAATGTAAATACTGAAAATAATTCAGGCAAATTTAAGCCACGCGCTGAATGGTTTAAAATATCGCGTCGCTAGAAGAGAACTGAACGATGAAAGTGTATCGCTATTTAACCGGTAAAGATGATGTCAATTTCTGTGCCCGTGTGACCAAAGCTTTAAATGAAGGCTATGAATTGTATGGCTCACCGACCATGAGTTTTAATGGGACAGATGTGATTGTTGGGCAGGCGATCGTGAAAGACGTAGAGGACGACAGCCAAGTGCCACAAAGTTTAAAAAATGCCATCGAGGCGCTTAATTAGTTGGTTTTTGCTGCTTCGCTCGATTCAGTTTTTTCCAGTTCTAAATGTGGACTGAGATATTTACTGCATTGGTTATGGTGTAAATTTTCATTCAAGGTGATGAGGTTTTGCGTCACGATAAAATCCTGATCATCCGCAGAGGCAAACTTTTGATTGGCCTTGATGAAGTCCTGATAGGTATACGTCATACCAGACTGCTGACAACTTAATTTTAAACGTGCGGTATATGAGTCTGCTTGTTGTTCATGATAAAAGCGAAAGGCTGTCCAAAGTGCTTGATTGATGTAATCAAATTCGGGTTGTGATTGGACTTTGATGGGTGCGTGATATAAAGGAAATTCATGTCGGTTGATTGACTGTTCAGCCTGTAGTGACATGGAAAAGCCTAAGCTCAGACAGAGACTGATCGAGCGAAATACATGGGACATGTTTATTTTCCTCTTCTTCGTGCTTTTTATTTATGGCGTTGCTATGCAGGGTGTTAATTTGCATTAATCTTCTGCATAGCGTAGCCGTCTTTTTTAATTAACTTTTTAGATGATTTTTTAGGGCTTATCCTGCATGTGCTAAACGCTTATTCATCATAAATAAACGTGTAAGTAGCAGTATACAGGCGACAGTCAGACCCACAATTAGGCCAATCCAAACGCCTGCAGCACCAGTCGTGGTGAAGCGTGCAAGATAGATCCCGACAGGGAAGGCAATGATCCAATACGCGATCATGGTGATCCACATCGGCCCTTTAGTGTCTTGCATGCCGCGTAAACACCCTGCGGCACTGACTTGCCATGCGTCCATCAACTGATAGGCAATCGCGAACAAGACCAAATATACTGCAAGCTGAGTCACATCATAGTCATTGGTATACAGTGACACAATTTCATTACGTAAAAGCCAAAGCAACAGCATAGTAATCAGGGCAAATACCGTTCCTGTCAACATCCCAACTTTTTGGACTTTTCGCATCGCTAGCCAGTTCTTTTCCCCATAATAGGTACCAACTCGAATGGTCAGCGCAATCGCCAGTGACATGGGAATCATAAACAATTGCGAGGTAATCGAAATGGCGACTTGATGCGCTGCAATGGTAACTTCGCCTAAGGGACTCAAAACAATAGCGGCTGTACTAAAAATACTGACTTCAAAGAAAATGGCTAAGCCAATGGGAAAGCCAAGTTTTAAGATACGTTTGATCCATTCACTGTTCATTTTTTCAAAGGCAGCGAAAGGTTGGGTCTTTTGATAGGCCGATCCTTTGAAAACGTACATCGCCAAAGCAAAGAACATTAACCATTGCAAAATCGCGGTGGCAAATCCACATCCAGCAGAACCCAGTTCAGGGACTGGGCCTAAACCATACATAAAAATAAAGTTCAGTGGAATTAACACCAATAAGGCCAGCAGACTCAGCACAGTGACTGGACGTGGATGCCCCAATGCTTCTGAGTAACCACGTAAAGCTGCGTACATGGTGACAGCAGGCATACCTAAACTAATGGCGTGTAAGAATAAGCTCGCCTTCGGAAGTAATACTTCAGGGACACCCAATAACGGTAAAAGCAGCGGCATAGCTTGTAAGACTAATGCGGCAATGATCCCTAAAAATAATGCGACCCACAAAGACTGACGGGCGATGGTGGCAATTTTTTCAGGCGTCCGAGCACCATTGGCTTCGGCAACCAATGGGGTGGTGGCAATCATAATGCCGCTGAACAGCAGCATGACTGGTATCCATAAGCCGACCCCGACCGCAATGGCTGCAAGGTCATTGGCGGACATGTGTCCAGCCATGATGGTATCAATGAGACCAAATCCCGCTTGCGCAAACTGCGTGATCAATATCGGGATCATTAAATGAAACAGTTGTTTTAATTCATACTTGCTGCTTGTTACAGCCGTGACAATAGACACAGAATGTACTCATTTCTTGTGAGGTGCTTAGGAATGAGGTCTTAGCGTTGGAAAGTGAGAAGCACACCAATAAAAATCACCACGCCACCCAATAAGCGTTGCCAGTTAATCGGGGTTTTTTCAGTGCCGAGCAAGCCAAAATGGTCAATTACCATCGACATTAAGATCTGTCCAAAAATAATCAGACCGGAGAGGGATAAAAAACCCAGTTTCGGTGCGGTATAAATACTGATACTGATGGCATAAACACCCAAACATCCCCCCAGCCATAAATACCAAGGGATTTGAGCAAAACTTGCAAAGTCCGGTTTTTCGACCGATTGAAAAAACACCATAAAGGCGAGGACTATTGTACCAACCAAAAAAGAAAAAAGGGCAGCTTGCAGCGGTGAATATAAATATTCACGCAATTGGCTGTTGATCGCTGTTTGAATGGTCATGGCGATACCAACACCCATCGCGAGCGGCAGTAAGTACAATAAATGGCTGCTTATTTTCATCTTGTTATCAGCAAATTCTTTTTTAATATGATCAGTCTACTGTATTCAATCAGAGTTTTCACAAGCACTCTGATGCAGTCATGTTAAAATACGCAGCATTCTTCAACGCATTTTGAGCAATCTCCTTGGCTGAATTAAATCCTGCAGTTGTTCCGTTATCTTTATACATTCATATGCCGTGGTGTGTGCGCAAATGTCCATACTGTGACTTTAATTCGCATGCGGTGCCGAATGGTGAATTGTCTTTAGACTTAGAGCAAGAATATTTACAGGCGTTGGTTGAAGACTTTAAAACGCAAGTCGATTTTGCTCAGGGTCGCCTTATTCATAGTGTATTTATTGGTGGGGGTACACCATCGCTCATTTCATCCAAAGGCTATCAATGGTTATTTGCTCAACTCAAAGCGTTAGTGCCATTTGAAGCGGACTGTGAAATTACCTTGGAAGCCAATCCGGGCACGGTTGAGCACGATCCTTTTGCCGGTTATTTAGATGCAGGGATTAATCGTCTATCTATCGGTGTGCAAAGTTTTAATACCGACCAGCTGAAAAAGCTGGGGCGGATTCATTCGAATGATGATGCGATTTCTGCCATTCAGCATGCAAAAGAGGCAGGTTTTGAACGGATAAATGTCGACTTGATGCATGGCTTGCCTGAACAAACCATTGAGCAAGCGCTTTTGGATTTGAAATTGGCTGTGGAAAATGGCGCAACGCATGTGTCGTGGTATCAGTTGACGATTGAGCCGAATACGGTCTTTTTCCGCACCCAGCCGATTCTGCCTGTCGATGATGTGCTTGAAGAGATTCAAGCGCAGGGCGAAGCCTATTTAACAGCGCAAGGCTTTATCAATTATGAAGTATCTGCATGGCGTAAAGAAAAGTCGTCGGCACATAATTTAAATTATTGGCAGTTTGGCGATTATTTGGCGATTGGCGCAGGCGCACATGGCAAAGTGACCCTTCCAGATGGAGTGTACCGTTTCCAAAAAACCCGCCTGCCAAAAGACTATTTAGCCAAAGTCCCAGCGGAGAATCTTCAGTTTAAACGCATTGAGTCAGAAGATATGCCTTTTGAATTTATGATGAATGCTTTACGGCTAAATCATGGTGTAGATGCAAGTTTGTATACGCAGAGAACGGGTGAGAGTTTAGCGCCAATCTCTGAATTATTGGCTTCATTACGTCAGCGTCAATTGATGGTGAATGATCCTGCGCGTTTGTCTTGTACTGAACAGGGGCATATCTTTTTAAACTCAGTGTTGGAAGAGTTTTTGTAATGAATGCTATTGAAAAATTGTTTTTTTAATTTAAAAAGCACGTAAATTTTTATATTTCTAATGTAGTTTGCGTCCAATTTGTAAAATTAGACCTGTAATAATCCAATACATATTACAAGAAGGACTATCCTAAAAATGAAATATATTTTAAGTGCTGCAGTATTCAGTTTAGCTTTGATTGGTTGTGCAGATAAAAAGGCTACAGTAGAAAACACGGTATCAACTGAACCAGCGTCAGCAACTACTCCGTCGAATGACATTGCTATTGCTCAGGACGAGCAAGTGATTCACTTTACAGGGCCACAAGATCTAAGCCTTGAGTTAAAAACCAAAGATAATTTTGAAACCGCACAATTGACGGATAATTCTGATCGGGTTTATGAGTTGAAACGAGCGGTTTCTGGAAGTGGTGTACGACTTGCCAATGAACAAGGCGTTTCTATTCATTTTAAAAACTTTAATGGTGTGAATGAAGGGACAGTTGAGTTGGTGAAAGATAAACCCATAGAGATCAAAGAATTTATTGCTGATAAAGCAAAGTAAAGATTAAAAAAGACCGCATTCGCGGTCTTTTTTTGAGTTTAACTTAACGATGTTTCGGTGGCATAGGGGGTAATTTATGCTGCGGTACAGGTTTGTGTTGATTGGCTTTAAATGCTGTGGCCTTATGGTTTTGTTTGGCAAATTTCGCATGAGCTTGTTGATGTTCTTTGTTCACCATGTGGGGCCCAGCAGATTTGTGATGTGTTGCTTTAGGTGGCACAGGTTTTTTATCAAAGTGTGCAGCAGGTGGTGGATTTTTATGATCGAATGCAGGCGCTGCCATTGCAGACATTGTCGCAGTTGTTGCAATCAGACCAATCATCAATGAAGACATCAATTTTTTCATGGTTACGCTCTCTATGAATTAATGAAGTCATCATAGGGGGAGGCTATGCAGAAGATATGAAGTTGTATGAGATACAAATGTAAAGCTAAAATTATGGAGTTAAATTTACTTTAAGTATTTAATATTTATTAAATAAAATTATGTTTTAGCGATAAGGTGTTCTATTTTTGTTGAAAAATACAACAAAATTTCTCCATATAAAGTTCATCTTTATACATTGTTATTACCTCATGAAGAAATTAAGAATACTACTCGTAATTCCTATAGATCAAAATTAAAAGAGAAGACAAAAAAGACCGCCGAAGCGGTCTTTTTATAGAGTCATTTAACTCGGTTTAAAGCTTAGTAGTCAAAGCTAAAGTGTTCAGGAGCCAAAGAAGTCATGGTCTTCGATGGGTTAACCATTGCTTCAGCGTGACCTTGTGAGCGTGGTAATAGACGTTCAAAGTAGAAGTCAGCCACTTTGATTTTTGCTTTATAGAACTCAGGAACTTCTGCACCATTGCCTTCTGCTAATTTTTCAGAAGCTACGGCAGCTTGTTGTGCCCAGAAATAAGCCATCATCACGTAGCCAGAGAACATTAAGAAATCTACAGATGCAGAAGATACGATGTCACGGTCTTTACGTGCTGCAAGCATGATACGAACCGTTAATGCATTCCACTGTGCGCAAAGCTTCGTTAAGTCCCACGCAAAACGACGCATGTATTTGTTACGTGCATGTTGACCACAGAACTTCAAGATTTCAGCTGTGTAGTCACGAATCACTTTACCTTTAGAGGTCAGCAGAACTTTACGACCAATCAAGTCTAGTGCTTGAACACCGGTTGTGCCTTCGTAGAGAGTAGAGATACGTGAGTCACGAACAATTTGTTCCATGCCCCATTCTTTAATATAACCATGACCTCCGTATACTTGCATACCATGGTTTGCAGCTTCATAACCCATTTCGGTTAAGAAACCTTTGAGAATCGGGGTGTAGAAGCCTAAGTGGTCATCATGTGCTTCAAACGCTGCTGTATCACCGCGGGTTAAAGCATCAGTCATTTTGTCCGCAATTTGAGCTGCATAGTAAATCATTGAACGGCCGCCTTCAGCGATCGCTTTTTGAGTTAAAAGCATACGACGTACGTCTGCATGGTGAATAATCGCATCGGCTACTTTTTCAGGATCTTTTTTACCTGAAAGTGCGCGCATAGACATACGTTCTTTGGCATATGGAAGAGCGCCTTGGAATGCCAATTCAGCATGTGCAATGCCTTGGATCGCTGTACCAATACGTGCAGTGTTCATAAAGGTGAACATTGCGTGTAGGCCTTTGTGTTTTTCACCGATCAAGTAACCAATCGCATTGTCAAAGTTCAACACAGCTGTTGCTGAAGCACGGATCCCCATTTTGTGTTCAATCGAACCACAAGTCACAGGGTTGCGTTCGCCCACTGAACCGTCTGCATTCACAAGGAATTTTGGAACGATGAACAATGAAATCCCTTTAGTACCTGCAGGAGCATCTGGAAGACGAGCAAGTACGATATGCACGATGTTATCTGTTAAATCATGCTCACCCGCAGAGATGAAGATTTTTGTACCAGAAATTGCATAGCTGCCGTCAGCTTGAGGTTCCGCTTTGGTTTTTACCTGACCTAAGTCGGTACCGCATTGAGGTTCAGTTAAGCACATGGTGCCTGACCAAGTTCCAGCAACAAGGTTCGGTAAATATTGGTTTTTCTGTTCTTCTGAACCAAATTGTAGAATGGTGTTGATACAACCTACGCTGAGGCCTGGATACATTTGGAATGACCAGTTTGCTGTACCCATCATTTCAGATTTGATGAGATTCAACGACTGTGGCAAGTTTTGACCGCCAAATTCTTCAGGGAAAGACAGACCTTGCCAGCCACCCTGTACAAATTGGTCATAGGCTTCTTTAAAACCTTTTGGTGTTTTTACATCGCCATTTTCAAAATGACAGCCTTCTTCATCACCCGTTTGGTTTAAAGGCGAAAGGATGTTTTCACAAAAATCCGCTGCACCTTCTAAAATCATGTCGACAGTGTCTGCATCAGCAGCTTCACCATTAGACAAAGTTTTGTAATGTGCTGGGTAATCGAGTACTTCATTCATTAAGAAACGAATATCGTGTAAAGGCGCTTTATATGCAGGCATAATCTTAATCCTAATATCTAAATTTTTTGGATTATCTGTATTGATGATTTGATTATTCATAATTTCATCTAAAAAACATTGATGAATACGCCCTTAAAAAATGTCAGAAAGGCGAATTGTAATATTTAACCAACATGTGAAAAATAAACTTCTGATAGACTTGATGTTGATCTTTTGATCATTTTTTTCTTTTAATAAATCATAAAGAACTTAGGTCTTTCGTACAATTATGCGATTAAAATATATAACACTTTGTTTACTGGGTTTGAGTATTACTGGGTGTGCTCAACATGTCATAAAAACCAATTCAACGGATCAGTCTCTCGGGCAACAAGCCACTCAAGGCTTAAACGCAATGTTTGAAAATGCCAGTTATGACATGAAAGGGCAATTTTCAATTCAGACCGATATTCAGTTCGATGAAAAAAAGCCTGAAACCAAGTCAAAACCTGCAACTAGTACACAGCCAGAGCTGGATCCTAAACTTAAAAAACAACTGGATCAGTTGATTAAAACCCAAAATATTCCATTTAGCCAAAAAGAAAAGAAACAGCTCTATCAAGCCATTGCCAATGAATCAATCCCTCCATCAGCGCGCTATAGCGATGAAGAGGATGGCGTTTCTCCGCAATCCAAAATTGCACAATCACTACTGAATGTGTTGAATGATTTACAGTTTAGCTATAGCGGTTCAGTACATTTTAGAGAAAAACTTGCTGCCTTAACCTTACAACTGAGTTATCAAAAACCGACCTTGCAGGTCAATGCACAATTGCCGATGATCATTGATTTTAAGCAACATAAATTTTATACCAACTACTTTGCGTTCATGCCGTTTATGGTGAATCGTGAAAGCCAAAGCAGCTTGGCTTATGTGGATTTTTCAAAACATAAAGACACGATTGCTCAGTACGATTTGAAAAAATTTGCTGACTATTTAAAACAAATGAATGCTTTGCCCTATGTCTTGGCAGAGCCGAATCAAGTGCAAAATATTGCTTTAACACGTGATGAAAAAAATGCAGGGCTGACTAAAAAAATCCGCTATGTGGGTGATCTCGATGCGCTATACACCCAGCTTGAACTTTTTGATTTTGTGAACGCCAACTATTACACCACGCAAATCAAAGGTCAGCGCAATAGTGACGCTGAGCAAGATGAATCTGTGGACGCTGCTGTGCATCACAGTGCTTCCGAAGAGGCGATGGCTGCGGCTGAAGCGGCGGGAGGGACTGCAGTAGCGGCAGCAGCTGAGGATGAAGACTATGATGCGGCTTATGTATCTGTAGAACGTGTGAATGAGCTGCTCAATGCGAAAATGCATGGCCTGATGTATCACCAAGATGAAACGGAAGAAGAACAAACGTCTTCTGCAGCTGAATCTGCTGAATACGCGATCGATACTGCAAGTGCATATGCGGAGGCGACCGCGGCTGATGACGAAGAAGTCTATAGTGCGGATACAGAAGAAACCGAAGCTTATGCGGCTTCCGAAGATGATGATGAAACAGCGAACTTATCTGAGGAAGTCTGTCAGGCCTTGATGAACACCAAACAGGTGCCGATTGGTAAAGTCACGCTGTGTCAGGATTATCAAGATGTTCGGGTAATACCGTTGCAAGAAGATGCTGTACCATCGGCCTCTGCTGCGGACGCATCCAATACAGATTCAGAGATTTCGGACGCCGTTGAGCAGTTAAAACCAGTATTCCAGCAATATCAAAGTGAACAACTTGTCGATGTCCAACAATTCCAGCAATTATGGCAAAAGCATCAAGTTGAAATTGCGCAGGTGCTGAATGCACAGGATAAATCATCTTCGAATGTCGTGATGGATGTAGGCTTAGATCACAAAGGCCGAGTCCAAGCAATGGACTATCAATTGGCTTTTAATGAGCCACGTCTTGGTCAATTAAAGCTAAAAAGTAGCAACCAAATTTTGAATTATGGCAATGCGACTAAAATTGATCGTCAAGCCATGAAACAGGCAAAATCCATTGAGGAAGTCAGTAAAGATTCACTCTTTGAAAATATGTTGAAAGGTCTGCTTGCGCCAATCACGGGAAATGATCCTTTGCTTGTTGAAGCAGAAACTGCATCGGTTGATGATGTCCGTGCTACAAATGAAGAAATCGAACTTCCTGAATATCTCAGTACTGTGGCTTTGCAAAGTTATAAGCGCCATCAATCTGAAGTGAAAGCCTATCAAGCGGCATTTGTCGTGGCATTTGCTAACTATCGCGCTCAATATGTGCGTTATTACTCAGCCAATGATTTGAATGAAATTGCGGAAGTCTATGCGTATCGATTTGTTGATGGCTTAAAAGAGCCAACAGGCAATGCGCTGAAACGTTTAAATCAATTACGTGATAAGCATGCTTTGCATCGCTATCAAGACTTTGATGACTTAGGTTCTTCGGTCAACCATTATGTACAGTCAGGAATTGGCGAGTACAAAGCTCAGGTTGAATGGAAACAATTGCAAAAAACTTATAAGACTGATCAGGCGATTTTTGCACATTTATATCAACAAAACTTTTTAGCCAGTTATGAACTGGAAGGAACTGAAAAAGCGCATTTGGTGAAAGCATCAAAAATCTATGCGCAAGCCTTTGCTGATGATATCAAAGGAAAATTATCAGAAGCGTCATTGCAAGGCCTAGCAGCAGAACACGAAGAGTTGTTCAGCCAATCGGCTTATTATGAGACCTATAAGGCGATACAAAAACACAAGAACTAAGTTGGATCAAAAAAAGAACCTCAATTGAGGTTCTTTTTTTAGGTGTTTCGACTGCTCAGAAAGTGAATTGAGCAAATCATTTTGAATTATAGAAAGTCTTTTAGATCAGGTTTGACGCCATTCCAAATGGAAAAAGATTCAATCGCTTGACCAACCAACATGCCAAAACCTTCTGAGGTTGGAACATGGCGTGCTTTGGCTTGATCCAAAAATGTCGACGGTTTGCCATAGGCCATTTCATAAGCATGTGTAAATTGTAAAGCTTCAGGCAAAATCAGTGCATCACCCGTTAAACTGGCCGATGTTGCGTTAATCACCAGATCAAATTGACCTGCTAAGTCGGCGAGGGCAATGGCTGCAAGTTCAGCATTGGGTACAGCAGTTTTTAAGTCAGCGACCAATTGTTCAGCACGCGCTAAAGTACGGTTGGCAATGACGATTTTTTTGGCCCCAGCTTGTACCAGCGGATAAATCACGCCACGTGTTGCACCACCTGCACCAATGATCAATATATCGCTCTGTTCTAAATTCCAATCTAAGGCACGGATGGCATCGACTAGGCCTTGTCCATCGGTATTATCGCCATGGAGTGTGCCATCTTGCATCCATAGTGTATTGACCGCACCTGCAATTTTGGCACGTTCAGTAAGGACGGCACATTGTGCATAGGCTTGTTCTTTAAACGGAACAGTGACATTCATACCGATGCCACCTTCGGCAAAGAAGGATTCGACACTGTGCTGAAAACCATCAAGTGGCGCAAGTCGTTTGCTGTACTGAATGTCGAGGCCTGTTTTTTCAGCGAAGGCATGATGAAGTTCAGGTGAGCGTGATTGTTCAATCGGGTTGCCAATCACGGCAAATTGTTTGCTCATTGCACAGCGTCCATGTAGATGTGAAAGAGCAGACAATATACGCCAAATCTGATGATGGCTAAAGTTCGGGCAGTCTTAAAATCGTGAAATAAAGGGGGAAAATTAAGGATTACAAATATCTAAGACGCTTTGAATCAAGATGCTGGCAGCACTAATGACTAAACCAATCAAGGCAACCACCATGAAGCCAATGGCCAAATTATCATTCAAAGACGTTTCGGAAAAAATATTAGTACTGATAGCGCTGATCAGCACAACAGCAAAGCTCCAAAACACCAAGGCAGTAAGACTGACTGCTTTTTTATTGAGTGTTTGATGTGTCATGTGCGTTGTACTCCGTACAAGAAAGTTACAGCCATGAGTTTATTGACACATTGTGCAATGACATAGCTTAAAGCTGTTTAAAAGATGTGTCATTGTTGAGCAATATGATTACAAAGTAAATGCTTAAAAAATTTATTTATGCATCAAGATATTACCTAGAAATACAAATACTTTAATTAAAAGGCAATGAAAAGCCCCTGATGGACAGAGGCAAATACACGTTTATCCGTTTTATTTCAGCGTATTCAGCCAATCTTGCGGTTTTAAATAAAAGTCAGTCAGTCTTTTTTCAGCAGAATTTTCTTCCCATTCAGGACGATATGACCAGCCCGCCAAAGGTGGCATACTTACTAAAATGGATTCAATACGCCCACCAGTTTGTAAACCAAATAAGGTGCCACGGTCATAGACCAGGTTATATTCAACGTAACGACCACGACGGTAAAGTTGGAAGTCTCGTTGTGCTTCGGTATAGGCTTTGTCTTGGTTTCTTTGGAAGATCGGTAAAATTGCCTCTAAATAACCATTACCGACGGCCTGCATATATTTGAAACAGGTTTCAAAGTCCCATTGGTTGAGATCATCAAAGAATAAACCACCCACACCACGTTGTTCATCACGGTGTTTGAGATAGAAATAGTCATCACACCATTTCTTATGTTCATCATAGAGCGTATCGCTAAATGGGGCACAAAGATCATGGGCAGTTTGATGCCAAGACAAGACATCTTCATCATTTGGATAAAATGGAGTGAGGTCAAAACCACCGCCAAACCACCAAATCGGATCTTGTCCTTCTTTTTCCGCGACAAATAAACGCACATTGGCATGTGAGGTTGGGACGTTGGGGTTTTTCGGGTGAATTACCAATGACACGCCCATGGCTTGCGCTTTTGCACCTGCAATAGCGGGATGGCGTTCAGTCGCTGAGGCAGGTAATTTTGAAATGTTGATGTGCGAGAACATCACACCACCTTTTTCAATCACCGTCCCATTTTGTAGAACACGTGAGCGACCACCACCACCTTCAGGGCGCTCCCAGTCATCGATCGCAAATTCGGCACTTCCGCCACCAGCACGTTCTTGCTGTTCCAATGCGGCACAAATCCGTGCCTGTAAATCGCGAAGGAATTCATCTACACGTTGAATATCGGCTGAAGTTGGATTCTGCATGGTGACCTTTATTAAAATAATTTAAAGATAAGTGTCATCAAAGCATAAATTACGTGAAAACTTAAGGCATTTTTCCCGATACTCAGCATCGGCTCTTTGCTTTAAATCTAGAAATCTAGTGATTAAACCAAAAGTTCCTGCGTAGTGAGCAGAAGTACTCAGGCCAAAATTGGGGCTATTCCGACAAATTTGCTAGGTTGAATTCACTTCTGAAGCTCAGCACAATAATCATAAGGTAGATTTAAATTGAATCTCATTGATTGAAATGGTGCATCGATGTCTCAGCAGGCGAGTTCTTTAATTCAAAAATATAATGTACCAGGTCCACGCTATACCAGTTATCCAACCGTGCCGTATTGGGAGGAAGCTGAGTTTTCATTGCAACAGTGGACACAGGGCTTGAAGCGTTCATTTGATGAGAGCAATCACCTCGAAGGCATCAGTCTGTACATTCATCTGCCATTTTGTGAAAGCTTATGTACGTTTTGTGGTTGCCATAAAAAAGTTACGAAAAAACATGAGATGGAGCTGCCTTATATTCAGGCGGTGCTGAAAGAATGGGACTTATATTGTCAGCTCTTGGTCGACCGGCCAATAATTAAAGAAATTCATTTGGGCGGGGGAACGCCTACTTTCTTTTCTCCTGAGCATCTCACCCAGTTGATTCAAGGGATTTTAGCGCAGGCAGATATTGCTGATGCACATGAATTTAGTTTTGAAGGGCATCCGAACAATACCACACGTGAGCATTTACAAGCCTTGTACGAAGTTGGGTTTCGACGCGTGAGCTATGGGGTGCAGGATTATAATGAAAAAGTGCAAAAAGCCATCCACCGTATTCAGCCCTTTGCACATGTTGAACAAGTAACACAGTGGGCACGTGATATTGGCTATACCTCTATTTCACATGATTTGGTTTTTGGTCTGCCATTTCAGGATTTAAACGATGTGTTGCATACCATTGAACAGACCACTCGTTTGATGCCAGATCGTCTAGCCTTTTATAGCTATGCACATGTGCCGTGGATTAAGGGCAATGGTCAGCGTGGTTTTAAAGATGCTGATGTCCCGAAAGATGATTTAAAGCGCCAATGCTATGAAGAGGGTAAAAAAAAGTTACTAGCGCATGGCTATCATGAAATTGGGATGGATCATTTTGCATTAACCCAAGATCCGATGTATCAAGCTTTTCAGCAGGGCAGTTTGCACCGTAATTTTATGGGCTATACCGCATCGAAAACCCAAGTAATGATTGGTCTCGGCTTATCCTCGATCAGTGACAGTTGGTACAGCTTTGCACAAAATGAAAAGAAAATTGAAGACTATTATGCACGTTTAGAAGCGAATGAAATTCCAGTCTATCGGGGGCATGTGCTGACAGATGAGGACTTAATCATTCGTAAACATATTCTTAATTTGATGTGTAGTTTCCAAACTTCTTGGGCAGGTCCAGAAATGCAATTTCCTGAGCTTGATGACGTATTAGCGCAATTGGCTGAAATGCAAGAAGATGGTTTGCTGGAGATTTTTGATCAGCACATTCAGGTGCGTGATGCGGGCAAACCTTTTGTCCGCAATATTTGCATGGCTTTTGATTTACGATTAAAACGACGTGTTCCAGAAAATCGTATTTTTTCGATGACGATTTGAATCTCCCTTAACCCCTCTTTAATAAAGAGGGGAAAGCCTCCCTTTTGTAAAGGGAGGTTTGGAGGGATTAATTTATGGAGAATTTAAAGGATTTTTAAAAATCGTCCTTTTGATACATATGCGACATACGATCATGTTTGGTTTTTAAATATTGTTCGTTGAATGGATTTAAACCCACAGTAAGCGGAACACGATCAACGACATTCACCCCTTGCTCTTGGAGCGCTTCAATTTTTAATGGGTTATTGGTAATTAGACGCACTGCAGTAATGTTGAGATGATTCAACATGATAGGACACATATCATAACGACGTGCATCGGCAGGAAGATCCAATAATAAATTGGCATCCACTGTGTCATGGCCTTGGTCTTGTAGGGCATAGGCACGGATTTTATTGGTTAAACCAATACCGCGACCTTCTTGGCGTAAATATAAAATCACCCCTTGACCCGCTTCATTAATTAATTTTTGGGTGGCTTGAAGTTGTGGGCCACAGTCACATTTGAGTGAAGCGAAGGCATCACCAGTCAGGCATTCGGAGTGGATACGTACTAAAACAGGTTCAGTAGGAGCTTGTTCTAGTCCTTTAGAGAGTGCGACATGTTCTTCACCGGTTTCAGGATCCTGAAAAACCGTAATATTGAATTCACCAAAAGCGGTCGGTAATCTTGACGTTGCGACAAATTCTATAGGCACTGCTTAACCCGTTTATTCGATTATAAATTGGCTAAAGTATAGCGTAATGCTTGGACATTGGTAGAATTGCAACGACGAATTTATGCAGAACATTTTCTTTTTTGTATAAAGCGAACGATAATAGTTGATAAATAGGAAGATTATTCAGGATAATCTGACTCATTCAAAATCTCCCCAACGAGATCATTGCTAAAAATTACATCGCTACAAGTTTGGCTGATTGTAAGGTGATACAATTCGACGATATGATCGAGTTACCCATTTAGACCGAGCTTAGGAATTTGCCAGGCTTTAGAAGGCTTTGCCACATTATGCTGTATAAAGAAATACCATCTCAACGCCCTGTAACACCGTTGCTGGATACGATTAACCATCCTCAACAACTTCGTTTACTCGAGCGCAGCCAATTAGAGCAAGTGGCGGATGAGTTACGTCAATTTATTTTGTATGCGGCCGGACAAAGTGGTGGGCATTTTGGTGCCAATCTTGGGGTGATCGAATTAACCGTGGCATTACATTACTGTTTTGAAACGCCACGTGATCGTCTGATTTGGGATGTGGGTCATCAAGCCTATCCGCATAAAGCCTTGACCGGTCGTCGTGAACAATTAGTGACGATTCGTGCCAAAGATGGTTTGGCTGCGTTTCCTGCCCGTGAAGAATCTGAATTTGACACCTTTGGCGTAGGCCATTCATCAACAGCGATTTCTGCTGGTCTTGGGATGTCATTGGCACGTCGCTTCAAGCAAGATCCCTGTCATGTGGTTGCAATCGTGGGTGATGGCGCGATGACAGCGGGCATGGCTTTTGAAGCCATGAACGATGCGGTGGCACACAATGCTGACCTCATGGTGGTATTGAACGACAACGATATGTCGATCTCATGCAGTACTGGTGGTTTTGCTAAGCATTTGGCTGCGATTTGGGAAAGTGGTCAATCGGTGAATATTTCTGAAAATGGCGAAGCCTATATTCAACCGCATCCTGAATGGGCGTATAACTCACGCCTACATTGTGCTGCGACCGATGCTGCAGATAACTTATTTAAAGCCATTGGCTTTAACTACTTTGGTCCTTTTGATGGGCACGATGTTGAACAATTAACACATGTGTTTGAAGCCTTAAAAAAACGCACAGGCCCACGTTTAGTGCATGTCTATACCAAAAAAGGTAAAGGCTTTGCACCTGCCGAAGCAGATCAAATCAAATACCATGCCATCAGTAAAGTGAATGCACCCGTTGCAGTGGCAACTGCACCGAAATATTCAGATGTTTTTGGTCAGTGGTTATGTGATGAAGCTGCACAGGATGATCGTTTATTGGCGATTACTCCAGCGATGTGTGAAGGCTCAGGCATGGTGCAATTTGCCAAGCAGTTCCCTGAGCGCTTCTTTGATGTTGCCATTGCAGAACAACATGCGGTGACTTTGGCTGCGGGTATGGCCTGTGAAGGGGTAAAACCGGTTGTTGCAATCTATTCAACCTTCTTACAACGTGGTTATGACCAGCTGATTCATGACGTCGCTTTGCAAAATCTTGATGTGACATTTGGTATCGACCGTGCAGGTTTGGTTGGTGAAGATGGCCCAACGCATGCCGGTGCATATGATTATGCCTTTATGCGTACCGTGCCAAACATGGTGATCATGGCGCCGAAAGACGAAAATGAATGTCGTCAAATGTTGCATACGGCTTATTTGTATAAAGGCCCAGCGGCGGTACGTTACCCACGTGGTAATGGACTGGGTGTTGAGATTCAGCAAGAGATGATTGAGCTTGAAATTGGCCGTGGTGAAATTGTTGCAAACTTCAATGATCAGCAAGATGACACCATTTCTATACTGACTTTTGGTAGTCGTGTTCAAGCGGCACTAGAGGCAGGGCAGGCTTTAGCGACAAAGCTAGATGTGGCTGTACGTGTGATTAATATGCGCTTCGTGAAGCCATTAGATACACAGTTGATCGATCAAATCGCAGCAAGTACGCAACTATTTGTGACAGTTGAAGAGCATGCAGTCATGGCGGGTGCGGGCAGTGCAGTAAATGAATATTTAGCCCAAGCAGGCGTGGTTAAGCCTGTGCTGAATTTAGGTTTGGCTGACGAGTTCATGCATCAAGCAACACATGCTCAAATGTTGCATCAGGCTGGACTGGATGCTGAAGGCATTGGCGCTTCAGTGACACAGAGCTGGCTAAAACATAAGCAAACAGTGGTTTGTTGAATTTCTAATTTTTAGAAACATTTTTTCCCTAAAAGCCCTTATATTTGATAAGATATAAGGGCTTTTATGCATTATTCTTTATCAGTATCTTCAAATTTGTAGTGGGTGTTCAATGGAACCTATGGTGGTTATGGCTGCGCGTGCGGCTCAATTAGTTGGTCAAGAGCTTTTAAAAGCGCATCAAAATCGTCATAAACTCGATCTACAAGTCGAAGAAAAAGGAATTGATGGTCCAGTAACGCGTGTAGACCGTTATTTGGAACAATTGACTATCGATACCCTACGTAAAAGCTATAAAAATCACAGTTTCCTAGGCGAAGAGTTTGGTCTTCAAGAAGGCAAAGGTCACGACGCTGATTGGTGTTGGATCATCGACCCACTTGATGGCACATTAAACTTTGTCAATGGTGTTCCACATTTCTGTATCTCTATTGCAGTTCAACATAAAGGTGTAACTCAACACGGTGTTATTTATGACCCTGTGAAAGATGAGTTGTTCTCTGCAAGCCGTGGTCGCGGTGCGATGATGAATCAACGCCGTATTCGTGTAAATGTAAAAGACAGCTTAGAAAACACTTTCCTTTCAGTGGGTCATGCGTATCGTAAAATTCGTAATGGCGAAGTGGTTTCTTATGCGAAAAACCATTTCAACTCATTGTTAAATGTGACTGAAGCCGGTGCTCAATACCGTCGTTCAGGTTCTGCTGCTCTTGATCTAGCATATGTTGCTGCCGGTCGTTTCGATGGTTATTTCGAACTTGGTTTGAAACCTTGGGACATCGCTGCGGGTGAACTTATTGTGAAAGAAGCGGGTGGTACTGTGGTTGATGCTCGTGGTGGTAACGACTCAATGGACAATGGTCAAGTACTTGCATGTTCTATGAAAATGCTTAAACCGCTTATGCAAGCTGTTGTTCCAGCTTGGGGTGAAGCTGCTAAATAATAGAACGCTTAGTTCGAGTTTATTGACAGAATAATGAAATAAAGCCCTCTTTATGAGGGCTTTATTTTTGTCTAATCGGTCAAAAATAATGGCTTAAACACCTATAATTTAAAGCTTCTTACAAAAAATATTCTGAAGTTGACTAAAACAGGTGACATTTAAAAACTTTCTGCTATAATCCCCGCACGCACTAAATTTCGTTCATTACCTGAACATTCTCTTCTATCATTGTGTATGCGCGTTCCGGTCCAAAGAGAGGACGATATTTCGCGCCCCACCCAATCGCTAAGCGATTCCTTCAGGTTGCGGCTGTAATCATGTGTGCGTTATACGCATCGTCGTTCTCGGATCGCCGCTGATTCTATATTTTCAGCGTCTTTTGCTGTGCCGCTTTTTGCCGATGTCCATCTGAATTTATATTTTTAATGGAGCACCCATTTTTGGGGTGAAATACTCTATGAGCAAAACTTTTGCTGATTTTCCTTTACATGAGTCGTTACAACTAGCATTACAAGGTCTAGGTTTTACTACTCCGACTCCAGTGCAAGAACAATCAATTCCAGCTGCATTAGAAGGTAAAGACCTTCTTGTATCAAGCCAAACTGGTTCTGGTAAAACTGCTGCATTCTTACTCCCAACTGTGAATGCTTTGGCTGGTCAAGACACATTGATGTCTTTCAAAGAGCGCATGAAAGCGGTAACTGCACCGTCTATTCTTGTACTTTGCCCTACACGTGAATTGGCTCAACAGGTTAGCCAAGACGCAATTGCTTTAGTACGTCACATGAAAGGTGTTCGTATTGCTGCAATTATGGGTGGTATGCCTTTCGGTAAACAAATCCAACAGCTTAAAGGTGCACAAGTTGTCGTAGCGACTCCAGGTCGTTTACTTGACTTGGTTAACCGTCGTCAAATTAAATTAGACAACGTTGATGCGTTAATTGTTGACGAAGCTGACCGTATGCTTGACTTAGGTTTCTCTGAAGACCTAGAAGCGATCAGCGACTTGGCTGCTAACCGTAAACAAACATTAATGTTCTCTGCAACATTTGCGCTGCGTATCATTACACTTGCAGAACGCATGATGAATGATCCACAGCGTATTGCGATTGAAACTGGTCATTCTACAAATACTGACATTACTCAGACACTTCACTGGACTGACGGTTTCGAACACAAGAAAAAACTTTTGACTCACTGGTTATCTGATGAGTCTGTAGACCAAGCAGTTGTATTCGCATCTACTCAAGAAGATACAGATATGTTGGCTGAAGAACTTGCAGAAGCAGGTCACTCAGTTGTCGCTCTTCACGGTGCAATGCCACAAACTGTACGTAACCGTCGTTTACGTAGCATTCGTGAAGGTCGTGCAAAAATCTTAGTTGCGACTGACGTTGCTGCACGTGGTCTAGACGTACCAACTATTTCTCACGTAATTAACTTCGGTCTTCCAATGAAGAACGAAGACTATGTACACCGTATCGGTCGTACAGGTCGTGCGGGCCGTACTGGTAACGCGATTACTTTAGCGACTTACCGTGAACGCGGTAAAATCCGTGCTTTAGAAGACTTCTTAGATGCACGTTTAAATGTATCTGAAATTGAAGGTCTTGAGCCATCTCCACCTCCTGCACGTGGTAGCCGTGATGGCGGTCGTGGTCGTCGTGATGGCGGTCGCAGTGGTCGTGGTGGTTTCGGTGGCGGTCGTCGTTTTGAAGGTGAATCAAACTTCAAACGTCGTGAAGGCAACCGTGATGGCGAACGTCGTTCATTCGGTGGCGAAGATCGTCCACGTCGCGAATACAACAACGATCGTCCACGTCGTGAAGGTGGTTTCGAAGATCGTCCACGTCGCGAATTTAACAACGATCGTCCACGTCGTGAAGGCGGTTTCGAAGATCGTCCACGTCGCGAATTTAACAACGATCGTCCACGTCGTGAAGGCGGTTTTGAAGATCGTCCACGTCGCGAATTTAACAGCGATCGTCCACGTCGTGAAGGTGGTTTTGACCGTCGTTCTAACGATGACAACCGTGGTAACCGTGTAGATTATAAACCAGCTCGTGAAGGTTATGGCGATCGTCCAAAACGTTCATTTGGTGAAGATCGTCCACGTCGTGAATTCAACGGTGACCGTCCTCAACGTTCATTTGGTGAAGATCGTCCAAAACGTTTCGGCGATGACCGTCCAAAACGTTTTGGTGATGATAAACCACGTGGCGAACGCACTTTCGGTGAAGACCGTCCACGTCGTAAATTCAATGACTAATTGAATTTCGAAAGAAATATCGAAAAAACCGGTGGAAACACCGGTTTTTTTTATGGATTTAAATTAGCTTTTTAATCAGAAAAATGTATACTTGATCAAACTTTATGTGTTTAATGATAATTAATATGAACGGAAACGCGTTGGCAAATATGCGTACAGTGATGATCGAGGTACTTATGCCTTATATCGGTTTGACACTCTTATTGTGTAATATCGTTTACTATATATACAATTATTTTAACTAAATTCTTCTTTTGGGTTGAAAACACCCTCTATAAAATCGCATTAATAATAAAAAACAATTTACCTGATGGAATGCAGGGATATGCGCTCATGCAATGGTAACATTTTAAACTTCAATCCTTTATAGTATGCATGCTGAAAAAAATGCAGGAAAATCCTCAGCTATGAATAATCAAACGTCTTCTCAGACTCAGGCACTGATCGAAGTGAAAAACCTGAGTTTTAAGCGAGGAGAGCGCGTCATTTATGACAATGTCAGTTTAAAAATTCGTCGTGGTCAGATCACTGCAATTATGGGTCCATCTGGTACAGGTAAAACGACTTTACTCCGTTTAATTGGTGGTCAATTGACTCCCGATAATGGAGAAGTGTTGCTTGATGGGCAAAACATTGCACAGATGTCACGTCAGGAGCTCTTCGCTGCGCGTGCGCGTATGGGGATGTTGTTTCAGAGCGGCGCATTATTTACCGATATGTCGGTATATGAAAACGTAGCCTTTCCAATTCGTGCGCATACCAAGTTGCCAGAGCATTTGATCGCTGAAATTGTTGCGTTGAAATTAGAGTCGGTTGGTTTACGTGGTGCAGAACAAATGATGCCCTCTGAACTTTCAGGTGGTATGAATCGTCGTGTGGCTTTGGCCCGTGCAATTGCACTCGATCCTGAGCTGATCATGTATGACGAACCCTTTGCAGGGCAAGACCCGATTGTGATGGGGGTATTAACTCGCTTGATTCGTTCGCTACGTGAAGCTTTAGATCTAACCACGATTATTGTTTCGCATGATGTGGCTGAAACATTATCAATTGCAGATTACATCTACGTGGTAGCTGAAGGGAAAGTGCAGGGCGAGGGAACACCTGAGCAGTTAAAAGCACATGCTTCGCCTTTTGTGAAGCAGTTCTTGACGGGTTCGGTAGAAGGTCCGGTCGATTATCAATTCAGTCATCAGCCCTATTTAAATCATGAGGTTCGTTCATGAATGCTATTGCCGCATTAGGTAGACGCGTCATTGAACGTGTTCGAGGAATCGGCGTAGCAACCATTATGTTGCTGCAGATTCTTTTTTCCATGCCGACTTTACTTGGCGTGAAATTGTTTATTTATCAGATGTACCGTGTTGGTGTGCTTTCATTACTGATTATTGTGGTATCTGGCTTATTTATTGGCTCAGTACTGGGTTTGCAGATGTATAGCATTCTGTCGACCTTTGGTAGTGAAGCGATGCTCGGCACCGCAGTTGCACTGACTTTATTGCGTGAACTTGCACCTGTGGTTGCGGCTTTACTCTTTGCAGGTCGTGCAGGTTCAGCTTTAACGGCTGAAATTGGTTTGATGAAAGCCACTGAGCAGTTGTCGAGTATGGAAATGATCGGGGTCGATCCATTAAAACGAGTGATCTCGCCTCGACTTTGGGCTGGTATTTTTAGCTTGCCAATGTTGTCGGTGATTTTCGCTGCGGTCGGCATCATGGGTGGTAAATTGGTGGGTGTTGATTTTCTGGGTGCAGATGAAGGCTCTTATTGGAGTGGCATCGAGAACAGTGTGCAATTCTTTAAAGACGTCTTTAATGGCACCATCATCAAAAGTTTTGTTTTTGCATTAATTTGTACTTGGATTGCGGTCTATCAGGGTTATGCCTGTGTCCCAACTTCAGAAGGTATTGCAACGTCGACCACACGTACTGTCGTGTATTCTTCGTTGTGTGTTTTAGGATCAGATTTCGTGTTGACTGCGGTCATGTTCGGAGGTATTTAATGAAATCACGTACGAGTGAACTGGCCGTCGGTTTTTTTGTCATTCTTTTTGCTATCGCTATTTTCTTCTTGGCGATGCGTGTGAGTGGTTTGGTCGGCAATAACATCGAAGACAGTTATGAATTGACCGCGACATTTGAAAATGTAAACGGGATTAAACCCCGCGCCAAAGTCACCTTAAGTGGCGTTAAAGTTGGTCAAGTGGAATCATTGAAACTCGATCCTGTGACGCGTTTAGTGACAGCACATCTGATTATGGATGGCTCATTAACCTCTTATAACGCAGAACAATTAAAAGAAGTGCAAAAGAATGCACTCGAAGAGCTGCGTTACACATCAGACTATGAAGCAGCAACACCTGCGAAACAAAAAGAAATGGAACAGCAACTGATTGCTAACATGAAATCCATCACCAATATCGATGAAGATGCTTACATTATGGTTGCAACCAATGGTTTATTGGGCGAGAAATATTTGAAAATTGTACCGGGTGGTGGTGTCAACTTCTTAAAACGTGGTGACCAAATTGGTAATACCCAAGGTACGATGGAAATCGAAGATTTGGTGTCTAAATTTGTGACCGGTGGTGCAGGGAACAAATCTGACAGCACAGCAGAAGCTGAACAAAAAACAGAAGCTGCTGACACAACAACGGCAGAAGAACCTGCATTTGTTGAATAATTTTTAGGAGAAATTAAGTGAACACATTGTTAAAACATACGCTTACAGCAAGTATCTTATCAACTATGATGGCAGGTACAGCTTTTGCTGCTCCAAGCGAAGCACCACCTGCATTTGTAAAAAAAGTGGCTGATGGCCTCATTACACGTTTAAAAGCAGACCACGCAAAACTACAAAATAACCCTGCGGCTGTGAAAACGATTGTTCGTCAAAACTTGGACCCGTATATTGATTCACAAGCATTCACACGTATCGTGATGGGTACGTATGCAACGAATCAATACAGCTCAGCGGCTCAACGTGCGCAGTTTGAACGTAACTTCCGTGCAACACTGATCGAAAACTATGGTTCAGCTTTTGCCAAGTTTAGTAACCAAACGTATAGCATGCGTCCATATAAAGCGTCGAACAGTAAGAACCCTGTTGTAACGATTGATTTCCATAACAACGGTGAAAAAATTCCAGTCTCTTTCCAGTTGGCGGATAAAGGTTCACAATGGAAAATCCGTAATATCAACGTTTCGGGTATCGACCTAGGCTTGCAATTCCGTAATCAGTTTGCGGCGACTGTAAAACGTAATGGCGGTAACATTGATAAAGCAATTGCGAACTTCAAACCTGATGCTGATGCAGCATTAGACAAGAAAAAATAAGATAGGTGATGTGTGATTAAACTTCATCAACAAGAATTGATGGTTTCAGGCAAAATCGATTACAACAATGCCGAATTGTATTATCAAGACGGCTTGAAGTTGATTCAACAACAGCAAGCTTTTCCCTTAGTGGTCAATCTTGCTGAGCTTGAGCATGGCAGTACTTTGGCTTTAGCTGTTTTGGTCCGTTGGTTACGTCAAACGCCAAAAGCGCAAGGTTTGCAGTTTAAAGCAGTCCCTGAAAAAATGATGAAGATTATTCAAGCCTGTCATCTTGAGCATGACTTGCAATTGATCTAAATAAAAAAAGCACCGTAAGGTGCTTTTTTTATTGCAGTGCGATAAGAAGTTCTCGCAAGTCTACGCAATAGGAACGGATTAAATCCATTTCTTCCAGCGGAAGTACATCAATGGGCCAATAAAGAATGCCACGATGATTAAGCTGACCACGATAAAACTGGTTGTACCATGTGCGAAGGGCAGTACATCGGTGTTCATCCCATAGACGCTAGCCACTAACATCGGTGGCGCAAGCATACTTGGTAAAATCGAGAATCGACGAATCGTATCATTCTGTTCGGTGTTAATGAACCCAGAGGTGGTATCCAGTAAGAATCGAACCTTTTGGAACAAGAAAGCATCATGCTCAACAAGAGAGCGCACGTCTTCACTGAGTTCTCGGATGTCGGCATCATAAATATGACTGCCCAAGGCCCGAGGACGTGACAGGAAGGTGAGAACACGACGTAAGTCGATCAGACACAGCTGAGCTTTCCCGAGCATATCTTCTAAATGCGCAAGTCGGGTAATCATGTCATCTAAGTCTAAAATCATCTCACGATGACGGTTATTCAGCACTTCTGTGGAATACTTTTCTAAGTCCTTGTGGATATCTTCCAAGATATCCGCAAGCTCATCGAGTTTGGCTTCTAAAAGACCCAATAAAATCCAAGTTGGATCTTTATAGTCAATTTCATAGTCATTACGACGCGCACGGGCACGAAAGGCACGGAAAGCCACCAGCTTTTCACCCCGTAAAGTGAATAAGCGCTCTTTATGCAAAATAAAGGCAACTGTCTGCACGGTAGCTAAGGTGCTGGCATTTTCTTCGGGTTCGCCATCGACCTGAAAATTTTTATTTTTCGTTAAAAAATAGGTGCTGATGTGCAAAATACCATCGTCATCACGGTAGAATCGTGCACTCGACGAAATATCTTCTAATGATTTTAATGTAGGTAAATTCTGATCATAGGCATCCATAATCCATTGCTGCTCTTCCTGAGACGGGGCAATGAGATCGAGCCAGACTAAATCCTGATGTAAATCGAAGTCACCATTGATGGTGACATCTTCCAGGCTACCGCGCTCTGTGGCGTAAAAGGCTTCAAGCATGTTGTCTTTTCCCCTTACGCAGTAAGTTAAAAATGAATGGGTGTATTTTAGACAAGGATTTGCTGAAAAACACTGTTCTAATGCTTATTTTATGAAAAAATCTGTTTAAAGTTGATTTTTCCAGCATAGCGTTCCTGATCTGATGGTGATTATAAATGAAATCTATCGCAATTTTCTGTGGTTCCGCCCTTGGTAACAATCCTGCCTATTTACAGGTGGCTGAAAATGTCGGTCGTCATTTGGCGGCACAAGGCATCACACTGGTCTATGGTGGTGGTCGTTCAGGTTTGATGGGGGTTGTGGCAGATAGTGCTTTGCGTGCAGGCGGGCAAGTCATTGGGGTGATTCCAAAAGTCCTGGTCGATAAAGAATTGGCACATCCAGATTTAACCGAATTGCATGTGGTAGAAAATATGCAACAACGGAAAACCAAAATGTCTGAACTCTCGGATGGATTTGTAGCGATTCCAGGTGGAGCAGGGACTTTAGAGGAAATTTTTGAGCAGTGGACGTGGGCTCAATTGGGCATTCATTTAAAGCCATGTGCCTTTCTCAATGTAGATGGTTTTTATGACGATTTATTGAATTTTCTAAAAACAACTGCAGAAAAAGGCTTTACCCATCCGCGTTTTATCGAAGGCTTAATTGCAGAAGATAATATTGAAACGATTGTTGAGAAATTTCAACATTTCACTGCGCCAGAGCCGAAATGGGGCATGGTTGAACGTACAGCCTTTATCGCGGATTTGGAACAAGATTGATGAAAACCATAACCGTTGCCGCAGCCATTATTTTAAATGAACAGCATGAACTCTTAGTGGTTCGTAAAAAGCACACGGCATTCTTTATGCAAGTGGGTGGTAAATTAGAACCCAATGAAGCCCCTGAAATTACCATGCTACGTGAAATTCAGGAAGAAATAGGCTGCGCTGCACAGATTGAGCAATTCATTGGTCGTTTTGAAACGGCAGCTGCCAACGAAGCCGATCATCTATTGGTGAGTTATGTCTATCTTGTTCAGTTGCAAGGCGAACCGAAAATTGATGCGGAAATTGCAGCGATGCAATGGGTCAGCTTAGATGATAAACAAACAAAACTCGCACCTTTAACACGTGAGGTGGTGATTCCTTGGGTGAAGCAGCAGGCGCGATCTCTTGCTGAAAGCTAAACCGCTTAGCTTGCTCAGTTTCTTTATTAGTGGTTGATGTTAGAAACTAAGGCTGTGCCGCAGCAATGCATGCGACATATACCTGCGTGCAATGTAGCTGATGTAACAGCGTACTTAATGCATGGATTGAACTCCCCGTGGTCACCACATCATCAATGATGAGGACTTTACGGAAACGGCGTTTTTCGGTTGGGTTGATAATAAATTGTTGTTCGATATTTTCTAGGCGTTCTAGCCGACTTAAACCTTTTTGAGCGTGCTGTGCTTGACGAATCACCGGTTGCCAAACAGGGATGCGCAATTTCTTTGCCATCATCTGTGCAACGAGCAGCATTTGGTTATACCCACGGTCTTTAAGGCGTTCTACTGAAATAGGCATGGGGACGATGGCTTGAACCCTAGCTAAGCGCAAGCTTAAAAGGCTCTGTGCCAGTAAATTTTGATAGTGCAATTGTTGCTCATACTTATAGCTTTGAATGATGCGATCTATAGGGAAATCATAGTAAAAGGCACAAGAGATGCTGTGTTCATGGCGATCAACCGCTTGTTTAAACCAAGGCAGTTGTGCCCAGCAGTCGGTACAAAGCGAATGATGTTGTTGTCGATCGATACCGCAGAGCAGGCAAGGGGAAACGCTCTGTATTCCTTTTTGGATGAAGTGTTGGATAGATTGGAGCATGTTTTTATTCTAATCATTCTTTTTTGAGTATTTTGCACAGTTCGTGGTGAAGTGCAATCACAACACCACAGCAACCTGTTCGACAAGCTTATTGGTTCAAGCCAATCTGTATAATTAGGATGATCGATCTGTCATCCTAATAATTATTATACATAGGCGTATCGAGGAGCTTCCGGCAGCCATCGTTTTAAAAGCGCTTGAGCCTGTGCAGGATAGTCATTCAGGACTTGTTGAGCCACATAGTGAGCCTGATTGAGTAAATGGTCATCTCGCTCTAATTTTGCTACACGAAAGCCCATATCGCCCGTTTGTTTAGTGCCGAGGAGCTCACCGGGGCCGCGAATTTCCAAATCTTTTTCAGCAATAATAAAGCCGTCATTGGTCTCGCGCATAATGCGTAAACGCTCTTGCCCATTTTGCGACAAGGGATTTTTATACAGCAAGGCACAGAAACTGGCTTTGGCACCACGCCCTACACGACCACGTAGCTGATGTAGTTGTGAAAGCCCTAGGCGTTCTGCATTTTCAATCACCATGATTGAGGCGTTCGGGACGTCAACACCGACTTCAATGACGGTGGTTGCAATTAGTAATTGCAATTCATTATTTTTAAATTGCTGCATCACTGCTTGCTTTTCATCGGCCTTCATTTTGCCGTGAACCAGACCAATATTGAGGTCTGGGAAGCGTTCTTTAATTTCATTAAAAGTTGCTTCAGCGGCTTGAGCATCTAAGGTTTCGGATTGTTCCACTAGGGTACAGACCCAATAGGCTTGTTTGCCTTCAGCACAATTGCTGGCAATCCGCTGTAGCACTTCTTCACGACGATCCAGTGGAATGGTGACCGTTTGAATCGGTGTACGACCGGGTGGTAGTTCATCAATGACAGAGGTGTCTAAGTCGCCATAAGCCGACATCGCCAAGGTACGAGGAATAGGGGTTGCTGTCATCACCAGTTGATGTGGTGTCATGCCATTGAGACCTTTGTTCCGAAGTGCCAAACGCTGATCGACACCAAAACGGTGTTGCTCATCAATAATCACTAAACCCAATTTGGCAAATTGAACATTGTCTTGAAATAAAGCATGTGTGCCGACCACTAAATTAGCAGAACCATCTTGAATACTTTGTTCTGCTGCAGCTCGAGCTTTACCTTTTTGCTTGCCTGAAAGCCAGGACACGGTCAGTCCCATAGGCTCAAACCATTTTTTGAAATTTAGATAATGTTGTTCGGCCAAAATTTCTGTTGGCGCCATCATGGCCACTTGCCAACCTTCCTCAAGCGCATGACAGGCTGCAACGCCTGCAACCAAGGTTTTACCTGCACCTACATCGCCTTGTACGAGTCGCAGCATAGGTTTGTTCTTTTTCAGATCGACCGCAATTTCTTTGGACACGCGTTTTTGTGCGCCGGTCATTTCAAACGGTAGTGTACTTAAAAGCTGTTTGGTGAAGTTCTTACTTGCAGAGAATGACGGTGCTTCGATTTGTTGAATATAAGCACGGCGGCTGAGCAAACTGACCTGATGGGCAACCAATTCTTCGAAAATTAAACGTTGCTGTGCAGGATGAGAACCTTGGCTGAGTTGCAACATATTGGCATCGACAGGGGGGTGATGAATATAGTCCAGTGCTTGTTTTAGGGCATAGCCATTGGTGAATTTTTCTGGCAATAATTCAGGTAAGTCATCACTATATAACTGTAGTGCTTGTTTGACGTATTCACGCAGTTTGGGCTGTGTTAAGCCTTCAGTTGCAGGGTAAATCGCAGTGAGTTGGGTTTGAGGTAAAGGCGTGTGTTCAGTAATCACCTGTAGTTCAGGATGATACATTTCTAAGCCACGAGCACCAACACGGACTTCACCAAAAATCCGTAAACGATTTCCCGGTTTTACCCGATCAGTAATGCCTTTGTAGATATGGTAAAAACGTAAAGTGACTTTGCCACAATCGTCATCCAAAAGGGCGGCCATCGATTTACGCTTACCGGGTGGGAAGTCGATATTTTTGACCGTGCCTTCTAGTAAATAACTGCGGCCCACGGTTAATTGGTTCATGGGGATGATCGTGCTACGATCTTCATAGTCGCGTGGCAGATGAAACAAAAGATCATCTGTCGTGAAAATATTTAGTTTTTCAAGTAAAGCAGCGGCGGCATTGCCAACCCCTTGCAATTGATGGACGGCAGCCATGTCCCCTCAACTTCGGTTTATATGATCTAAATGGATCAGTTCTGAGAATAGGTCGTTTGATGCATATTCTATTTATCGGTTATGGTAAAACATCGCAACGTGTTGCTAAACAATTATTTCAGCAAGGTCACCAAATTACCACAGTGAGTCGTAGTGCGAAAGAGGATGATTTTGCAGAACATTTAATCCAAGATGTTCACCAACTGGATTTGTCGCAGGTTCAACCGATTGATGTAGTCTATGTTCTTTTGGCTCCTGCACGTCATGCTCAACTCAATGCTGTGGATGCTTACCGACACACTTATGTCGATTCTGTACAGCCGATTGTTCAAGCATTAGCACATCATCCAATACAACGTTTAATCGTGGTGTCTTCCACTCGTGTCTATGGTGAACATGCGGGGGAGCGGATTGATGATGACACTGTGCCACATCCGATCGATGAGCAGGGCATGTTGTTACTGGAAATGGAGCATCGCTACACACAAGCATTTCCTAACGAATGCGTGATCGTACGTCCCTCTGGGATTTATGGCACATCGACAACACGAATGCAGAAACTGGCAGAAACGACTCATCGCTATCCCAATATTCATTGGTCAAATCGAATACATATCGATGATTTGGCAAAATTTCTGTGTCATCTACTTCACGTGGAACATCCTGAAAAATCATATATTTGTACTAATAACCAACCTCAACCTTTGCATGAGCGAATCTTGGAATTGCAAAGAGCTATGCATTTACCCGAATTGGTTTTAGAGAGTGAAGTAGAAACAGGTAAAAAGATTTATGCAACGCGGATGATGGAGAGTGGTTTTAAGTTAGCGCACGATTGATTGTGATGTGTATGTAAAATTGGCGTGACGTATAAAATTCAGAGCAGCTTTGTGAGTATTAAAAGAAATTTTATAAATGAATAAGATAGGTCTTTTACAACATGTATTGTTCAAATTTTCGGATGGATCTCAAAGGATAAAAATTAAATAATGACAAAATCATTTGCTGAACTTACTTAGAATCTACCCCATAGACCGATTCTGGAAAAAGCTTTGAGTTATTTTGAAAATTTACCAAAGATCTCGATTGATTGTGGTTGTGGTGCAGGAAATGAATCATCATTTCTACTCCGTCATAATTTTAAAGTATATGCATTTGATCCAACTGTTGAAGCTAAAAATATCTGTCTAAGTAAATTTAAAGACAATAAGAATTTTTTATTTTCTAATCAGGCCTTTGAAGACTATAGCTTTCCTAAAGCTAGTTTAATTATTGCTTTATTCAGTTTATTTTTTTGTTCTACGGATTCGCTTGAAAGTGTTTTAAAGAAAATGCAGGAATCCTTAAGTGAGCAAGGCATTTTACTCATACAACTATTAGGGAAAGATGATGATTGGGTAAATAATTTTTCTGAAAAATTTATAGGTTTTGAACAGGAAGAGCTTAAACAATTGTTTGATGCGGACTTTGATATTATTTATATCGATGAATTTAAAGGCAATAAACCGCTAGCCAATGGAAATCCAAAATTTTGGAATGTACATACCTTAATTTTAAAAAAGAAAATATTAAATACTTTTGTATAGTCCAAAAAATAGAGACAAGCTTTTTACAACTTGTCCCTAATTTTGCTCAAATTCTTTTGCTTTTATAGTGAAAAAAATCAGAACCGTTTATTTTTTCTTACGTTTCAAGCGCTTTTTAGCTTGTTCCGCAGCAACTTTATCTAGTGCTTCTTTTAACTCTTCATCACTAAAGGTTGTAATGTGCTGCAACATTTGCAGGGTCACATCATCCAAAACGAGGTTGGCATACTGCGCAACATTTTGGAAATTTTCATCAAACACAATGGCGTTGTTTTCATTGGTGCTGATATAACCTTGTTGGGTTAAGACTTTAATAAAGCTTTGGAATAAGGCCTTATCAAAGAACTCAGGCGAGTTAAATTCATACAACACAGATAGACGTTGACCAACCAAGTGACTGAGTTCTTCAACCTGACGCGTAGAGATATTGCCCGAACCACGTTGTGTGATTAAGGCCAAAGTCATGTAGTAACGCTCAAGACTTTGCATCACGGGTGCAGCTAAGACCACTAACTGATTGTGCTGCTCTGAGTTAGGCGCAGGGGAGATCAGGTTGCCTTCTGCATCTTCAGAAATTAGCTTGGCTTTGATCAGTACTTCTGCATACGCACAGATCTGATCTTTAAGTTCTTCATCATTCCATTTAAGGAACAACTCAGCTTTTAAGAACGGATACAGTGTACGAATGACATTAATTAAATCACCACGGCGAATAGAACCATTATGTTCAACCAAAGCGGCAATGAGTGATGGCAAAATAAATGCGTGCAGGATGTTGTTGCGGAAGTAGGTTAACAGCACCGCTTGATTATCAGCAATGGCAATAATATCGCCAAGGACATGATGAACACGTTTAATCAGCTTGAGTTTTAAACCATAAGCAATGATTTCTTTACCTGACAGCGGTGTTACTTGCATGCGCTCATCGTAAGGTAAGGCAGTTAAAAGATCACGATAGGTATCTAACTGCTTAATGCAAATCTCTTCATCTAAAGTATGTTTAGATGTTGCCAATAAAATCAGTGAAAGCAATGAAACTGGGTTCACCACTGCTGCACGGTTAATATTTTCTAAAATCACGTGTGCAGAACTGTTAATGGCATCCGAAACTTCTGGCGGAATTGGGTCGTCATTTTTCTCGATTTTGATGTTGCTTGCATTATGCTGTTTCAACATATCATCAAGGAAAACCGGCTCACCAAAGTTCAAATGCACTTTACCGAAAATACGTTCGATCTTACGCAGAGTTTTCATAATCCCGATGATCGATTCGCCCTCTTTCGGCTTACCATTCATTTCGCCAACGTAGGTCGCACCTTCCATTAAACGCTCATAACCAATATAGGTCGGTAAGAACACGATCGGTTTGGCTGGATTACGTAAATGACCATGGACAGTCATGGCGAGCATGCCGGTCTTCGGTGGTAATAAACGACCAGTACGTGAACGCCCACCTTCGATGAAGTATTCAAGCGGCGTATTACGCGCCAAAATACTGTAGAGGTATTCTTTAAATACGGTGGTGTAGAGACCATTGCCACGGAATGAACGACGAATAAAGAACGCGCCGCCGCCACGTAAAATTTGCCCGACAAATGGCATGTTTAAGTTATCGCCCGCAGCAATGTACGGCACCATCAAGCCACGTTTATAGATCACATAAGACAATAATAAATAGTCGATATGGCTACGATGACATGGGGTGTAAATGATCTCGTAGTCTTTGGCTAGTTCACGAACGGTACTGAAGTTATGTACTTCGACGCCATCATAAAGCTGTGTCCACAGACGAGTCAGGGCTAAGTCAGCAAAACGAACCGTTGAGGCTGAATAGTCAGAAATGATTTCATTTAAATAACCAATCGCACGACGTTCAGCTTCAACCATACTGATTTTACTGCGAATGCTTTCACGACGAATCGCATCTTGCACATCCGTAGATTTGATCAGGCCGTGCATCACATTACGACGGTCAGATAAATCCGGCCCCAAAACTACTTCACGCTGTGCATCTAAATAATCATTCAGTGTGCTGACAATATAAGTCGCAGGTGACAAGTTTGGATGTGTAGTTTTGGCATATTCAACCAAACGACGCAAAGACTGTGGTTCATGGAATTCAAGGTACGATTGACGACCGTGCAAACCAATATTGACCAACTGCTTCACTTTGCTTGGTGTAGACCATGTATCGGTAAATAATAATTTAAACCAAGAATCTTCTTTATCGGGTTCACGACCCCACAGCACGGTTACAGGAACGAGCTCAACATCCGCATCAGGATTTTTTTCCAAAACCTCAATTAAACGCAATAAACGAGGTGGAAAGGCATGTGGCGGTGGATTGAGTAAGTTGTCTTCATCATGATGTTGTAAAAACACCACAGAGGCTTTTTCTGTTTGCGTACCCACAGTCATTGGGTCGAGTGCAGGGTGTAGCTTTAAACGACGGGTTTCACCATCGACAATTAAAGCATTACTCCGTGAATGATTTTGCAGAACGTAGCAGGTAATTTTCGTTGTCTGTACGCCGGTATCTGTATCGGTTTCAGTCACTACAGGTTCTACAGGGACTTCACCTAAAACATGCGGTGTTACCACAAGGTCAAGCAGTTTACTCGAAAGCTTTCGATACATCTGACCAAAGCCGCTCTTGGACATACAAACTCCTACTTTTCATGACCAAACCACAGAGATTCTGAGGGGAATCTATTCTGCGTAATTGTACTTAAAAACTGTATGTCATTTTCTGACAAATTGCATAGATATTGTAAGATTTTATCGTTAAAAAACGTATTTTTAGCAGTTATATTGCATCAGCAAGGTGACAGATCAGTCAGCGAATCTTTAGGGTTTTAGTCTGGATTTATGGCAAAATGGAAAATATATTTAAACATCTGTTGATGTTGCCTGCGTTAGCTTAATCCCGAATGATAGATAGGTTTGTTATGAATGCCTTAACACAAGAGTTGGTTGATTTACTCAGTCTTGAAAAATTAGAAGAAAATATTTTTCGTGGGCAAAGCCGAAATTTGGTCGGGAAGCGTGTCTTTGGTGGACAGGTTTTAGGTCAGGCGCTCCGTGCGGCATCTTATACAACAGATCGACCTGCTCATTCCTTACATGCCTATTTCTTATTTGGTGGTGATATCAATGCACCGATCATTTTTGAAGTAGATCGTATTCGCGATGGACGCAGTTTTGTGAGTCGTCAGGTTCGTGCGATTCAACATGGTAAAACCATTTTCATGTGTATGGTGTCATTTGCAGAGCAAGAAGAAGGTTTGAATTACCAAGTTGCAGAGCCAGAATATCCAGCCGTGGAAGATTTAAAATCTGAAGCTGAGCTGAAACGAATGATGGTGGAATTTGTCCCTGAAAACGTCCGTGCATCTTTTATGCGCGACCGTCATGTGGAAATTCGCCCGATTGATCCGCAAAACCCGTACCAACCGCAGCCTGCTGCGCCGTCGTATGCACACTATATTCGTACCCATGACAAAATTGCTGCTGACGTTGATGACATCTCTTTACATCAGGCTATTGCAGCATTCTATTCAGACTTTACGCTGATGACGACTGCACTACGCCCACATGGTTTAAGTTATTTATCACCAAGTTTGCAGTGTGCGAGTATTGACCATGCCATGTATTTCCATAAGCCATTCCGTGTGGATGAATGGATGCTTTATGACATGGATGCCACGGTCAGTGCTAGTTCACGTGGTCTAAATTTCGGTCGCATGTGGCAAAACGGTGAGTTGGTCTGTAGTACGACACAAGAAGGCTTGATCCGTTTACGCGAAATTGAAACCCAATAAGCTTTAAGCACTATGTGTTAAGTCGTAAAAGCTGAATACTGAAAAAACCGAATCTTCTGATTCGGTTTTTTATCTCCGTCAATTTGGGGTTATGCAACTACTCACGGAATCGAGTTATCTAATTAGGGTGCAGTACAAATTGAATTGGGTTGAATACATGCTTTGCAGAATTGTAGCAGTATATGTGACAAAAAATTCCTCGATTCCCAGTGGGGCGCATGGCATAGTGCCTGAATAAAGGATGATAAATGCAAGGCACAATGAGCTTAAATACGCAGATTTTAATTGCCGCAATATTGGGTGTGGCATTTGGGTTTTTATTAATTCAGTTTCCAGAGACGCAGTTTTTATCCGCCAGCCTGTATGGCCTGGGGATTGCCAGTAGTATTTTTATTGGCTTGCTGAAAATGATCTTGGTTCCGCTGATCTTTAGTTCGATTGTGGTGGGGGTATCGAATTTACAAGCGGGTGGTCAGCTGAGTCGTACGTGGAAAATTACCTTAGCGTGCTGTGTCACCACCACGACTTTGGCACTGATCTTGGGTCTAGCATGTGCGCATATTTTTAAAGTTGGGCAGGGCGTGGACATCGTCATGTTCCAAGATGCAATGCAACAACATCAGAGTCCTGACACCCTCACAGCAGGTTCATTCTTTACCAATTTTATTCAAAATACACTGATCAATCCGTTTAAAGCCTTTAGTGATGGCAATGTACTCGCTGTCGTGGTGTTTTCACTATTTTTAGGTGTGGCCTTGGTCAAAGGCGGTGAAAAATTTCGAAGTGTGAGAAAGCTCAGTCAGCAATTTTTTGACATCATGATGATGATTATCGGCTGGGTGATGAAGCTTGCACCGATTGGCATTTTTGCATTATTGGCTAAATTGATTGCTACCGAAGATATTTCGGTGTTGAGTCGCCTCGCGGAGTTTGCTGCCGTAGTCACAGGGACCACGATTTTCCATGGGGCAGTGGTGTTACCTCTGTTGCTTTGGATTTTTGGGAAAATGAGTCCACTGACATTTTTTAGAGGAACACGAGCTGCCTTAATCACTGCTTTTGCAACCAGTTCAAGTTCAGCAACGATGCCACTGTCGATGAAATGTGCGCAGGAAAATTTAGGCGTACGTCCTCAAACAGCAGGTTTTGTGATTCCATTGGGCACACAGTTAAATATGGATGGTACAGCGTTGTATGAAGCTGCTGCTGCGTTATTTATTGCTAACTTGATGGGCTTAGATTTAACCTTGGGTCAGCAGTTAATTGTCTGTGCAACCGCCATGATTGCGTCACTCGGCGCACCGGGCATTCCAAGTGCTGGAATGGTGACAATGATTATGGTTTTACAATCGGTTGGGCTTCCTGCGGAAGCGATTGCGATATTGCTGCCGATCGATCGTCTATTGGATACGGTACGGACTGTGGTGAACGTACAGGGTGATATGATGATTAGTGTGGTGGTGGATCGTCATACGCGAGATGTAGATGAACCAGCGTTGTCGAATTAAGCAGATAAAGAGCTAAAATGTGGGTTGTAGACGATCTCCCACAGATGCCCATCTAAGTCTTGAAAATAGCCTGCATAACCACCTTAAAACGTGGGCTGTGCGGGCTTAATTGGTTTTGCACCAGCGCGTTGGGCTTGTTGCATAATTTGATCGACGGCTGCGGTACTGTTGACGTTATGTCCGAGAGACATTTGAGTTGGTCAAAACGCAGATGTACTGATTCCAGTGTCATGACTCAGGCTATCTTGCGGCCAGAGTGCGAGCTTTAAACCGTGTTGTAAATCAAAAAATGCCACAGCGCCATGTTCAAATTCAGTCCCAATAATCCCTGTGCTATTTAGACCTAAACCCTCCTGATAAAACGCGAATGCAGCATGTAAATCTTTCACATCCAGTGTAATAACGGAGATGTGAGCGTGCATGGAGATGCTCCTGAACGGTGTATTTTTATTTTAGGATGAGACTTAGTATAAATGCATTTTAAAGAGAATAGGGAACTCGGAATAACTGTACTTTAAACCTCGAACTTATGAGCCTATCCATCTTGAGTTTGTTGATTGCTCAATAAAAAATGGAGCGTAATGGATGTGAGCACAAAAAAAGCAGGGCGAACCCTGCTTAATACAGATTTTAAATGGTGTTTAAGCAACTTTCAGTGCGGCACGTTTTGCAGCAGGAGAGTTGTCGAGATAGGCAATCGCATCTTCAGTTTTTGCTTCATGTACAGGATCGTACCAAGGCATTAAATACCCCAATTGCTGCGACACCAACCAAAGCGGATGTGGCAATAAGCGATTGTCTTTTTGCGCGATACGCGCCCATTCACGCCAAATCCACGGTTTATATACGGCAGGTTTAATCGATGCATAGCGCGAGTCTTGCTGCATGATATGTGCTGCACCATCGACCCATAGACCAAGTACGGCAGCAATCACGATCACACTTTGATAATAGCGAGAAATATAGCCGCCACCGAGATGATGATACAAATCAAAAGCCACGGTACGATGTTCTATTTCCTCTGCACCATGCCATTTTACTAGATCGAGCATATTCGGATCAGCGCCTAGTCGTTCCCACTCTTTGTTGTATAAAGCATATTTGCCTAGTACACAGGTCATGTGTTCAACAGTTGCAATCACCCCTAAACGAAAGAGATCCCATTGATGATCTAAAGCTTTGGGTACGTTGAGCCCTAAAGGTTGGTCCGCAAGCAGTTTGCCAAAGAGAAAATCCATGATTTCAAGGTTGCGTTGAATACTGATATTGCGCTGAGACAGATATTCTTTATTGGCAGAGTTATGCGCCTGAGCATGCATAGCTTCTTGGCGGATAAATGCTTTAACGTCCTCGGCTAGTTTTTCATCTCTAATTTGTGGTAATACTTTGTTATACAGACGGCAAAACCAAAACTCACCAGCCGGTAAGATCATATTAATTTCATTAATAAAATAGCTGACAAAAGCTTGGTTGGGCACCCAGTCAACTTGGGTATCTTGCCACTCAAATTTCACTTTACGTGGTTTAATTTTATATTCGATTGATGATCCAAGTTTTGTGTTTCTCAAGCGGGAGAGTAATTTCATGACCTATCCTTGTTTTTATGTGATCGAGTACACATCTGATGTATTCAGTATCCAAAAAAAATCCTGCATTGTGATTAGCAATACAGGACATTTCATTATCTTCAGATGATACTTTTTGTCAGACAATCATCCTTGCGCTGACTTTAAAATTACTGGATTAGTGGTCTGAATTTTTGCCTTCAGCTTGGGGTAAATCTTCAGATGTAGTGTCGACGTCATCGAATGCTTCCGCATCTGCATCGATTTCAATATCATCTTCCGATGCTTCAGGAATGCTATCAAGATCAAACTCTGTCGATTGTTCTAGAGTGAAGTTAAGACGACCCGCCATGACACTCGCTAACTCTTCTAAACCTTGTTTATTCAATGATGAGAACAATTGGATAGAGAAGTTCAGCTTCATTTTTTTCAATGCTGCTTTCACTTCTTGTAGTGCTTTAGAGGCTGGGCCACGGTTTAATTTATCTGATTTGGTGAGCAGTACGTGCACGAACAATTTACGTGAATGTGCCCATTCCAACATCATGACGTCAAAATGTTGTAGTGGATGACGGATATCCATCAACAGCACAAGACCTTGTAAACTTTCACGGTGTATCAGATAGTTTTCTAACTCTTTTTGCCACACGATTTTCATCGCTTCAGGTACAGCGGCATAGCCATAACCCGGTAAGTCGACCAAACGTTGATCAGGATTTCCTAGACTGAAAAAGTTGATCATTTGGGTACGACCCGGTTTTTTCGACGCACGAGCCAATTGCTTTTGGTTGGTGAGCGCATTAATGGCACTCGACTTACCCGCATTTGAGCGGCCAGCAAAGGCAATTTCATAGCCGGTATCTTCAACGCAGAGGTTGAGTTTAGGCGCACTCATTAAGAACTCAGCTTTGCGTAGCCAGTTGAGCGAGCGCACAGCATATTCAGTAATCGCAGAGTCTACTTTTTTCTCATAAGTAATCTTTTGCTTCGGCGCATTGGCCGCCTTACTGTTTCGTGATTTTCCTCTGTGCTGATGCATAACCCAACTTCAATAACTGATTTAACAACACGCATTATAAAGGAAGTCGGGCAGGCAAGCGAATTTTGTCGCAGGCAAAGTGAAATTAGAGATTGATCATTTGAATTGGAGATTGTGTTGTAAATTTAGATGCGCTGCTTGGTTGCAAGACATCGGCAAGTTTGTACTGATCGAGACTTTGATAAAACTGTTCTAAAGCTTGGTCTAAAATGCTTTTTAAACCACACTGACTGCGCAGTACGCAGGGTGGGTCATTGCATTCAACAATCTGGTGATTACCTTGCAAAATCCGTACGATTTGACCGAGCTGAGCCTCAAGTGCTTCAGGGTTAAGGCGGATGCCGCCACCTTTGCCGCGGCTGGTGATTAACCAGTTTTGCTTTGCCATAAAATGCACAATTTTCACCAAGTGATTACGCGAAACGTGCAGGTCTTCTGCAATTTCAGCAATGTTATAAGGCACATCACGAGGACGTGCGATATAGAGCAAAATGCGTAATGCATAATCGGTGAATTTATTGAGTTGCATGATAATACTGTGAGTCTGAGAGAAATAAATAAGGGCTAGTCTAGCATAACTAAACTAACCCTTTGTATTTCAGGTGAATAGCTTAGTTAGTGTTTTACACCACCAGTGCCGAAAGCTTCGCTGTGAATATTGCTAGCAGGAATACCACGAGCAATTAAAGCTTTCTGTTGTTCAGCCATAAATGGCATTGGACCGCAAAGGTAATAATCCGCATTGATCGGTAACAGTGCAGTATCCATGCTGCCTAAGTCTAGACGACCAGCAGCATCATAATCTTCACCTAATTTATCATTAGCATGAGGGAACTCATACGCTGTAAAAGTGCTAAGACGTGGGTATTTTGCTTCCAAATCCTGAATGTGTTTATGCATTGCATGCACTTGTTTGCTACGGCAGGCATGGATAAAGGTTACAGGTTGTGGCATGTCTAAAGTCACCAACTGATTCAGCATCGCAATCATTGGTGTTAGACCTACACCACCACTGATAAAGACATTGCGTTTTTGTGAATCAATCAGGAAGAAATTACCTGTTGGTGCAGACACTTCGATTTCTGAACCGATCTCCAAGCCATGCAGTGTATTTGATACCCAACCTGGAACCAAGTCACCTTTCTGATCTTCACGTTTTACAGAGATACGTAAGTAGTTGTCTTGTGGGCTGGTAGACAGTGTATATTGACGTGGTTGTTTTAGACCCAGCTCATCGACCAATACACGTACAGAGATGTACTGACCTGCTTCATATTTTGGTAAATCACCACCATCAGAAGGCTCAAGGTAGAATGAGGTGATTTCATCACTTTCAGCCACTTTTTTCGCGATTTTGAAATTACGCCAACCTAACCAACTGCCTTTAGTTTGCTGATGTTGCTCATAAATCGCTTTTTCAGTGCTGATAAACAAGTCTGCCAATTGTCCATATGCTGCTGCCCAAGCTGCAATCAGTGGATCTTCCATTGAAATGCTTAATACTTCACTGATCGAGTGCAGCAAATTTTCGCCGACAATATTATAGTCTGGCGCTTGAATGTTAAGACTCACATGTTTATGCGCAATTAATTCTACAACTGGTAAAAGTACAGATGGGTCCTCAATATTTTCAGCATAAGCCAATACAGCACCCGCCAAGGCTTGTGCCTGAGCACCGCTGCGCTGATGTCCCATGTTAAAGGTTTCTTTGAGGTCAGGGTTATTGCCCAACATACGGTTATAGAAGTAACCAGTCAGCGCGACACCATTTTCACGTAGAACAGGAACAGTAGCTTTTACTAGGTCAATTTGCTGCGGAGTCATAGCTGATCTCTCATGGCTGTTATTTATAAGATGTATTTAAAATACATTTTTAAATACATCCGCGCAATACATTTTTTAGTAAAAACCATAAAAAAATTATGGAATATAAAAAGATTCCATAAATTTGTACTTTTTAATTGGGCTTTTAGATTATTTCTTGCCGAAGATAGAACCTAAGAGGCCACGGATAATTTTCTGACCTGTCGACCCGCCCAAGCTGCGTGCAGCACTTTTTGCAAAAGTTCCTACCGTGTCTTGAATCAGTTTTTCACGTTGTTTGGCTGAACGCTCTGCTTCTTTTTGTTGTTCGCGCGCAAGGCGTTCTTGTTCACGTGCTTGCTGTTTGGCGAGTGCATCTGCTTCTTTGGCTTGTTGTTTGGCCAACGCTTCTTGTTCTTTGGCTTCTATTTTATCTTGTTCCGCTTGGACGGCTTGTTGTTGGCGCTCCGCCACTTTATTTTGCAAAAGTTCATAGGCACTTTCACGGTCTGCTTCGGTGTCATACACACCTGCAACAACGCTATTTGCCATGAGTGCTTTGCGTTCTTCTACAGCAATTGGACTAAATGAAGAATAGGGTGGCATCACCCAAGCACGCTCAACGATTTGGGGTGTGCCTTGTTCATCTAGACAACTAATCAGTGCTTCACCGACAGCCAGTTCCGTAATCACTTGATCGACTTTAAACGCAGGATTGGCTCGAAAAGTATCTGCTGCCGTCTTAACAGCTTTCTGATCTTTCGGGGTAAATGCACGTAGCGCATGCTGAACGCGGTTACCCAGTTGTCCTAAAACACTCTCAGGTAGGTCAAGTGGATTTTGCGTTACAAAGTAAATACCGACCCCTTTAGAGCGAATCAGACGTACCACTTGTTCAATTTTTTCTTGTAAAGCAGGGCTGGCATTATCAAACAATAAATGCGCTTCATCAAAGAAGAACACCAGTTTGGGTTTATCCATATCTCCAACTTCGGGTAATTGTTCAAACAGTTCTGACAGCATCCAAAGTAAGAAAGTCGCATAGAGCTTAGGGGTATTCATTAACTTGTCGGCGGCGAGCAGGTTGATGTTGCCACGACCTTGTGCATCCGTTTGAATGAAATCCATGATATTGAGCGCAGGCTCACCAAAAAACTTGTCACCACCTTGATCGGCCAATGCGAGCAAATTACGTTGAATTGCACCTAAGCTTGCAGGTGATAAATTGCCATATTCATTTTTAAATTCTGCTGCATGTTCACTGACGTAGCTGATCATGGCTTTTAAGTCTTTAAAGTCGATGAGCAATAAGCCCTGATCATCAGCAATACGAAAGACCGCAGATAACACGCCTTCTTGCGTGTCGTTTAAATTCAGAATTCGGGCAAGGAGAAGTGGACCAATTTCAGAAATGGTGGTGCGAATGGGATGTCCTTGTTCACCAAACAAATCCCAAAACACCACAGGGGAGGCAGCAAAAGGAATGCTCTCGATATTTAAACTTTTAATTCGTTCGTCAAACTTAGGATTGCTTTCACCTGCTTTGGCAAGGCTAGAAACATCCCCTTTGGCATCGGCTAAAAATACAGGTACACCCAGCCGAGAAAAACTTTCTGCCAACACCTTCAACGTCACTGTCTTACCAGTACCTGTGGCGCCAGCAATCAAACCATGGCGGTTTGCAAATTGTGAATGAAGCACCACATCTTGTGTGGTGTCTTGTGTTTTTTTGCCAATAATAATTGGTGTACCCATAGATGCTCCTGTATTTATTCGAGTTGCTGTTTATTTAAATGTTGTAGTGCGTTTTCTATATCTTGTATTAAATCTGCAGGATGTTCTAGTCCTATACAGAAGCGAACCAGTAAGCCGGCTTGAATATGTGAATGTTCGAGTACACGCATATCTTTTAAGTTATATAGCATGACTAAACTGACTGGGCCACCCCAGCTAAAACCGAGCTTAAATAGTTTAAGTGCATCACAAAAGCGGCGTACATCTTGCAGGCTATATTTTTCATTAAATACCACGCTGACCAAGCCGGCACTGTGTTGTTCTGTACAAATTTCTTTCCAATACTGATGTCCTGCGGAAGCTTCATCAGCAGGATGTAAAACCTGTACAAAGGCTGGTTGCTGTTTTAGCCAATTTAATAAAGTTAAAGCACTTTGTGACTGGTGTTCATAGCGAAGGCGCATAGAAGCCAGACTGCGTTGTACTTGCGCGGCGTCATCACCAGAGATACTAATGCCTTGAATGGCGTGCGCACGAAACAGTTTGTGATGAAGCTTTTTATCTCGTGTAATTACCGAACCCATCAAAATATCCCCGCCGCCACTTGGGTATTTGGTCAAGGCATGTACACTGATATCGACACTCAGATGCTCAGCACTGAAATCAAAAGCATTAAAGGCAAGTCCTGCTCCCCAAGTATTGTCCAGTGCAGTGAGAATGTTGTGGGCTTGGGCTTTTTTGACCAAGCCGACTAAATCTGGAAACTCTAAAGTGACAGATCCAGCAGCTTCTAACCAAATAAGCTTGGCTTGCGCTGAAGGTGTGAATGAGTTGACATCAATCGGGTTATAAACCTTGACCACGATACTGTAGCGGGTTTCTAGGTTGCGTAGATGTTCCATATTTGGGCCATAGATATTATCTGCGACCCACACTTCATCCCCTTGACTTAAAAAACATGAATTGACCAAATTAATTGCAGATAAACCGCTTGGTGTGAGTAAGTGATACAAGCCACCTTCAATCTGAGCAATCTGATCGCCTAGGGTAAATGTCGTGGGGGTACCATGCGTGCCATAGCTATAGTCATAATCATCGGTCCAATGGCGATTAAATAGCGCATCTGTATTTTCGAAAATTATAGTGGATGCACGAAACAGGGGAGGTTGAACACTATTGATGTATTGCGGTGCCTTTCTTGGTGCATGAATGAGTTCGGTTTGAGGATTCTTTTTCACGTGGCGCTCTGAAATGATCAAAATAATAATGAATGTTCAAAAGAATACGACTAAAACGCATGGATTTACGATGCTTTTGTATAGAAAATTAAGTGAAAAGCAAAGTTGGCTTCATTCTTGCAAAACCGATATCAGAGCAACAACAATAGGTTTAGCGCATGAAGTCGCATTTAAAAGTACATTATTTTCAGCATATTGCTGGCGAAGGGTTCGGCAGTTGTTATGAATTTTTAAAACAGCATCAGGCCAAAATTACGGCCACAGAATTCTTTGCATTACCGGTCGATCAAGCCTTGGATCTCGAGGCTTTGCCGCATGTTGAAGATGTCGATTTACTTATCATTATGGGTGGGACCATGAGTGTAAATGATGAGGCAAATTTCCCATGGTTAAAAATAGAAAAACGGTGGCTGCGACGCTATTTAGCACTCGGTAAACCCGCAATTGGGCTTTGTTTAGGTGGGCAATTGATTGCCAATGCCTTGGGTGGTGCGGTGAGTCGAAATGCACAACAAGAATTGGGTTGGACGACCATCCGTAAGGTCGCTAACGTACCGCATGACTGTTTCAAACTACCTGAAGAGTTTAAAGTCATGCAGTGGCACAGTGAAACATTTGAAATTCCGAAAGGAGCGGTATTACTGGCAGAAAATGATGCATGTCGTAATCAAATGTATCAAATCGGGCAAAATGTTTTGGGCTTCCAATTTCATCCTGAAATTACCCCTGAAGTACTCGATTTATTTTTGGAAAATGATGAAGATGTGGCATTTTTTTCAGGAACACATGTACAGCCAGTACATGATCTGCGGAAAAGCGCAAAAAACAAATTTATTGAGGGAAATCAAATACTAAACCAAGCAATAGAGTATGTATTAAGAAAAAATGCCTATTGATTAAAAGTTAAGCAATTGATCTTGCATAAAAAATGAAAAATATAAGAAAAACAGCAAAAGGGATTTGCTTATGCATTAAACAATAGCTATAATGGGCGACCCTTTGATGAAGGGGGTTAGCTACGAATAAAGTAGTTAACATCGTGACAGTCACGGCATCGATCGTGACCTTAGTGATATTTCACTGCTCTTGACACTTGCCTCTTTTAAAGTGGGGTGAGATGCGTCAAGGGTGATTCTTTATATATTTGGCTTGGAGTTAACTGGTATGTCTAACCAGAGAATTCGTATCCGTCTTAAGTCTTTTGATCACCGTCTAATTGATCAATCAGCTCAAGAAATCGTAGAAACAGCAAAACGTACTGGTGCACAAGTTTGTGGTCCAATCCCGATGCCTACACGTATCGAACGTTTTAACGTTTTAACATCACCACACGTTAACAAAGATGCGCGTGACCAATACGAGATCCGCACTTACAAACGTTTGATCGACATCGTTCAACCTACAGATAAAACTGTTGATGCATTGATGAAGTTAGATCTTGCAGCTGGTGTTGATGTTCAGATCGCTTTGGGTTAAGGCTTTCGGTTAATTAACGCTCTAAGTTAATTAGGCCGCTTTTTTAGAGGTTTATGCACATGGCTATTGGTTTAGTCGGTCGCAAGTGCGGTATGACACGTATCTTTACAGATGCTGGTGTTTCTGTACCTGTAACAGTGATTGAGGTTGATCCTAACCGCATCACACAAATCAAAACGCTTGAAACTGATGGTTATCAAGCGATTCAAATCACTACTGGTGAACGTCGCGAATCTCGCGTAACTAACGCTCAGAAAGGTCACTTTGCGAAAGCTGGTGTAGCTGCTGGTCGTCTAGTTCAAGAATTCCGCGCTACAGAAGCTGATCTTGAAGGTCGTGAAGTTGGCGGAACTATCGGTGTGGATGTGTTCACAGTGGGTCAAATTGTTGACGTTACTGGTACATCTAAAGGTAAAGGTTTCCAAGGTGGTGTTAAACGTTGGAACTTCCGTACTCAAGACGCTACACATGGTAACTCTGTATCTCACCGTGTTATCGGTTCTACAGGTCAAAACCAGACTCCTGGTCGCGTGTTCAAAGGCAAAAAAATGCCTGGTCACTTAGGTGCTGAACGTGTAACTACACAGGGTCTTGAAATCGTTGCTATCGACGCAGAACGTTCAGTTCTAGTTGTTAAAGGCGCGGTTCCTGGTGCTACTGGTGGCGACGTTACTGTTCGTCCTACTATCAAGGCCTGAGGGGAAATAACGTGAATTTAAATACTGTTTCCGGCTCTGCTGTTGAGTTATCTGAAGTTGCGTTTGGTCGTGATTTTAACGAAGCTCTTGTACACCAAGTTGTTACAGCTTACTTAGCTGGTGGTCGTCAAGGTTCTAAAGCGCAAAAATCACGTGCTGACGTTTCTGGCGGTGGTAAAAAACCTTTCCGTCAAAAAGGTACTGGCCGCGCTCGTGCTGGTTCTATTCGTAGCCCAATCTGGGTTGGCGGTGGTAAAACTTTTGCTGCTCGTCCACAAGACTGGTCTCAAAAAGTAAACCGTAAAATGTATCGCGGTGCTATGCAATGCATCCTGGCTGAGCTTGTTCGTCAAGATCGCCTTGTTTTAGTTGAAGAGATTGCTGTTGCAGCTCCAAAAACTAAAGAATTGCTTGCAAAACTTAACGACTTGAATGCACCTCGTGCATTAATCGTTACAGATGCTGTTGATGAGAACTTGTATCTTGCTGCTCGCAACATTCCACACGTTGATGTGGTTGATGCTGCTGCAATCGATCCTGTTAGCTTGATCGCGTTCGATAAAGTTGTTATGTCTGTTGCTGCTGCTAAGAAAATTGAGGTAGAACTCGGATGAACAACGAACGTATCTATCAAGTCCTACAAGGACCTGTATTCTCAGAAAAAGCACAAGTTTTAGGCGAAACTGCTGGTGTTCAAGTGTTCAAAGTTGCACTAGATGCAAACAAACTTGAAATCAAAAAAGCTGTTGAGCAACTATTTGGTGTTCAAGTTGTTAAAGTTAACACAACGATCACTAAAGGTAAGACTAAACGCTTTGGTAAAACATTAGGACGTCGTTCTGATGTTAAAAAAGCATACGTCACCCTGAAAGCTGGCCAAGATGTTGAAATGGCTGACTTGGGCGATACCGCTGAAAACGCAGCGGAATAAGGACGAAAATTATGCCGATTCAAAAATGTAAGCCAACGTCTCCAGGACGTCGCTTTGTAGAGAAAGTGGTTCATAACCACCTTCACAAAGGCGCGCCATATGCTCCGTTGGTTGAAGCTAAAAAACGTACTGGCGGTCGTAATAACAACGGTCACATTACAACTCGTCACGTTGGTGGTGGTCATAAACAGCACTACCGTATCGTAGACTTCAAACGTAACAAAGACAGCATCCCTGCTGTAGTTGAGCGTATTGAATACGATCCAAACCGTACAGCTCATATTGCTTTATTGAAATATGCTGACGGTGAACGTCGCTATATTATTGCACCTAAAGGCCTTCGCGCTGGTGATCAAGTTCAATCTGGTAACGATGCTCCAATCCGTCCAGGTAACTGCTTACCACTTCGCAACATGCCTATCGGTTCTACTCTTCACAACATCGAGCTTAAAATCGGTAAAGGCGCACAATTAGTACGTTCTGCTGGTACATCTGCTCAATTGTTGGGTCGTGACGGTTCTTACGCTATCATTCGTCTTCGTTCAGGCGAAATGCGTAAAGTACACGTTGAATGCCGTGCTGTGTTAGGTGAAGTTTCTAACTCAGAAAGCAACCTTCGTTCACTTGGTAAAGCAGGTGCATCACGCTGGCGTGGCGTTCGTCCTACCGTACGTGGTATGGCGATGAACCCAGTAGACCATCCACATGGTGGTGGTGAAGGACGTAATAAAGGTATTCAACCTGTAAGTCCATGGGGTCAAAAAGCTAAAGGGTACAAAACACGTACCAACAAGCGTACGACTAAGATGATCATTCGCGACCGTCGCGTTAAGTAACAAGTAAAGGAATCTGACAATGCCTCGTTCTCTGAAAAAAGGCCCATTCGTCGATGCGCACTTGTTCGCTAAGGTTGAAGCGGCTATCGCGGCTAATAACCGTAAGCCGATCAAAACTTGGTCGCGTCGTTCGATGATCTTACCGGATTTTGTTGGTCTAACAATTTCTGTACACAATGGCCGTAACCATGTTCCAGTGATCGTATCTGAGCATATGGTTGGTCATAAATTAGGTGAATTCGCGCCAACTCGTACCTATCGTGGTCACGGTGTTGACAAGAAGTCTAAACGTTAATAGGTGCTATGATGGAAGTAACTGCTAAATTACGCGGTGCCGCTATCTCGGCACAAAAAGCACGTTTGGTTGCAGACCTAATTCGCGGCAAATCTGTTGCGCATGCTTTAAATATCTTAAACTTCAGCAACAAAAAAGCTGCAGTTTTAGTTAAAAAAGCATTGGAATCTGCGATTGCAAACGCTGAACACAATAACAGTTTAGATGTAGACGACCTTAAAGTTTCTACGATCTACGTTGATGAAGGCATGAGCCTGAAACGTATTTTGCCACGTGCTAAAGGCCGTGCAGATCGTATTACTAAGCGTACTTGTCACATTACCGTTAAGGTAGGGGTTTGATATGGGTCAGAAGGTTCATCCAATCGGTATCCGCCTAGGTGTTGTGAAACGTCATAACGCTAACTGGTATGCGAATCCGAAACAATATGCTGAATATTTGCTAAAAGATCTTCAAGTTCGTGAGTTTTTAACTAAAAAACTTAAGAATGCGATGGTAAGCAATATTCTTATCGAACGCCCTACAGGCGCAGCTAAAGTAACTATTAGCACTGCACGTCCTGGTATCGTGATCGGTAAAAAAGGCGAAGACATTGAGAAATTACAACGCGAATTAACAGCCATTATGGGTGTTCCTGCGCAAGTAAGTATCAACGAAATCGATCGCCCAGATTTAGACGCTCGTTTAGTTGCTGAAGCAATCGCTTCTCAATTAGAAAAACGTGTAATGTTCCGTCGTGCTATGAAGCGTGCGGTTCAAAACTCTATGCGTGCTGGTGCTAAAGGTATCAAAGTAGAAGTTTCAGGCCGTCTAGGTGGTGCTGAGATTGCTCGTACTGAATGGTATCGTGAAGGTCGTGTACCTCTTCATACTCTTCGTGCTGACATCGACTATGCTACTATGCGTGCTGAGACTACTTACGGTACGATCGGCGTTAAAGTATGGATCTTCCGTGGTGAGATCTTGGGCGGCATGAAACAAGTCATGAACCCAGCTCCAGCTGAAGAACGTCCAGCTAAACGTGGCCGTGGTCGTGGTGAAGGTCAAGAGCGTCGTGGTCGTCGCAATGATCGTTCTGCTGAAAAAGGAGAATAATCCATGTTACAACCTAAACGTACTAAATTCCGTAAAGTGCAAAAAGGCCGTAACACTGGTCTAGCACATCGCGGTAGCTCAGTATCTTTTGGTACTATTGCACTTAAATCAGTTGAACGTGGTCAAATGACCGCACGTCAAATTGAAGCAGCGCGTCGTACAATCAGCCGTCGTATTAAACGTGGTGGTAAGATCTTTATCCGTGTTTTCCCAGACAAACCAATTACTGAAAAACCATTAGAAGTTCGTATGGGTAAAGGTAAAGGTTCTGTGGAATACTGGGTTTGCCAAATCAAACCAGGTAAAGTCTTGTACGAAATTGATGGTGTTAACGAAGAACTTGCTCGCGAAGCGTTTACGCTTGCTGCTGCAAAACTTCCGTTTAAAACCACTATCGTGACTCGGACGGTAATGTAATGAAAACTAATGATCTACGTGAAAAGTCGGTAGAAGAGTTGACAGCTTTGCTTGATGAGCAACAGCTTAACCAATTCCGTCTTCGTATGGCGAAAGCAACTGGTCAATTGGGTAAATCGCACGAAGTTGCGCTTACTCGTAAGACAATTGCTCGTATTAAGACCCTCCTTACCGAAAAACAGGGGAACGGACAATGAGTGAACAAACAGTTCGCACGTTAACCGGTAAAGTAGTTAGCGACAAGATGGACAAGTCTATCGTTGTTCTTATCGAACGCCGCGTTCAACACCCGTTGTATGGCAAATCAATCCGCCGTTCAACTAAATTACACGCTCATGATGAAAATAATGTTGCTAAAGTTGGCGACGTAGTAAGCATCAAAGAAAGCCGCCCAATTTCTAAAACTAAGTCTTGGACTTTAGTTGAAGTTGTTGAAGCTGCTGCTGAGTAATTAAACGTTCTTGCATCATCGGTCAATTTCGAGTACTCTTTGAGCCTTTCGAAATTGCGACCGGTGATGCTCGGTTTTGGAGTAGGGCAATGATTCAAACCGAAAGTATGCTCGACGTAGCAGACAACAGTGGTGCTCGCCGCGTACAATGTATTAAAGTACTTGGTGGTTCACATCGTCGTTATGCTTCTGTTGGCGACATTATTAAAGTTACTGTAAAAGAAGCTATTCCACGTGCACGTGTTAAAAAAGGTGACGTGATGAATGCTGTAGTTGTACGTACAAAATTCGGCATCCGTCGTGCAGATGGTTCAGTTATTCGTTTCGACGATAACGCAGCTGTTATTTTGAACAACAACAAAGCGCCGATTGCAACTCGTATTTTCGGACCAGTGACTCGTGAACTTCGTACTGAACAGTTCATGAAAATTATTTCATTGGCTCCTGAAGTTCTATAAGAGGCACTCATGGCTAAGATTAAAAAGGGCGATCAAGTAATTGTGATCGCAGGTAAAGAAAAAGGCAAACAAGGTACTGTTTTGTCTGTTTCAAATGACCGTGTTAAGGTTGAAGGCCTTAACTTGGTAACGAAGCATCAAAAGCCTAACCGAGCTACTGGCGCTGAAGGCGGCATCGTAACTCAAGAAGCTGAGCTTCATATCTCTAACGTGGCAATTTTTAATGCTACAACCCAAAAGGCTGACCGTGTTGGTTACCAAGTGATTGAAGGCGTGAAAACTCGCGTATTCAAATCTAATGGTGAATCAGTGGCGGTAGCGAAGTAATAGGTTGACTAGGCAATGGCCAGACTTAAAACGCGTTACAACGACGAACTTAAGGCTCAATTAAAAGAAACATTGGGCGTTAAGAATGTGATGGATATTCCTCGCATTACAAAAATCACCATCAACATGGGTGTTGGTGCTGCATCAGCTGACAAGAAATTGTTAGATGGCGCTCTTTCTGATATGCAAGCAATTGCTGGTCAAAAACCAGTACTTACTTTAGCTCGTAAATCTATCGCTGGTTTCAAAATCCGTGATGGTTGGCCGATCGGCTGTAAAGTTACTTTACGCGGCGAACGTATGTACGAATTCTTAGACCGTTTGATCTCTATCGCGATCCCTCGTATCCGTGACTTCCGTGGTTTCTCTGCGAAATCATTCGATGGTCGTGGTAACTACTCAATGGGTCTTAAGGAACAAATCATGTTCCCTGAAATCGATTTTGATAAGATTGATCGTATTCGTGGTATGGACATTACCATCACTACGACTGCTCGCACCGATGACGAAGGCCGTGCGCTTATGCGTGCATTCGGCTTCCCGTTCAAATAAGAGGTCGATATGGCTAAGAAAGGTATGATTAATCGCGAATTGAAACGCGAAGCTACTGTTGCTAAATACGCTGCGAAACGTGCTGAATTAAAAGCAATTATCGCAAACGTTAATGCATCAGACGAAGAACGTTTCGAAGCGATGATGAAATTTCAAGCATTACCACGTAATGCGTCTCCAGTACGTCTACGTAACCGTTGTGGTTTAACTGGTCGTCCTCATGGTTACTTCCGTAAGTTCGGCTTAAGCCGTAACAAATTACGTGAAACAGTAATGCAAGGTGATGTACCGGGCGTTGTTAAGGCAAGCTGGTAAGGAGCACTATAAATGAGTATGCAAGATACCGTTGCCGACATGCTAACACGTGTTCGTAACGCACAAATGGCAAAGAAACAAACTGTTTCTATGCCAAACTCAAAGTTGAAAGTTGCGATTGCTAACGTACTTCAACAAGAAGGTTATATCGCTGATGTAGCTGTTGCTGACAATGAAGGCAAAGCGACTTTAACGATTACTTTAAAATATTTCGAAGGCAAACCAGTTATCGATACTGTGAAACGCGTAAGCCGTCCTGGTCTACGTCAATATCGCGGTAAAGATGCACTTCCTAGCGTTAAGCAAGGTTTAGGTATTGCAATTGTTTCTACAAGCAAAGGCATCATGACTGATCGCGCTGCACGTGCTGCAGGTATCGGTGGTGAAGTTATTGCTTTTGTTTCTTAATAGGTGATTCCTCATGTCTCGTGTGGCTAAAGCCCCAGTAACTGTACCTAACGGTGTTACAGTTACTCAGAACGGCCGGCAGGTCGAAGTGAAAGGCAGCAAAGGTACATTGTCTTTCAACCTGCATGCGCTGGTCGAGCTAAAACAGGAAGACGGTACTCTAGTTATTGCTCCTAAAGCTGAATCTAAAGATGCTTGGATGCAAGCTGGTACTGCTCGCGCTGTGCTTAACAACCTTGTAAAAGGTGTTAACGAAGGTTTCGAACGTAAGTTACAGCTTATCGGTGTTGGTTATAAAGCTGCGGTTAAAGGTAACATTGTTAACCTTAACCTTGGTTTCTCTCACCCGATCGACTACAACCTTCCTGAAGGTGTAACTGCAGAAACTCCTACTGCAACTGAAATTGTACTTAAATCTGCTGATAAAGCTAAATTAGGTCAAGTTGCTGCAGAAATCCGTGGTTACCGTCCGCCAGAGCCTTATAAAGGTAAAGGTGTTCGTTATTCTGACGAAGTTGTACTTCGTAAAGAAGCTAAGAAGAAATAAGGCGCGAGGTTCTTATGAACGAAAAGAAACAATCCCGTTTGCGTCGTGCGAAAAGCACACGCTTGCACATCCGTGCATTGGGTGCGACTCGTTTGTGTGTAAACCGCACTCCGCGTCACATCTATGCTCAAGTTATCTCTGCAGATGGTGGCAAAGTATTAGCGCAAGCTTCTACTTTAGACGCTACTCTACGTGCTGGTACTACTGGTAACGTTGAATCGGCTCAGAAAGTTGGTGCTTTAATTGCAGAACGTGCTAAAGCGGCTGGTGTAACTAAAGTTGCATTTGACCGTTCTGGTTTCAAATATCATGGTCGTATCAAAGCCTTGGCTGATGCTGCTCGTGAAAACGGCTTGGAGTTCTAATCATGGCTAAAGTTGAACAAAACGAAGGTCTTGTTGAAAAGCTGGTTGCCGTTGATCGTGTAGCCAAAGTTGTTAAGGGTGGTCGTATCTTCTCTTTCACAGCATTAACTGTTGTGGGTGATGGTAATGGTCGCGTAGGTTTTGGTCGTGGTAAAGCACGTGAAGTTCCAGCTGCTATTTCTAAAGCACTTGAAGCTGCTCGTCGCAACATGATTACTGTTGACCTTGTTGACGGTACTGTTCAGCACCCTATCAATGCTCGTCACGGTGCAAGCCGCGTTTACATGCAACCTGCTTCTGAAGGTACTGGTGTAATTGCTGGTGGCGCTATGCGTGCAGTTTTAGAAGCTGTAGGTGTACGTAACGTATTAACTAAGTGTTATGGTTCTACTAACGCTGCTAACGTAGTAAACGCAACTTTTAACGGTTTGCGTGATATGACTTCTCCTGAGAAAGTTGCTGCGAAACGTGGTTTATCAGTAGCACAAATTCAAGGGTAATCAATCATGAAAACGATTAAAGTTACCCAGACTAAATCTTCATCGCACCGCTTGAAAAATCACAAGCTTAGCCTTAAAGGTTTAGGTCTGCGTCGTATTGGTCATACAGTTGAAGTGCAAGATACGCCTTCTAACCGTGGTATGATCAACCAAGTTTACTATATGGTTAGTGTAGAGGAATAAGCCATGACTCTGCGTTTAAATACAATTGCACCTGCAGAAGGTGCTAAGCGTGACAACCTTCGTTTAGGCCGTGGTATCGGTTCTGGCGTTGGTAAGACTGGTGGCCGTGGTGTCAAAGGTCAAAACTCACGTAAGAGCGGTGGTACACGTCCTGGTTTCGAAGGTGGTCAAACTGCGTTATACCGTCGTTTACCTAAATTCGGTTTCACTAGCCAAATGGCTTTGAAAACTGCTGAAGTACGTTTATCAGAACTTGCTAAAGTTGAAGGCGACATCGTGTCTCTTGAAACTTTAAAAGCTGCTAACGTTGTACGTAAAGATATGTTGCGTGCACGCATCGTACTTTCTGGTGAAATTACTCGTGCATTCACTGTTCAAGGTGTTGCATTGACTAAAGGCGCTAAAGCTGCTGTTGAAGCTGCTGGCGGTAAAGTCGAGGAGTAATCCCCAGTGTCTATGACTCCTAGTTCGACAGGTCATGTTAACATGATGAAAGGCCAACCTTTTCATGTGAAATATCGTGAAATTATTCGCCGTATGATGTTCCTCATCGGGGCGTTGTTGGTTTTTCGACTGGGAGCACATATTCCAGTACCGGGCATTAACAATGCCGCACTAGAGAATCTGTTTAATGCAAACCAAGGTACGATCCTTGGTTTGTTTAACATGTTCTCAGGTGGTGCATTAGAGCGTATGTCAATTCTTGCTCTTGGGATTATGCCGTATATCTCTGCATCGATTATCGTGCAGTTAATGTCTACGGTTGTTCCTTCGCTGGAAGCTTTAAAGAAAGAAGGCGAACAAGGTAAGCGTAAGATCAATCAATATACGCGACAAGGCACATTGTTTCTTGCACTTGTGCAAGCCGTTGGGATGTGTGCAGGTCTGATTAGTCAAAATATTACTTTGACTAGTGGACTTGCTTTTTACGTTCCTGCTGTAACTTCTTTGGTTGCAGGTACAATGTTCCTGATGTGGTTAGGTGAGCAAATTACTGAGCGTGGAGTAGGGAATGGTATTTCCATGATCATCTTCGCTGGTATCGTTGCTGGTTTGCCGAACTTGGTTCTGCAATCTTTAACCTCAGTAGATAATGGCCAATCAAGTTTAATTGGTCTTGCAATCTTTGCATTGCTATCTGTTGCAGTGTTAGCAGCAATTGTGTTTATTGAGAAGGCGCAGCGTCGCATTCCAGTAAACTATGCTCAAAAACAGCAAGGTCGTCGTGTATTTACTGCTCAGCAAACACATTTGCCATTAAAAATTAATATGGCGGGTGTGATTCCTGCAATTTTTGCGAGTTCATTGCTATTGTTCCCAGCGAGCTTAGGGCAATGGGTTGGCAGTGCAGACCCAAATGCTGGCGTGATTAAACGTGGCCTACAAGATTTGGCACTCGTATTGTCGCCGGGTCAACCGATGTATTTGGTGCTATTTGGTGCATTAATTATCTTCTTCTGTTACTTCTATACTGCGCTAGTATTTAGTCCGAAAGAAGTGTCAGAGAATTTAAAACGTAGTGGTGCTTATGTACCGGGTATTCGTCCTGGTGAGCAAACTGCACGCTATTTAGATCATATTTTGAATCGTTTGACTTTTATTGGCGCGGTTTATATCACAATCATCTGTTTAATGCCGATGATTCTACAAAGCTCATTTGGTATTCCATTTAGCTTAGGTGGTACGTCTTTACTGATCGTAGTGGTGGTGGTGATGGACTTTATGGCTCAGCTCCAAGCTCATCTCACATCGCATCAATATGACAATCAATCGTTAATGCGTAAAACGACTGCTCATCCGAAAGGATAAGCGCACTTAGAGGTTTCATTATGAAAGTTCAAGCTTCTGTAAAGAAAATTTGTGGTAGCTGTAAAGTTATCCGTCGTAATGGGGTTATTCGCGTAATTTGCAGCGCAGAACCTCGTCATAAGCAGCGTCAAGGTTAATCTGATCAAGACCTGTTGATTTCAGTAGGCTAATTAGGTTATTATCCGCCCCTCAAAGATTTTGTCGGGCGGTTGATTATCTTAACTGCCTTTTTGGAGAAAATTGAATGGCTCGTATTGCCGGTGTAAACATTCCGGATAACAAGCATGCTGTTATCTCTCTAACGTACATTTTTGGTATTGGTCGCCACACTGCAAAAGCTATCTTAGCTGCTGCTGGTATTGCACCAACAACTAAAATTCGTGAATTAGATGACGCTCAGCTTGATGCGATTCGTGCAGAAGTTACTAAGGTTCCTACCGAAGGTGATTTACGTCGCGAAATTTCCATGAACATTAAACGTTTAATGGATTTAGGCTGCTACCGCGGTCTTCGTCATCGTCGCAGCTTGCCTGTCCGTGGTCAACGCACCAAAACTAACGCACGTACCCGTAAAGGTCCGCGCAAACCTATTAAGAAATAAGATTTCTGGAAGCTAAAAGATGGCTAAAGATACTCGCACACGCAAGAAGGTCACTCGTACCGTCTCTGAAGGTGTTGCACACATTCACGCTTCTTTTAATAACACCATTGTGACTATTACCGATCGTCAAGGTAATGCACTGGCTTGGGCTACCTCTGGTGGACAAGGCTTCCGTGGATCACGTAAATCAACTCCGTTTGCTGCTCAGGTAGCTGCTGAAGTTGCTGGTAAAGCTGCTTTAGATTACGGTTTGAAAAACTTGGACGTCCTTGTAAAAGGTCCTGGTCCAGGTCGTGAATCTGCGGTTCGTGCTTTAGGTGCAGTGGGTTATAAAATTAACAGCATTACCGATGTGACGCCAATCCCGCACAACGGTTGCCGTCCACCTAAAAAACGTCGCGTGTAAGGAGAAACATTCATGGCTCGTTATATTGGTCCAAAATGCAAACTCTCTCGCCGCGAAGGGACAGACCTGCAATTAAAATCTGGCGTTAAACCATTTGACGTCAAAACAAAAAAAGCTGCTAAAGCACCTGGCCAACATGGTGGCGCTCGTGGCGGCAAACAATCTGAGTACTCACTACAATTACGTGAAAAACAAAAAGTACGTCGTATGTACGGTGTTTTAGAGCGTCAATTTAGTAACTACTACAAAGAAGCTGCTCGTGTTAAAGGCGCAACAGGTGAAAACTTGTTGAAACTTCTTGAAAGCCGTCTAGATAACGTTGTTTATCGCATGGGTTTTGGTTCTACACGTGCAGAAGCTCGTCAGCTTGTATCTCACCGTTCAATCACTTTAAATGGTCGTCGTGTTAACATCGCGTCTATCCAAGTTAAAGCTGGTGACGTTGTTGCAGTTCACGAAGGTGCTAAACAACAATTGCGTATCAAAAACGCAGTTGAGTTAGCGACTCAACGTGGCATTCCAGCTTGGATTGAAATTGATCATTCTAAATTGGAAGGTACGTTCAAAGCTGCACCAGATCGTTCTGATTTACCTGCTGAAATCAACGAAAGCTTGATTGTAGAATTGTATTCTAAATAATCCTTGAGGTAGCAATAATGACGCGTACTGCAAATGAGTTTCTAACTCCGCAAGCGATCAAGGTCGAAGCGGCAAGCGGGACCTCGGCAAAAGTTATTCTAGAACCATTAGAGCGTGGCTTTGGTCATACTCTTGGTAATGCTTTACGTCGTATCCTTTTGTCTTCTTTACCTGGCGCAGCCGTGGTTGAAGTAGAGATTGAAGGTGTCGAGCACGAGTACAGTACTTTGGAAGGCTTGCAGCAGGACATCGTCGAGCTCTTGCTGAACCTAAAAGGATTGTCTATTAAGCTGTTCGATCAAAATGAAGCTTATCTGACATTGGAAAAACAAGGTCCTGGCGACGTTACAGCCGCTGACCTTCGTTTACCACACAATGTTGAAGTGGTTAACCCTGAACACTTGATCGGTACTTTAAGTGCTTCTGGCTCATTAAAAATGCGCCTGAAAGTTTCTCAAGGTCGTGGTTATGAGACTTCTGATTCACGCTTCCCTGAAGGCGAAACTCGCCCAGTGGGTCGTTTACAATTAGATGCTTCTTACAGCCCAATCAAACGTGTGTCTTACACAGTGGAAAACGCTCGTGTAGAACAACGTACTGACCTTGATAAATTGATCATTGATCTTGAAACCAACGGTACTGTTGATCCTGAAGAAGCAATCCGCAAAGCGGCAACAATCTTGCAACAACAAATTGCAATTTTTGTTGATCTTCAGAAAGATCAAGCACCAGTTGCTCAAGAACCTCGTGAAGAAGTTGATCCGATTTTGCTTCGTCCAGTAGATGATCTAGAGCTTACTGTTCGTTCTGCTAACTGTTTGAAAGCAGAAAATATTTACTACATTGGCGATCTTGTTCAACGTACTGAAGTTGAGTTGCTTAAAACTCCTAACTTAGGTAAAAAATCGTTGACTGAGATTAAAGATGTTCTGGCATCGAAAGGCTTGCAATTGGGCATGCGTTTAGAGAACTGGCCACCGGCTAGCCTCCGCATGGACGATCGCTTTGCTTATCGTAGCCGTTAATTAAGTAGGACTATCACCATGCGTCATCGTAATAGTGGTGTGAAATTAGGCCGTACAAGCAGTCATCGTAAAGCGATGTTCCAAAACATGGCTAATTCTTTGTTCGAACACGAGTTAATTAAAACTACTGTTCCTAAAGCAAAAGAATTACGTCGTGTTGCTGAGCCTTTAATCACTTTAGCTAAAGTCGATTCTGTAGCAAACCGTCGTTTAGCGTTTGCTCGTACTCGTTCAGCTGCAACTGTTGGTAAATTATTTACCGTTCTTGGCCCTCGTTACAAAGAACGTAACGGCGGTTATCTACGTGTTCTTAAAGCGGGCTTCCGTGCAGGTGATGCTGCACCGATGGCTTACGTTGAGCTAGTAGATCGCGAAGTTAACTAATTTCGTGAAGAGCAGCGTACGTTGTTCTAAAAAAGGTCGGTTTTTAACCGACCTTTTTTAATGCCTGCAGTTTTGTATTGGCTGTATATTGTTAGACAATAATTCAATTTGTCCTTAAAAGATAAAAATAAATCGCCTTTTGCTTAAACTTGACATTATACATTGTCAAAAATGTGATTTAATAAATATAAATCTAAGATAGGTTAAAAGAACAACATGGAAAAACAAGTTGATATTCTCATTGTAGGTGCAGGGATCTCTGGTGTAGGTTTGGCTGCTCATCTTTCAAAAAATTGTCCAAATCGTTCATTTGAAATTATTGAACGACGTGAAAGTTTCGGTGGTACATGGGATCTTTTTAAATATCCGGGTATTCGTTCTGATTCGGATATGTCAACTTTTGGCTTCAATTTTAAGCCGTGGAAAAAATCTAGTGTGCTTGCTGATGGGTCTTCGATTAAAGGCTATCTTTCTGAAGTGATTGATGAATATAAGATTAAAGAAAAAATTCATTTTCAGCACCGTGTTGTGAGTGCGAACTACGATTCACAAACTCGTAAATGGTCTGTTGTTATTGAAGATGCGAAGAAGAAACAACAAACCTGGGTTGCAAATTTCGTCTTTGGCTGTACGGGTTATTATAATTATGACCAAGGTTTCCAACCTGAGTTTAAAGGGCAGGAAAACTTTAAAGGTACCTTCATTCATCCACAACATTGGCCTGAAAATTTTAATTATGCAGGCAAAAAAGTTGTGATTATTGGTAGTGGCGCAACAGCAATTACCCTTGTGCCAGCAATGGCAAAAGGCGGTGCAGGGCATGTGACTATGCTACAGCGCTCTCCGACCTATATTGCCTCAGTACCTTCTATTGACATCATTTACGACAAAATGCGTAAAGTATTACCTGAAGATGTTGCTTATAAACTTACCCGTGCACGAAATATCGGTGTCCAACGGGCTGTTTATGCTGTTGCACAAAAGCAACCTAAATTACTCCGTAAATTTTTATTAAAATCAATTGAGTTGCAGTTGAAAGGTAAAGTGGATATGAAGCACTTTACCCCAGATTACAATCCTTGGGATCAGCGCCTTTGTGTGGTGCCAGATGGTGATTTGTTTAAAATTTTACGCGAAGGCCGTGCATCTGTTGAAACCGATCAAATTGAAAGTTTTACTGAAAATGGCATTCAATTAAAATCAGGTAACCATTTAGAAGCGGACGTGGTGATTTCAGCTACAGGACTCAACATTCAAATTCTAGGCGGGATCAGTGCCACAATCGATGGACAGCCACTGAATACCTCTAAGCATATGTTGTACCGTGGCGTGATGGTCAGTGATGTACCAAATATGGCGATGATTATTGGCTATATTAATGCTTCATGGACTTTAAAAGTCGATATTGCTTCTGAATACATCTGTAAATTGATTAACTATATGGATCAAAATGGTTACAACCAAGTGATTCCACAAGGTGATGCGACCGAGTTGTTAGAAGATACCGTGATGGGAAGTTTGACTTCAGGCTATATTGCACGTGCAGCAGATGTGATGCCAAAACAGGGTAAACATGCACCGTGGAAAGTCAGCAATAACTATTTGGCAGATCGTAAAGAATTAAAGCATGCTTCATTTGAAGATGGAGTGCTGAAATTTGAAAAAAAGTCTGATCAACTAGCGACTAAACCCAGATTAGTTTCTTAAGTCAGTGACATAAAAAAGGAGCATCATGCTCCTTTTTTTGCTTTAGATATGTGACTTTAGGGTTTTATTTGATGCGCTTTATTTGTTGAAAAATATATGATGTTGAAAACAAGGAAAAGCACACAGGGTTAATGTGAATATTCAAGAACATTCAGAATTTATAAAATTAAATGATTATGAGTTATATACTAAAGCTTGGCAGCCTGAAACAGCAGATAAAGATGTAACTTTGGCTCCGATTATATTGATGCATGATTCACTGGGTAGTGTGGATTTGTGGCGTGATTTTCCTGCGCAATTGGCTGCTGAGTCTGGTAGAACGGTAATTGCCTATGATCGATTGGGTTTTGGCCGATCAACAGTGAATCCTGATCCATTAAGTACTGATTTTGTCTATGCCGAAGCACAGCAGGGCTTTAAGGCGGTTCTTCAACATTATTCCATTCAACAGTTTATTGTGATGGGGCATAGTGTCGGCGGGGGAATGGCAGTCGTCATTGCCACTACATACCCTGAACAATGTCGAGGCCTAATTACCATAGCAGCACAGTATGAAGTGGAAGAACTGACATTGTCGGGTATACGTGAAGCCAAAACAGGGTTTGAGCAGCCGGGACAGCTTGAGCGCTTGGCTAAATACCATGGGGATAAAGCCCAATGGGTTTTGGATGCTTGGACTGAAACTTGGCTCTCACAGAGTTTTCGTCAATGGAACCTTGAGCATTATGTTGGAAAAGTACAGTGTCCAAGCTTGGTCATCCATGGAGAACTGGATGAATACGGGACGACAGCACAAGCTCAGAAACTTTTTTCGGGCATACAAGGCGATGCTGAGCTAGAGATTTTGGATGGGCTTCATCACATGCCGCATAAAGAGCAACCAGCTTTGGTCTCTGCATTAATCTGTGATTTTGTGAATGATTTAAGTTGATATCGAAAGAATGTAAAAAGCCCATCTGATGATGGGCTTTGTTGTTATAAGGAGCGGGAAATCAGCTCTTTCATAATTTCATTGGTACCGGCATAGATACGATTGGCGCGGTTGTCGATATAAGCCCGTGCAATTGGATATTCAAGCATATAGCCATAGCCACCATGCAATTGCAGACACTCATCAACGACTTTGGAGAACATCTCTGAAATTTTGTATTTAGCAGCGGCTGCCGCATCAATACCGAGCTGTTCCTCAAGTTGCAGCTCCATACAGCGATCTAGATAAGTTCGACAAAAATCGATTTCAGTGCGTAGCTCTGCCAATTTAAAACGGGTGTTTTGGAAACTAGATACGGTCTTGCCAAATGCCTTACGCTCTTTGGTGTATTGAACAGTGTGCGCAAAGGCTGCTTCTGCACCGGCTTGGCAAATAATCGCGACCAACATACGTTCCCAAGCCAATTCCTTCATCAGCATCATAAAGCCCATACCTTGCATGCCAAGTAAGTTGCTTTTAGGGACGCGGACATTGTCAAAGAACAGTTCACAGGTATCCTGACCTTTCATGCCAATTTTATTTAAAGGTTTGCCTTTGCTAAAACCGACGCGATCTGCCTCGACGATAATTAGCGATAAATTAGCTGAACCTTTTTCACTATTACCTGTCTTGCAGACCACAATTGCCATGTCACATAAATAGCCATTGGTGATAAAGATTTTTGACCCATTAATAATATAGTCATCGCCATCTTCTGTAGCGGTTGTGCGTACCGCTTGTAGGTCTGAACCTGTGCCTGGTTCGGTCATTGCAATGGCAGTCACGGTTTCGCCAGAAGCCATTTTCGGCAGCCAATGCAGCTTTTGTTCTTCATTGCCAAAGTTATGAATATAATTGGCCACAATGTCGGAATGCAGTGAAAAGCCAGTAGAGGAGTCCATAGCATAGGCCTGCTCTTCAATCAGAATCATGCTATAGAGTCGGTCTACACCATAGCCACCGTAAGCTTCGGGCATGGTCGGGCAAAGTAAGCCCATGGCACCGGCTTTATTCCATAAGTCACGGTCAACGTGTTGCTGATTTTCGTATTTTTCGATATTAGGTATGACTTCTTTTTCATAAAATTTTCGTACTGTTTCACGAAATGCATCATGTTCTGCATTAAATAATTGACGTGGCAGCATGTTGTTGAGTGGGCGAATCGCTCCAGATTGCATTTTGAATATCCTATTCATTTTTATGGCTTTGTCTTCAACTTATAAGATGCAGCGTGTGACTGCAATGTGCAGAACATTCAAAAGCAAGAATTGCGATGAAGCATTCGATCAATCTTTGAAAACACTCCACTTCAATGGGGTGGATGAGTTACACTAGACGGGTTCAACGATTGGGGAAGACAATGACTGATGAAATCAGCTTAGAAGAGCGTAAAGTGATCTACCGCGCACGTCGTGGTTTAAAAGAGATTGATGTTTATTTTGATCCCTACGTCAAAAATTACTATTTACAAGCCGATGCAGCTGAAAAAGACATGTTTGCAGAACTCGTTGCTGCAGAAGATCCAGATTTGTTGGATTGGTTTATGGAAGTTAGTGAACCGCCACGTCCTGAATTAAAAACGTTTATTCAAAAATTAAAACATTACGTTCATGGATAATCGGCAATTCAAACTGAAACGCAGTTTTTTATCGCATGCGTTTCAGTTTTTTATTTTTGCGGTATTGATGACGCTGCTTTATCAGTTACTAACACCCATGCTTTGGGGGATATTTTTCCTCATCGGGCTAGTGGTTTATGTTCTGTTTTTCCGTAAGCATTTACACGTCACCAGTCTAGATTATTTGGATGGAACTGATTGGTCTTTGCAACGACTGAACCGCCCGGTGCAACGCGTTCAAATTAGCCATATTTTGGATCATCAAATGTATATCGTGGTGTATTTTATGCATGCGCGTGCAAAACCGGTGATTATTTGGCGCGATCAATTGTCATTGAAACAGTGGAAATCACTCAAAGTATTGGCCAAAATGATCTAATTGTTAGACAGCCTGTATTTTTAAAATTCTATAAAATGAAAATATTTCATTATCTTATATTGCAGGTAAAATAATCTTGTCTGACAGGATTGGATTTTATTGGCAAAATATTTAAATTGTCTGACAATTTTAAGCTGTGCGGTGATTCTCTGCCTATATATTAGCCTTACCAACAGCCGTTAAAGGAAATCATCATGATGATGCCAACTTGGATGTTTCTGGTAATAGCGATTGTGTTAGCAATTGTTATAGGACGACTAGGAACAGTGCTGAAGGAACAGTTAACTCAAAAATAAGCAGTCAAACGCTTTCACAGTTAATAAGTAGCATGTGCCGAACCGTCGCTATGCTACTTTTTTTTTGCCTAAAATTTAGTCTTTCTAAAAAATCAGTCAATTGCATTCAGCGTGATTCATGGCACAGTGTGTCGTTCAAATTAGAGCAAATACTCTTTTATTCATTTTTTGCTTCTGATATGTTTGTCGTGATGGACATAAACACAATTATAGAGGACAGGAAAATGTCGAGCGTCCAAAAAATATGCCAGGGTGTGGCAGTTGTAGCAATAACAAGTACATTATTCGCGGGTTGTTCACAGGTTGTAAAAACCGGTGCTAATGTTGCACTCGGATTTACCGAAAAACATATTGTGCCACCAATTTTAGCCATGGAAGATGCTGAAATGGTGTGTAATTCAGGTAATTCATTAACCCCAGCCATTATGGCCACCAAAGATATGGGCGCAGACCCAACACGTGTGGCTGTGTTGATGTATTCAGCAGCAGGGATTTGTGCAGAACAAAAAGCCTTGGATGCAGAGTTACGTTATTTACGTGCATCTAAAGCTAACCAAGTAACCGAAGCACAGGATGCCCGTGTTGAGCAAAAGCGTTGGGCGGCACTTGCGGCACAGCGTCAATATACCGGCTATCAATTATTTCAAGATCGTTTTGAAAAGAAGTATAAGAAAAGTCTAGGTGAAGGCTGTCCAAAAATGAACAGCGACATTGACCAAACAGTGTATATGTTGGGAATGTTAAGTGGCTTACAGGCCATGACCAATGATATTAACTCAGGTGGGGCGGTAAACGTTCCTAAAGACATTGCTGCGATTGTTGAACGCGGTATGGTGTGTCTGAATAATGAAAAATTCTGGGGCGCACCAAATGCAACCCGCGCTGTGATCTGGACTTTACTGCCGGGTGCTGGAGATGGAAAACCTGATCCATACCAAACCTTAAAACAATCCGCGCAAATTGGTGAGCAAAAAGGCGTGAGACTATCTCATGCGTTATATGCCGTTGCTGCACAGGCCAGTGGCGATGATGCGAAAATCCGTGATGCCTTACGTACCTTTGCACAAGCGCGTAGTGATGAAAAACCTGTTAACCCACAATTTAAACTCATCGATAGTATGGCTGAAAGCATGGTGAAAGGGATTTCAGATCGTTATTGGACTGAACATACAGGCGTTCGTACGGCTGATGATGGTATGGAACATTTCTGGGATGAAAGTGCCAATAGTTCTGAACTCGATGATTTGTTTAGTGGTGATATTGAAACCAGTGGCACAGCTGCAAATTAATCTTTGCAATAGCGTTTAAAAGTGAGGTACAGGAGGAGCGAAAATGAAACTACAATTTTTAATACCGAAAATTGTCTTTCTTGCCGTATTCGTTTCGATCTGTGCCTCGCTACAGGTATTTAAAGATTATTTTATCTATTGGCAAGATGACTTATTTCATGATTTTTGGCGCTTATGGACCGCACATTGGGTTCACGTCGGTTGGATTCATTTTGTTTTAAATATATTGGCCTTTATTTGCTTACCGTTTATTTTCCCACGAGTTTCGACATGGCATTTTGTTGCCATTTTATTGATTTTATCTCCTTTAATCAGTCTAAGTTTCTATTTTTTCTTACCCGATATTGAAGCCTATGCCGGATTATCTGGTGTCTTGCATGGTGCCTATGTCGCGGTCGCTTGTGTGCATTTGATGTATCGACGGGAGCGAAATTTTGCAGCCTTTGTATTGTTGCTGATTTTGGCAAAATTGGTGTGGGAAAATACCGTGGGCAATACGGGAACGGCTGAATTAATTGGAAGCCCCATTTTAGTCGAAGCACATTTATTGGGGGTGATTTGGGGCATTATCATCGCCTTGTTCTATCTTGTTGGCAATTATTTCTGGGATCGTTAGCTCACTTTAGGTGATTGGGTTGACAAAAAAACCGAAAAGAAAATACATATTGTCATTTTAATGTTTTGAGTATTGATGCAAATTTAAACGTAATAATAAAACAGTTAGGTCAGGGAAAGGAACTTCTCGAACCGATAAGGAAGAGGGTGCTTAGTCTAGCTAGGCTCCAAAATAAAAATAGGAAGACTCATGCAAAATGATGCACAAAACAGATCCAGCATCGTTGGTCTGTTACGTTATGTCTGGACAGAATGGATTTCGACTCTAGTCGTATTGATCTTGCTTCTGCTTACACTAATTATCGGTACAGGGGAGATGATCCATGGGCAGTTGCTCCGTATGGGAGAGCGACTGTATGGTGACCCTGCAACAGGTATGCAGTACTCTTTTTTAAGGGCTGAGCCTGCCAAGCCTGAATGTGACCGTAACCCGAATGTCGATGCGTTGGTGAAAACTCAAATGCAAGCCAATGCAGCAGATGAGTTTGCTGATTTTTTTGGTACGGCATCTGAGAATGACGTTCGTTCGTCTATTTTAGCGAGTGTGCAGCAGTGTGAAGAAAAGTATCAATTTTATGATAAAGCCATGCAACATATGGAGAAGCATCCGAGTATTCGCGCCTATCGTAATTTTGAAACAAGCTTCTTCGGTATCTTTAAATTTGGTACTGAAAATCGCGCCATTTTGTTGATTTTTATGGTGGTTATAGCTGCGATTAGTGCGACATTGAAAATTCATCATATTGGTCTACGCGGTCCTGCAACCAAGAAGGATTATCGTGTTTATAGCCTGATGATGAGCTTCGGTAATGGACTGTTAACCTACTCAAGTATCAGCCAATTCAATTCAGTGAAAAATTCGGGAGTTCCAATGACCACCGAAACTGAACTGATTTATTGGATGTGGATGACGCTGTTCTCAATCCTGACATTGATCAGTGTTTTGCAATTGTTTAGTCCGCCAAAAGATGCCAAAGAGGGCGGTAGTCTTAGTTTCGCGTTCCTAAGCGTGCCTTTATATGCGTATATGGCGTTGATTACAGGTATCGCCTTTATCTTCTTTATGGACTACCCGATGGGGCAAGGCATCTATTTAGGGCAATTGGTCGAGTTTTCAAGTATTTTCCTGAATCTAGCGTTATTCATTTGGGCGGGTATGTTGTTGAAGCAAACCCGTGTCGTAGATTTATTCTTGAATATTTTACGCCCATGGAACTTAGCTCCTGAGACTTTAACATGGCTGATTTTAATCGCAGCAGCATTGCCTACAGCCTATACTGGCGCATCGGGGATCTTTGTCATTGCGGCAGGCGCGATTATTTATAAGGAAGTGTGGAACGCTGGCGGACGCCGTCAATTTGCCTTGGCTGCAACAGCAATGTCCGGTTCGCTTGGGGTGGTTTTACGTCCATGCTTATTGATTGTGGTTGTTGCATCGCTAAATAAAGAAGTGACCACGGATCTGCTTTATCAATATGGTATTTATACGTTCTTGCTGACATCTACGATGTTTTTAATTGTGTCGTTATTTTTTGCAGAACATAAGTTCCGTATTGCTCAAGCCAATGTGGCAGCGCCGCAGTCAGGACGTGCCTTCTTAGCCGTTATTCCTTATATTGTGATTTTCGTGCTGATCTGGATGTTCTATAAATATTTATTGAATACAGATTTAAATGAATTTACTGCACCAGTCATGATGCCTGTTATTCTGCTGATGATCGTTTTAGTGGATAAATTACGTCATCAGCCAGCACCATTGTCAGCAGTTGGGCATTGGGATGAAACACTAACAGCAAATTATAGTGCGAATGCTGAACCTGCTTTAGCCGGCGCACAGGTTGCACATGCAGAATACCGTGAAGGATTACATGGCAATAGCACAGATGATGGGCAGGCTGCGAATCATACAGTGGCTCAATCCAGCTCTATGCAGATTCTACGTCAAGTTGGTTTTTGGAAGTCGATGCATATTTCGACCAGTGAAACCGTTGGACATATCGGTGCTTTGGTTATTTTGATGGCGCTTTCGGTAAGCGTTGGTGGATTGCTAGAGCGTACTGAAGTCATGAGTTTATTCCCAACTGATATCAGCAGTACTTTTTTGGTTATCACATTGATTGTCGGATTGATGGTCTTTGTGGGTATGATTATGGATCCGTTTGGCGCAGTCATTTTAATTTCTGCAACTATTGCTCCTGTAGCCTATCAATACGGTATTCATCCTGTGCATTTTTGGATGATTACACTCATTGGTTTTGAGCTAGGTTATGTTACGCCTCCAGTTGCATTGAACCACCTCTTGGCCCGACAGTCGATAGGGGATGCTGAAGTCAATGAAGCGGATGCTGAAGTTCGTCACTTGTCGTTTTATTACCGTTATGAACGTTGGATTTTGCCGCTGATTGTGCTGTTCCCTGCAATGTTGATTATTGCGTATCTGCCGTATTTCTTTAAGCTGTTTGGTTGGTATCAATAAATTAATTTTGAAGCATTAAAAAAGCACCTTCGGGTGCTTTTTTATTGAATAAGGGGCTGTGCATTTGATGGTAAATGGTTTGAATCTTTATGACTTTTTAAACTTATTTTGTAGGATTGGACTACAGAGCAAAATCGCTAAAAATATAAAAGCAAAGCCGAATAGGCTGTAAATGTCTGGCAGTTCCTGCCAAAGAACAAAGCCCCAAATACCTGCAAAAATAATCGTGATATAGTTCACGGGGCCAATTTGACCTGCGGGTGCGAGCTTATAGGCATTGGACATAAAAATTTGACTGATATTGGCCAAAAGTCCCGCTGTAATCAGAAAAGCTAACTCTTTTAAACTATAGGGACGCCAGAGCCAAAACATTGGGATCATGGAAATAAGTGTGCCAAAAAAGCAGAAATAAAACACAATGCGTTCAGGCGGTTCTGTTGCTGTAAGCGCACGGACAGTGACAAATGCCATGGCTGCCAAGAAGCTTGCGCTCAGTCCGATGAGTGATAACTGATTGAACATTCCTGCATCGGGCTTTGCGACGAAGAGCACGCCGATTAAACCAATGACTGCGGCAATGAGCATACTCAGGGTCATTTTTTCTTTTAAAAATAACCATGCAATTAAGGGGATAAAGATCGGTGAGGAATAGGTGAAGACCATGGCATTGGAGAGTTTTAAGTGTGCAATGGCATAAAAAAAGCCATACATTGCCACCAAGCCTACGATTGAACGCCATGTATGCATCCACAGTTTTTCAGTTCTAAAAAATGTGCTCCCTTTTTGCAGGATCAAAGGGAGAAAGATCAATAAGCCAACCGCATTTCGAAAAAATACGATGGTGGCATTATCTACCGTGTGAGATGCGTAGCGTATACAAACCCCCATGATGGAAAAAAGCAGCGCTGACAGCATGAGAAAGCCAATTGCTTTGGGGATATTCTGTGGTGTAGTAGTGGACATAACAAAAAGGCTAGAAAATCTGATGATATTCTAGCCTATAAGTACGCATGGTGTAGCAGAAGTCAGTTATTTTGCTTGTTGCGCTAACTGTGCTTCGAGTAATTTAATTTGTTCTTCTTTCAGTTTAATCAGCTCATCTGCATCTGAATGTTGCTGTTTTAAACTTTGCTCCTGATCATTCAATTGTTGTTGAATGTCATCTAATTTGGCAATTTCTTCTTTGGCTAAAGAGGCATTTTCAGGCACAGCTGCATCTAAAATGTCTTCTTCGACCAATTTAATGGTGTCAGTCTCTGCGGCAGGGACTGATGCTTCAGTCTCAGATTGGACAGGGGTTGCAACAGGCGGTTTAGCCGGTGCAGCGACCAGTTCTTCTTGAAGTGCAGATTTATCTGCTGTACTGCTGCTTAACCATTGATATGCAAAAAAGATAGCAATCAATAACGTTAAGCCCCCAATGATTCCAACTAACAATTTTGGATTATGTCTTTGATCTTCTGTCATTGCTTGACCTTAATTTTTATTTAGGCTGACGTGGCTTAAATTGGATCACACCGATATCGTCTGGCACGGCGGGTTGTTCAGGTTGATCGACATGAGTCGGTCGATTTTCACTGTAACCACAATCAATGCATTCGATCCATTCGTCTTCGCCAGAGGTCAGCATGACAACCCGGTCCATCGCTTGGCATTTTGGACATTTTGCACCTGCAATGAAGCGTCGTTTAATGGTCATCATACTTACCTTGAATCTAACTAAGGTCCCTAGTTTAAGCGTTTTTAGATGCGTTCGTCCAACCTTGATGACGCAGCAAAGCATCTATTTTTGGCTCGCGTCCGCGGAAATTGATAAATGCGTCAAGTGCCGTATCTTTTCCGCCAACTGCTAGAATAAATTGTCTAAACGACTTGCCAGTCGAAGTATTAAAAATTCCTTCATTTTCGAATCGGTCGAAGGCATCACTTGCCAAAACCTCTGCCCATTTGTATGAATAATAACCAGCAGCGTAACCACCTGCAAAGATATGACTGAAACCATGTTGGAAACGGTTGTACGAAGTAGTGGGTGCAACTGCATATTTTTGACGAATATCATCTAGGGTGTGTTGGATGCCTGCAGCGTCCAAAGCAGGGTTGGCCTTATGGATATTTAAGTCAAACATGGCAAATTCAATTTGACGTAACGTTTGCATCCCTGACTGGAAGAAACGCGCATCTTGTAGTGCTTTTAACAGATCGGCTGGTAAAGTTTGTTTTGATTCGATATGTTCACTGAGTAAATCTAAACTTTCTTGATCCCAAGTCCAAAATTCCATGAATTGACTTGGTAGCTCTACTGCATCCCACGCCACGCCATGTGTACCAGCCACAGCAATATTATCGACTTCAGTGAGCATGTGATGTAAGCCATGACCAAATTCGTGGAACAACGTCGTTACTTCATCATGGGTAAGTAAAGCAGCTTGCTCACCGACAGGTGGGGTAAAGTTGCAGACCATGTAGCAAATTGGTTTTTGCAGACCATTTTCAGTTTGCATGCGTGAACGGAAGCCGCTCATCCATGCACCGCCACGTTTACCGCTTCGTGCATACAGGTCAAAGTAAAAACCGCCAATCACGCTGCCTTGATCTTCAAGTTCAAAATAACGTGCATCAGGATGCCAAACAGGCGCTTCACGCTCGATTACATTGATGCCATAGAGACGATTTACAATGCTGAACAAGCCTTGAATAATCTTAGGTGCAGGGAAGTAGGGCTTCAGGTCTTCTTGTGACAAATTAAACTGTTGAACTTTGAGTTTTTCTGAGTAGAAAGTGGCATCCCACGGTTGTAACTCAGTGATACCGTCTTGCGCTGCAATGGCTTTCAGTTCAGCGATTTCTTTCTCTGCTGGTTCACGCGCATGTTCTGCCAATTCAATCAGGAACTGATCTACAGTCGCTACATCGGGTGCCATTTTGCTTGCCAAGGACAATTCGGCGTAGTTGTTAAAACCAAGCAGGCTTGCCATTTCCTGACGTAGCTTCAAGATTTCTTCCATGACCGCTGTATTATCAAATTCAGCAGAGTCTGCCTGATCAGAAGCACGTGTGGTATAGGCTTTATAGAGCGCTTCACGCACTTCGCGGTCTTCTGCATAGGTCATAATGGCAATATAAGACGGGAAGTCGAGTGTGGCTACAGCCTGTTCGAGTTCGCGTTGCTGACCATATTGTTTCAGAAGTTCAATACTGCCTTGAGGTAGTCCTTTGAGCTGCGCTTCAGTTAAAGGTTTGAAGTAGGCTTGGGTGGCATCCAATACGTGATTGGAAAAGTCTGATGATAACTGTGAAAGTCGTGCAGATATTTCTGCATAGCGTTTTTTCGGTTCACCTTCTAAGGCTACGCCTGAAAGTTTAAAATCTCGTAACGCAAGTTTAATCGCGCTTTGCTGTGCTGCAGGAAGCGTGTCGAAAACACTGTTGTCATGTACATGCTGATACGTTTGATACAACACTGTATGTTGACCTAGCTGCGTATAGTACTCACTCAGGACGGGTAGTAAAGATTGGTAAAGTTCACGAGTTTCAGCATTATTCATCACGGCATTTAGATGCGACAGCACGCCCCAAGCTTCACTCATATTATTTTCAAGGTCATCGACCTGTTCTAACGTATTTAGTTGTTTTTGTACCGAATCTGGAACAACTGTCAGTTCATTTAGAAATTGTTGACCGTGTTGAATCGCATTTTGAATTTTTTCTTTGAGTTGATCTAAGGTAATTTGATCAAATTGAGGAACGGGCAAAGTTGCCTTTTCTAAAGTCATATTTTCTACTTCATATAAATCCTGAGTTATTTATAGATGTAGGGTTTGTTGCGGGTTAAATCAAGACTAAATCAGGAATTATTCATCTTCTGCAGAGGTCGAGAAGTCTTCACTGACCTGAAGAATCAAAAAGAGCGCCGAAGCGCTCTTGATTTAAACCTTAATCCGCAGATGATTTTGCATTGGATTTTTTCTTTTTCGGTTTTGATTTTTTCTTCACTTTATCTTTAGCCTTCGCTTCAGATTTGCTTGCAGATTTTTTAGCAGGCTTTTTACCGAATGAACTGGGCTTAGATTTCGATTTTTTGCGTCGTATGGGCTGTTCTCCATCTTCAGCAGCGTTGGTTTTACGTTCTGAAAAGACTTCTTCTTTGGCTGTAGGTTTTGCAACACGAGGGGCACGCGCGCGAATAGCACGACCTGCATGGCTCAATTGTTGAATCAATTCAAAGTCGATTTTGCGCTCTTCTAGATTCACACCAGCGACTTTAATTTTCACTTCATCGCCGAGACTGAAAACTTGACCTCGAGATTGACCAATTAAGCTCTGACTCGGTTGGTCATAGACAAAGAAGTCATCACCCAATTGGCTGACGTGGATCATGCCATCAACATATAAGTCTTTGAGCGTTACAAACAGGCCAAATTCAGCAGTTGCACTGATGGTACCGACAAACTCTTCACCCAAATGCTGCTGCATGTAATGGCACTTCAACCATGTAGTGACAGAACGTGAAGCTTCATCTGCACGGCGTTCGGTCGCAGAGAAGTGTTCACCTGCATCATCCAGCGAAGCACCAGAAATTGGGTAAGGCTTTTTCTTTAATTGTGCTTTGATGGCACGGTGAAGTAACAAGTCTGGATAACGACGGATTGGAGATGTGAAATGCGTATACGCTTCATAAGCCAAGCCAAAGTGACCTGCATTGTTCGCGCCATAATAAGCTTGCATCATTGAACGGAGTAAAACGGCATGAATACTTGGAGCATCAATACGGTCTTTGGTGGCATCGATTACGGCTTGATAGTCAGCTTGAGTCGGCTGTTCAGGGAATGGCAGCCCCAATAACTTCACAAAATCACGAACCTTTTGAATACGTGAAAACTCAGGTGGCTCATGCACACGGTACAGCATTGGAATTTCATTTTTTAATGCATATTCTGCCGCTGCGACGTTTGCCAACAACATGCATTCTTCAATTAGCTTATGTGCATCATTACGGCTGCGCGGTAGGATTTCGTTAATACCGCCTAGCTCATCAAAGGTCATATAAGTTTCAACGGTTTCAAATTCCATCGCGTGGCGTTCAGCACGTAAGCCTTTCAACACTTGATACAATTGGAATAAGGTATTGACCGATTTACGTACATCACGGTCTTCAGGAATGGCTTGACTATTACCCTCAAAATATTCGGCCACTTGAGTATAGGTCAAACGAGCTTTTGAATGCATTACACCCGGATAGAACTCAAACTTAGTGACACGACCCGCGCGAGATAAGTTTAAATCACAGACCATACATAAACGGTCTACGTGTGGGTTCAAAGAACATAAACCATTCGACAGCGCCTCAGGCAACATCGGCAATACAAAATGAGGGAAGTACACCGATGTACCGCGCTCTTGAGCTTCGTCATCGAGCGGTTTACCCGGACGTACATAATGGCTGACATCGGCAATTGCCACGACAACACGATAACCACCACCCGGACGTTTTTCCGCATACACGGCATCATCGAAGTCGCGGGCATCTTCACCATCAATGGTGACAAGCGCTAAATCACGTAAGTCGACACGATCTTCACGATCTTGTTCTGATGGCTCTTTAAAGCTGTTGGCTTCTTGTTGTACCGCTTCAGGGAATTCGTAAGGTAAACCAAACTCTAAAATGGTTTGCGGAATAATAATTTCAGTGTCTGCTTTATCTGCCATCGACTGAACAATATGACCTGTCGCAAATTCTTCTTTGGTTGGGTAGCTGTCAATCGCAATACGCACAGAGTCGCCGAGTTTGACTTTGGCATGCTCGATTAATTCTTTTTCTAAAGTAATCGGTTGGTGTGCATTGGGATTTGCCGGTTGAATAAAATATTCACCTTCATATTCAGACACTTTACCAATAATTTCTTTGACACGATGCTGTAGAACTTCAGTAATAAAGCCCCATGCCTTGCCTTTACGGTCTACCGATGTTTGGCGGACTTTAACACGGTCACCATTAAACACCTGACGCAACTCACGTTCAGGAAGTAAAAGGTCATCTTCACCGCTAATATTGGCTGTGCCTAAACCTTTTGAGTTGATATAAACCGTTGCTTCATGAGTCGGTTGCTCAGCTGCAAGCTGGAACTTAAATCCATCTTTCATCAACTGACCATCTCGAACCATCGCAATCAGACGATGACTCAGTGCATCAATACTTTTTTGATCGGCAATTTCAAAATGTTCTACAAGATCGGCATGCGACATTGCAGTTTTCAGTTGTTCAATCGTCTCTTGAATTAGAGTACGGCTTGGAATTGGATTGTCATAACGTTCGGCTTCAGCTTTTGCTTCAGGGTCGACCCAGTTTTTCATATGTATTTGGCTTCAAATCAGAAGATTAGGATTAGCATAAGTCATGCAAGCAGATACTGCACGCAATTGATTGCAATAAAGTGTTTTATGCCGATATTTTATAATGTTTAAAGCTGAAATGTAGGGGACAGCAGTGTGTGCTGAACTAATTTTGCACTAATTTTTTGAAAATCGTTTAAAAAATATCTAATTGAGTAAAAAAATGAAAAAAATATAACGACTGTGCTTGCAGTCGTATCATGATCTTTGTATTATGGCGGCACGTTACGGTGAGATGGGTGAGTGGCTGAAACCACATCCCTGCTAAGGATGCATACGGGCAACTGTATCGAGGGTTCGAATCCCTCTCTCACCGCCACGATTTACTTATGTCGCGCTCATAGCTCAGCTGGATAGAGCACTTGGCTACGAACTAAGGGGTCGGGAGTTCGAATCTCTCTGAGCGCACCAATAAGTAAATCTGAAAACGTAGTCTTTTAAGACGACACAAGTTACGCGCTCATAGCTCAGCTGGATAGAGCACTTGGCTACGAACTAAGGGGTCGGGAGTTCGAATCTCTCTGAGCGCACCAACTTGAACAAATTACCGCACATGTTGTGGTTTTTTTGTGCCTGTGATTTATCGTTTTGATGCAGCCTGTCTTTTGTCTTTTGTCTTTTGTCTTTTGTCTTTTGTCTTTTGTCTTTTGTCTTTTGTCTCTTACTTAGATTGTATAAAGCGTTCTATTTCATAAGACGATCCATCAGTAAATTTGATTTTGCTTTTTTCAGCAGATAAACCCTCATTTCAGATGTTCATGGCGATGCATTTTTTAAAGCTAAGATAAAGAAAAGTTGGGTGAGTTAAAGCCGTGATTCAATGATGGCAATATATTTGTTATCTATTTTGAGCATTTATAAGTGAGTACAGCTACCTGTAGATTCCAAACTTGTGATGAAAAAGCCATTAAAAAAGTAAATCTGGCTGATTTTTAGCGTGTTTAAAGGGTAATTGTTTATTTGCTGTGCGTTTGGTTAAATTTATATGAAAAAGCTCTTAACAAAAAATAAAAATCACGTATAATGAGCCTCATCAAGACGTCGCGCTCATAGCTCAGCTGGATAGAGCACTTGGCTACGAACTAAGGGGTCGGGAGTTCGAATCTCTCTGAGCGCACCAACTTGATCAAGATTGAAAAAACCGCATATGTTGCGGTTTTTTTGTGTCTGAAATATAGCTAAAACCAATAAATTCAGCTCATCAATCAAGGTTCTAACTTAACTTCTGTTTAACTTTGAGTGCAAAGACCGTATTGCCCCCTAAAGCCGGTAACATGTCGTGATACGGCATACTGCGCATAGCACGAAGTAAAAAAGGTGCTTTATCATCAATCTTCACCGCACTGGTCAATTGTAATAACGACCCTTGTTGTAAGGGGCGAATATGCATTGCACCTCGGACAAACTTTAAGTCCCCACCTGTCGCAGTGTATTGATTTTGCAGTAAGTCTGGATAGTTAAAACGCATTTTAAAATCAAAGGGAATATTGATCACACCTAAACCCACCGAAATTTTATAGTCGGCATCCATCAGGTGTGGATTAATTTTCTGTACTTGCATATGTTTGACTTGTCTTGGAAATAAGTGCTTGAACGAAGACACATTAATCCAACGCTGTAAGCTCGAAGGCTCTTGTGCATAATATTGAAAACTGGTGCTAAAGCGCATCAATTCATAATTTTGCCCAAAGGGAACGCGCTGCGCTGTCAAAATAAAGGACACAGGTTCTTTCGAGCTTTGACTTAATTGGGTGACTTTGTCGAGTTGAGAGGCATTTAATTTGAGTTCAGGTAATTGATTTGCAGCGAGAGTTTCGCTGCTAAAGGCTTTAAATCGACGCTGTAATGATTCGAGTAAAAAACCATTGGCTCCCGCAGGAATCCCTAATTTAGCATCGGGTAAGGCATTTAATATTTTGCTAAACAAAAAACCTTTGGGCTGATTTAAATCGCCCCATTGGGTCACACTAATCAAGGTGTGTTGAGCATCGATCTCAAACCATTCAATTTTCCCTGCACCAAAGGGCACCGGTGCTTGTAGAACCAAACTATTAATGCTGTTGTGATCAATTTGGTGCTGCATCACCACGGTTTCTTTAAAGTTTAAAACCGGAATAGGTGTCGGGATATGGATGCGGTATTCAACTTGGCTGGTTGAACCTTGCTGTTGCAAAACCTCAGCAGATTTTAGCGTGGGAAATAAGCCAGCATAGTTTGGATAATTACTGAGTAATCTGGACACATTTTTGCTGTTGGTTGGGACAACCACGGCGGCACTTTGAAATTTACCAACGACTTTTTGACCTGCTTTCATCGTGGGCAGACTAATCTGCTGTGAAGGATGTGCAAAAATCACGATGTGATCACCGGCAAGATTTGCCAAGGCTTTGGCATTGCCATTAAACAAGTCCAAACTACTAGGAATCTGGGGTTGCCATTGAACGAATTTGGCCCAACTGGTCGATATGCTCAGTCCACTCAGAAACGCTAGCATCATGATTATTTTTGTTATCTGCATGTCACATCCTGCGTATGCAATCTTTTATTTGTTGCTGTTTTTAACGTATTTCTAGGTGGAAGGGAAGTAGTGAAGTGTTACAACCGACCATTAAAAAGCATGAAGCAAGTTTGAATTGTGGTGTAGTATTTAGCGCAATTCATTTTTAAATATTCATACGCTTATGTCTGAGAATCTACCTGCATTATCGCTGCGCTATTTTTTAAATCTAGAAGAATCACAGGATGGTTTTGCACTAGCTACTTTTGGCAAAAAGCAATTTACGCGTTTTTTAACGCCAGCTATTAGCCTTGGGATTATCATCTGGGGTTTTTACTTGGGTGTAGATGGAGTTGGTGCCTACTATGTTGGGCTGGGCGCTTTCTTTTTACTTCTTCAAGGCATCATGCGTTATTGGTTTTTACCGATGATGTTTAAACGCCAGTTTGTAAAATACCAATTAGGCAAAAGTGAACAAGGTATTGATTTATTTCAAGACTATGCAGAAATTCATGCCAATGGGCGTAAGAATGTCTTTCATTATGCTGAAGTGGCAAATTTTGCTGAAGGCAAATTGACCTATATGCTTGAGCTGAAAAATAAAACCGTGATTATTGTGCCGAAAAGTGCATTTAAAAATACTGCGGACCAAGCGACTTTTAGCAATACTTTTCAGCACTAAGACAATCTATTCATAACAAAAGAGGGAGTAGTATGCAGTCACGTCCATCTAAAATTGTTTGCGTCGGTCGTAGTTATGCAGATCATGCCAAAGAATTAGGCAATGCAATTCCTGACCGTCCTGTACTTTTTATGAAGCCGCCAAGTGCATTAACCGCATTAGAGCAAGGCATCTCATGGAATCCTGCATGGGGCGGTTGCCACTATGAATGCGAATTAAGTTTACGTGTTGATCGTCCTTTATCGGCTGAAACTGATCCACGCAAAGCCTTAGAAGCAGTCGGAGCTGTGACTTTGGGGCTAGACCTGACCTTGCGTGATCTACAAGATGACTTAAAGAAAAAAGGTCAGCCTTGGGAGCGTGCCAAAGCTTATGATGGTTCTTGCATCCTTGCGGATTGGGTCGATGTTCAAGAGGTGGTTCAAGATTGGAAAGATGTGCATTACACCTTGCATGTCAATGATGAACTGCGCCAGAACGGTGATACTGCATTGCTGATTTTTGATGTGGGTACTTTGTTGGCAGATATTAGCCAAGTGTTTAGTCTTGAAGCGGGTGATGTGGTCATGACGGGTACGCCTGCGGGTGTCGCGGCACTACAGTCAGGTGAGCAGTTGAAAATGACCCTGAAAGGCAAAAATCAGGATTTTGTTTGGACAACTTTTGTCAAATAATCTGTGAAAAAAATACAAAAAAGGCTGCTTAATGCAGCCTTTTTTGATTGATCTATTCGGTACTGCTTGATGGCGGTGGCTCATTCGGTTGTAAAGGACCAGTATCTTTCCATGCTTCATAGGTCTCGGCCATATGCTGTGAGTCAGTGTCTCCCAATGCACCTGCTTTGGCATACCATTGTCGCGCTTTTTCACCATCTCGAATATCATAATGATAATAATGTGCCATTTTCATCGCCGCGTCAGCATCTTGCCCTTGTTCTGCGGCATAGCTTAAATATTCAGCTGCTTTGTCGGGTGTAGACGAAGGATGTTCAGAAAAATAATGTTGATTTCCCAAGACTTTGATTGCTTCGACATTCTTTTGTTTGGCAGCTTTTTCATACCAAATTTGCGCTTGGTGCTTATCTTGAATTAAGCCTTTTCCAGTGTCGTACATCCAACCAACGGTATATTCAGCAGCAGGATCATGAGTCTTTTTTGCAAGGTCTAGCACCCAGTGTGCAAGGAAAATATTGCCATCTTGCTGCATCTTTCGAATCACTTGATCTGCATGCGGGTTGCCTTGATAAGCTTGGGTCATCAACCATGCGAATGCGTCCGTAGTGCCTTGATCCGCAGCAGCTTTGTACCAATGTACACTTTGTTCGATATTTTGTTCTGTGCCCGTTCCACTGAGGTATAAATCACCCACTTTCATTTGCGCAGTCGCATCACCACTTTGAGCGGTTTTGAGTGCAGATTTAAATTCACGCTGTTCTTTGGAACTACAAGCCGTTAAAAATACGGCAGATAAACACAGCGCTAAAATGGTTTTTTTATTCATTTGAAATGGAATTATTATCATTTTCGTAGATTTTTTGATCTTAACGGATTGTTGAATCACTTTATAGAGACACTTATAGCTAAATTTAAACACATTTAGGGCTTTAAAACGGATTTCCTAAACTGATCTGGGGTGCAAAGCATCCATTTTTTAAACATATTTATAAACGCTGAGGCATTGGCATAGCCAAGTTCTAAGGCAATATTTTCGACGGTTTGGCCTGCGTTGAGCATGGACATGGCTTTCATGACTTTGAGACGTTGTCGCCATTCATGCAGGGACATCCCAAGTTCTTTTTGACAATAACGCGCCAGAGTACGTTCCGTCATATTTATCCGCTTTGCCAATTGCTCAAGCGCGCTCTGATCTGCAGGATGTTGATGTAAATAATCAAGCAGCTGTTTGAGGGCAGGGTGATCCGAATGCGGTAAATAACTACTGACCAGTTTGGCTTGATGCAGTTGATCTAAGATCACATGGAGTAAGCGTTGATACTCGGCCGTATTTTCCATGAGATCGGCTTGTTGATGCAACAGACGCAAATGGCTGAATATCGCTGTAACTAAAGGTGAGCTGAGTAAAATCCCCGGTTGTTTCGGCAAGTGGGTGCATAGAGATTCATGTACATATAAGGTGCCATGTGAAACTGCAGTACGATTTAAACCACTATGTTCTAAGTGTGGGGGAAGCCAAATGCCATAAGGTGGTGGGGTAATATAGTCTATCTGGTTGATGTTCACTTCCATTACGCCATTAAAGGCATAGACAAACTCGCCCCAAGCATGTCCATGAACGGGATAAACAGACAGTGCAGGATCGTCACGAAAACTGATCCACAGTGCTGCTTGAATTTCATCGTTGGTGGGAAGTTGTTGCAACTGCGTATGATCTGCACGAGCTTTATGACGCATGAGAAATTTTGCCTGAATAAGAAGATCACTTGTCTATTTTGAAGTATATATTTTATTTCTGACAGTTCTATAGTGTTGCTTATCGTATTGTCGAGTAAATAGTGTGGAACAGCGTAAGGCGCTAGATGCAAAAGCTTCTGGCCTGATGATTATTTTGTGCATGATTTTAGGGATTCAGCAGGTCATTTTGAAATTGGCCGCGGTTGATATTGCGCCGATCATGCAAATTGCCATTCGATCGGGTTTGGCTGCGCTGTTGGTCTTTCCACTGATTCGTCTCAAGCCGGGAACACATTTATATACACGCGAATACTCGCTGCCGGGTATTTGGTTGGCGTTTTTATTTTCAGCCGAATTTATTTTAGTGGCAGAATCCCTGCGCTATACCTCTGCATCACATACCGTTGTCTTGCTCTATACCGCACCGATTTTTGTGGCATTAGGTTTACATTGGAAGTTGCCTGAAGAAAAACTCACAGCGATCCAATGGGTCGGTATTTTTATTGCCTTTTCAGGAATAGTACTGTCGTTTATGGGACGTGAAAGTAGTACTACAGTCAACACTCAAGCCCTGTTGGGTGATGCGATGGCATTACTTGCTGGGGTGATGTGGGCCTTGACCACCATTTCATTAAGACTCACCAAACTCTCTGATGCACCTCCGACTCAGACCTTGTTTTATCAGTTGGTTGGTGGTTGTGTATTTTTATTACCCGTGGCGTGGCTGACAGGACAAATGACTGTACATTGGACGGTGTTGTCCATCAGCAGTATGATTTTTCATGTGCTCATTATTTCATTTTTTAGCCTGATGCTTTGGTTTTGGCTGTTAAGTAAATATCTGGCCAATGGTCTGGGCGTTTTTTCATTCCTTACCCCAATCTTTGGACTGGTCTTTGGCGTATTGATCTTAAACGAAACGATTGAACTGAACTTTATTTTGGGAACGGCCTTAGTAATGGTTGGAGTGATGACGGTAACCTTGCATCGGTGGTTGTCTAAATTGATGGGACATCAGTGCACAGCGATCTAATATCATGTATAAATTAAAAGGGAGAACTGCAGTTCTCCCTTTTAATTTATACGGTTATTTTTCTTCAAAAATAGTCGCAAGCGGTATCGAGAGTTTGGCCGCGAGATAATCATCCGATTCGACCAGTTGCGGCCCAATTTTTTCCATCCAAACATCATCTGGATCGACGCGACCTAAATCTTGCCGTTTAGGGAGCGGATAGGGCAGCTTACTGTAAAAACTCCAAAAGTCCACTTGGGTTAAATTACGAACTAAAACATAATGATCATCATCTGTACGTTTAATCAGGTGTTGCTCTTCAAACAATAAAATATAGCTTGGCAGGCGGCCGATTTCATCACGCCCTAAAACCTCAAGCGCTTCTTTTTCTGTCACGCTCTGACCGAGTTTTTGCTTTTTATAAAATAATTCAAGCAAATCCATCAACATAATAACAGGATGACGTTTTTGGTCGTTGCCCGAATTGAAAGCTGTCAGTGCATAACTAATTTCTACCCCAATCAGTACGATATTCCATGAAAGGAATATCCAAAGCAGGAAAATTGGCACTGCAGCAAAAGCACCGTAAACGATTTGATAACTGGTGAAATTTGACATGACAAAACCAAAGAGGTTTTTGAGTAATTCAAATACCACGGCACTAAAGACACCCGCGATCAGCGCCGCCTTAATCGGCACACTGCGGTTGGGAATCGTCCAATACAGAATGAAAAAACCTAAAATGGTCAATGAAAAAGACAAGATCCGCAGCAGAAAAGCCCCATCCAGTTCATAGCCGGCAAAATTATTGCTGAGGACATTCATAGAGGCCAAGGTAGATGACACAACAAATGCGCTACCCAATAAGATTGGGCCTAATGAGATAATAGTCCAATAGCGCATAAAGCCAATAATGCCGCCACGTGTCTCACGCACCCGCCAAATTCGGTTAAATACTGTCTCAATGCTGGTCAGCATCATAACTGTGGTAATGAATAAAAACAGTACACCAATAACAGTCAGGTTACTGGATTTATCGGTGAATGCATTCAGTGCTTTATCAAAAGCAATTGTCGTTTTCGGTAGGAAATTACTATAAATCAATTGTTGAAGCTGTTGACGAGCAGGTTCTAAAGCTTTAATTGAGGAGATGATGACCAAGAATACGGTCAACATGGGTACCACTGCAAACAAGGTGGTATAGGTTAATGATCCTGCTTGTTCACGGCAGCGATCGGCTTCAAAACGTCGAATGACAAATAAAACAAACTGAAACCATTTCTTGTCGTAAAAGGGAAGTTTTTTTAAAAATGCTTCGATCATTCGTTCAAGTCTCGAGTTATTTTAGTCATGTTTATGCAATTTTCATCACTTAGCTTAACCAAAAAATAGGAAAAATACCGTATAGTTTTCTTTTTTCATTGAATTTATAAAAATGACGCAAGCTTATGTACTGGTGTTGTATTACAGCAAATATGGTTCAACACGTGAGATGGCACATTTAATTGCCAATGGAATTGAAGCGTCTGGAATGGCAGTAAAAATACGAACCGTTCCAAATTTATCTACTGTGGTGACTGACGTGCAGCCCAGTATTCCTGCCGAAGGCGATATTTACTGTAGCTTAGATGACTTAGCGCATTGCTCAGGTTTAGCCCTTGGTTCGCCAACACGTTTTGGTAATATGGCGTCGGAAATGAAATATTTCTGGGATCAAACCACAGCGCTTTGGCTCAATGGCGCATTACATGGCAAACCTGCCTGTGTGTTTACCAGTTCAGGTTCAATGCATGGGGGACAGGAAAGTACTTTGCTGACCATGCTGCCGCCTTTGTTTCATCACGGAATGATGGTTATGGGTTTAACTAATGCCCATCCTGCATTATCGAATACCAAAACGGGTGGTACACCTTATGGTGCAAGCCATGTCAGTGGTCCACGCCATGATCAGTCATTGAGTCAAGATGAGCGTAACTTGTGTGAAGAGCTGGGTAAACGCCTAGGCGAAGTCGTCAAAAAGTTGATTTGATACTTACTTGCTCTAGGAAGTTGCGCTAACTTTGTAGCGAACGGGCAAGAAAAGGTTTAAATATTGCACTTTTCTTGCTTTATTTACGTGTGACGTCTTTTTATTTATGACGTTGTATACCGCCCAAAATATAAAAATAAATCTGTCGAACTATTCCTGAAATATTAAAAATAAATAATATCAACAATATATTGAAATTTTTTAAATACAGCCTGCTCAGTGATGGCCTTGAGTCGAATATTGCTGTCTCGTTGGGCGCGTTATTTTTATTTTTTGATTACATGATTTGTATTTAAATTTCTTCTTTAGGGGGTGTGATGTCTATTGTTAATTTTCTAATGACTTTCCTGTGTTCCGTATTGGCTGCATCTTCCTTGTGTACGGCAATGCCAGTTTATACAGTATGGATTTCCCGCAAGAGAAAAAAGCTGAAGAAAAAGAATTTTTGGCGAAACAAGATCAAGTCAAAGCAGAATCAAAATCTTTAACTGATGCTTCAAAATAATTGATTCGCCATGGTTTTCGAATAGCATTTCAATAGACTAGAAATACATATTAGAAAAACAATAACCTATAAAAAAAGAGCGCTGATGCGCTCTTTTTTTATATCCAATTTAGTCTTGATCCGAAGTCTTTGCAGCGTCTTCAGGCTGTTGCTCAACTTCAAAGCGCTGTTTGCAGTCTAAACATTGGTAGTCGAGAAAAATATTTTGATCGACGATCACGCCGGCTTTTTTACCAAAACGGTGTCCTAGAAAACCGCCTGTAATGCCGACGCTAATTGCACCAACAAAAGTACCGATGGTTCCGCCCATAATCACGCCAAGTGGGCCTGCAGTCACACCACCAATCGCAGCACCAATAGATGCGCCAGATGCCGCACCACCGACAGTCCCTGCAGCAGTTCCTGCACCACTGAGTAAAACCCCACCAATTTTTTGTAAGTTTTGTTCATGGTTACGCTTTTCAATATGGGTTGATCCACATCTTGGACATTTAACTGTCGGTTCCATGTTTTGATCTTCTGTATTCATAACTTTCCGTAGCCTTAAAAAATAAAGTGGCCGAATTTATGGTGCAGCATAATGTAATTTGACAGATGAGTAGTTGACCCATTTGATCAAATGCAACGATTTTCCTGAATTTTATCGAGTTTTGCGCACAGATGTTTTGTCTGCTTGTAACCAAGGCGTTAAAAAGTACGCTCTACGTCACCTTAATCGTAAGTTTTTAGCAAAAAAAAGAACACCTGATGTGTTCTTTTTTTCTTTTGAACGCAAACTTAGTCACGAACAAATTCAACTGTACCATTCGCCAGTGATTTCACACGTGCCAATGATTCAACGCGATAGCCTTTTTCAAGCAAAATATCACGACCAGGTTGGAATGATTTTTCAATCACGATACCGATACCCAATACTTCAGCACTTGCTTGATGAATAAGATCTGCAAGACCTAAAGCCGCTTGACCATTGGCCAAGAAGTCATCAATCACTAAAACTTTATCTTCAGCATTGATGTGCTTTTTAGAAATCGCGATAGTGCTTTCAGTTTGTTTCGTAAAAGAAAACACTTTTGAGCGATACAAATCATCTTTTAAGGTTAAAGATTGATATTTACGTGCAAAAATCACAGGAACACCAAGTTCAAGACCAGCCATTACTGCAGGTGCAATACCTGATGCTTCAATCGTAATGATTTTTGTGATGCTAGCATCTTTAAAAAGACGGGCAAATTCTTGACCAATTTGCTGCATCATCACAGGGTCAATTTGGTGGTTCAGGAAAGAATCGACTTTCAGAACTTCTTCAGAGAGAACGATACCTTCAGCTAAGATTTTCTGTTCCAGAGCGTGCACGGGAGAATCCTCGAGGGGCAGGTGCTTTTTAAAGCAAAAGCGTATTTTAAAAAGCACCGTGAAAAATGCAAGCGAAATTGATCAAATCAATTAATTTGTTGCACCTTTATAGCCCGTTAACAATAAACCGTAAGAGGTTTTATTGTCTTGGTGGGAAACTTTGACAGGTAGGTAATCTAGTTTTGGTGCTAACCAGAAAGTCGTTTGACGGCCTGGTTTATCATGACGCATCACGACTTTCACGGTGTCAAAAGTTCCATAAGTGGTTTTCACTTTTTCAGTGCCTTGTTTCACGAACTTACGAGCTTCAACCTCTTTGGCATCGGCAATGTAGTAATTCGATTTCAAACCACCATTTTTTAAATCTTCACGAATTTGCAATTCAGCATTGAGTTCATCTAACACACCTGATTTCCACGCAAATGAACGCGCTTTATCATCTTTTTTGGTATTAATGGTTTTTGCGCCAGCATTAAAATTAATATTCATGGTGTTGTTGTACACCAAAATTTTGCTGCTGCGGCTAAAGCTGTTCGAGTGAATTTGGCTGCCATTTAAACTAAAACGACTGGTTTCAGTTGCAGAGGCCATCGCACCAGCTTTTGCTGCGAAAACATACGTCCAGTTATTCCCAGATTGTTTTAGGGTACGTGTTGCAGAACCCAAGTTTTTGCCGTTGTAATTAAACTGGTAGCTTGCTTGGAATGGACTCATGGCAAATGACTGACTTGAGAAACCAGTCAAAAGCAGTGTAGTCGATACCCCAGCAACAAGACCTAAATTTTTCAAAACTGAATGTGCCATAAGTATGGTTTTCCTATTCAATAGAAGTGTGGTGGGCTAAACCACCTGATATATTTATTATGCGGCTGGATTGTGGAGAATCTCGTCGCAAATCCGTGCCTAATGTATATGTTGTGTAGCGTTTTATAGGCTCAAGATATCTAAGTACAGGATAAGTCTAGCTTTCCTTTTGCTTAATTGGCGTGACTTCATCGTCTTTTAAATTTGAATCATCCCAGTCTTCCATCCGTTCTTGCGACATTTTGGTGAACAATGCGGTTAAATTAACATTACCAATCACCACCAATTCGGCCTCACGTAAAACAGCATGGTTGACATGGACTTTGCCCAGTGTGTCGATAATCGATCGACTTTTACCGAGCCAGCGATTCAGGTCTAAATACAGTAAATCATCTTTAACTTTGATCACATTGAGCTTTTCCAAAATCATACCCAATGGATCTTGGTTGAGTACTTTTTGATAGAACCATAACGCCATGCGCACGCCCATCTTATACAGAACATTTGGATACTTTGCTTCAATCACTTGTGTATCACTAATTTGTTCAAATACGATCAATTGGGTTTGTTTGTTGAGTTCCATCTGTACCAGTTTTAAATCAACAGAGAGTGTTATGATCAGCCCGTTATAATCCAATGTGGCATACAGTCGAAGCCAGTCATCATGCAGGTCAGCATGCAAGTCTTTGAGCATTTTCACATTATCGGTGACAAAGCGCTGAAATGTCGCATTTAAAAACACTTGAGACATTGGGAATTCACGCTCATCTTCAATAAATCCTTCAGCTTTTTGGTACACTTGGCGTATACGTTTAGCGATATTGGAAACTAGCGTTTGCATAAGAAGTGCATCCTGACAAATTATGTTTTTTGACGATGTTTATCTTGTCGATTTCTATAAAAACACAAGGTTTTGATCTTGCAGTTTAGCAAAATAAATTGCACCATTTTCATGATTTTAATTGTGCATTATCTATGTGTTGATGGATTTCTCGTTTTCATCAAAAAATGAATACGAGTTTTATTTTATACTGTTTTAAGCAGTTTGGGGAATGCGGCAAATAGTCGGTTTAATGTGATGCTGAAAAAAATAACGTTCATGCCCTTGATGAAAGAGTGGTGGAAAGATCCCATATTTGCAACTGCATTGGCGTTTGCTGCTGTGTTGCATTTGGCTTTTTTAACCATGCAATTTTCCATGCCCCAAGAGGCGGATTATAACACCAAAGAAATTGCAGTTTCTTTACGTTCTACGACGGAAAAAATTGAACATGCAGACTTTTTAGCACAAGCCGATCAGCAGGGCTCAGGGACATTCCGTGAGTCACATCGTATGTCGAGTGACATGCCTGCACCGATGATCGAACAAAAAGCCGGGGAGCAAAAAAGCGAAGCTTTAGAACAACTGCAACAAAAGAAAGAGCTGAGCTTTGAAGACAAAGTGTTGATGACAGCCTTGAGTTGGCAAAAACAAGCTGAAGAAAACAGTCGCAAAAAAGCCGTTGAGGAGTTGAATAGTCAGTTTCAGGCCAAGGCTGCGATGGTGGCGAGTATCGAAGCCCAATATTTACAACGTCAGCAAAACTTTAGCCGTCAGCAAAAAATTAAAACCATTGATGGTATTCAAGCCAAGCAAGATGTTTCTGCGGCCTATATGGAAAAATTCCGCGAAAAAGTCGAGTTTTATGGCAACCGTTATTATCCTGAAGCGGCAAAACAGCAACAGCTACGCGGTGAAGTACGTTTAATGGTTATTTTGAACAGTAATGGCGGGATTCGTGCCATTCGTTTGATCGAAAGTTCAGGTTCAAGTTTATTGGATGAAGCTGCAAAAACCTCTGTGCGTAAGGCGGCACCTTTTGGTTTGTTTGATGCCAAAATGAAAGAAATCTCAGAACTTCGTATTGTGCGTACTTGGCGCTTTGATCCTGCAGAAGCAGAGTTTGAGGTGCGTTAATCAGTTGTGATAGCGTCGCAAAACTTCGCAGATTTCGACGCTAAAACTCGCATACCATTGGTTTTTCCCCAATTGTTGCGCGACCAGATGTTGTGCATCTTGTTGCCAAGCTCGAATGTCTTCTAACGTATTCCAGTAGGAAAGGGCGATTTCATGCTCACCCTCTGTCAGCGCTTCAAAATGTTGACAGTTAAAGTGTGTCAAGGCTTTGTCTCTAAGCTGCTGTGCAGTCGAAAAATACAGCTCATCAAGCGTACGAATGCGTGCTTTAAAAATCACGACATATTGCATATTTTTCCTTCCTTGTTTTTTATGACGATAAAAAAAGCGAGCCGGAGCTCGCTTTTTTGGTTCTTAATCTCTTTCCAGATAAGGGTTATCAAACCCCAATTTGGCTAAAATCTCGATCTCCAAAGCTTCCATTTCTTCAGCATCTTCATCAGAGGTTTCATGGTCGTAACCCATGAGGTGCAACGTACCGTGTACCAGCATATGCGTAAAGTGGGTCAGGGGTGCTTTGCTTTGTTCTTGTGCTTCACGAAGAACCACAGGAATACAAATCACCAAGTCACCAATCGGAAATGAGTCTAAAACTGCAGCCATTTCATCGGGGAGATCGCTCGGAAAAGACAACACATTAGTCGGTTTGTCTTTACCACGATATTCCAAGTTCAATTTGTGGCTTTCATCATTGTCCACACATGCAATACCGATCTCACAATCACTTTGTGTATCGATATGACGTAAAGCTGTTTCCACAACTTTTTTGATATGCCCACGTTTTACCACCAATTCAGGTGACTGAAAATTTTGCTGCAAGGAGAGATTAAGTTTCAAAATGAATCCTTAAATGTTTTCGTCTTGATGCTGCCCATCAGCTTTAGCATCATTGTCCGCGACCAAGGCTTCCTGACGTGCTTTACGTTCTGCACGTTGTTCAGCCGTGAGGCGATGTTGTTCGCTGTCCCATCCCTCATAAGCTTCAACAATTTTTTGAACCAATTGATGACGTACCACGTCACGAGAGTGGAAGCGAGTAATATGAATTTCTTTGATTTTTTCAATCACACGTAAGGCATGTGCCAAACCGGATTGTTGACCACGAGGTAAATCGACCTGTGTAATGTCGCCCGTGATTACCGCACGAGAACCAAAACCTAAACGGGTGAGGAACATTTTCATTTGTTCTGGGGTGGTGTTCTGTGCTTCATCTAAAATCACAAAAGAATGATTTAAGGTACGACCACGCATGTAGGCCAGAGGAGCCACTTCAATCACTTGACGTTCAATCAGTTTTGCGACTTTTTCAAAACCGAGCATTTCATACAAAGCGTCGTATAGCGGCCGTAAGTAAGGGTCAATTTTTTGGCTCAAATCACCGGGTAAAAAACCCAGTTTTTCACCGGCTTCAACCGCAGGGCGAACCAATAAAATGCGTTGAATTTCGTTGCGTTCTAGCATATCTACTGCAGCGGCGACCGCGAGATAGGTTTTACCTGTACCCGCTGGGCCAATACCGAAAGAAATATCACTTTGTAAAATACGTTGCACGTAGCGTTTTTGATTGGCACCACGTGGGTTGATCCGACCTTTACGGGTTTGTAGATAAACATTATCTAAACCGGTGTGCTCATTTTCAGAAAAATCTTCCTGAATTTCGCGGTCGGTCTGACTGCCTTGAATCATCATGTGTAAGATGTCCGCACTAATCTGAGGATTGGTTTCGGACTCTTCATAAAGACGGTGAAGGAGACTTTCGGCTCTCTCAACCGCATCGATTTCCCCATCGACAAAAAAAGCATCTGCGCGATGAGAAATTTTGACATCTAAACGTTGTTCAATTTGTTTGAGATGACCGTTATAGGCACCGAGCATGCTTTGTAAACGGTCAAGTGGAATACCAGCAAAAGTTACAGTACGTCGAATCGCTGCAGTCAAGAGAATTCCTTTAAATTGGTCTGACGATTAAGCTTACATTACGCCACGTCAGGCTCAAGATTCAAGAGTTCACCGTAAACAAACTTCAAAGTTTTAATATCGGTCACTTCGATCTCTGCAAAACGCCCAACCCATGCAGGATCACCAATGAAGCTGACCAAACGCGTATTGTCTGCAGTACCAATCAGCAAGTTCGGATCTTTGTCTGAAACAGACTCAACCAAGACACGTTGAATGGTGCCTAGCATGGCATCAGTTTTATCAATACTGGATTGTTTAATCCATTGTTGAACTTTGGCAAGACGTTCTTTTTTCACATCTTCAGGGGTGGTGTCTTCAAGCTCTGACGCAGGTGTACCCGGACGTTTTGAGTAGATGAAACTGTATGAATGATCGAAGTCCATATCTTGGATAAATTGATAAGTTTCTTCGAAGTTCTCGTTAGTTTCACCTGGGAAGCCAATAATAAAGTCGCTAGATAAATGCATATCAGGGCGAACTTGACGTAATTTGGCAATTTTATCGATATAAACATCAATCGTGTGGTTACGCTTCATGGCTTGTAGCACGTCGTTTGAACCACTTTGAACTGGTAGATGCAAGTGAGAAACCATTTGCGGTAAGTCACGATAGCACTGAATCAAGTCATCATTAAATTCAAGCGGATGCGATGTGGTGTAACGAATACGACCAATCCCCGGAATTTCAGCGACTAAACGTAATAAGTCTGCAAAGGTACAGATTTCACCTTCAAAAGTTTCACCACGATAGCCATTCACGTTTTGGCCGAGTAATGAAATTTCACGTACGCCTTTTTCAGCTAAAGTGGCAATTTCAGCCAATACGTCATCGAGTGGGCGAGAAACTTCTTCACCACGAGTATAAGGAACTACGCAGAATGAACAGTATTTAGAACAGCCTTCCATGATAGAAACAAAGGCTTTAAACCCTTCTACACGCGGTTCAGGTAAAAAGTCGAATTTTTCAATATCAGGGAATGAAATATCCACCAACTGAATTTTTTCTTTTTTCGGTTTGACCACTTGTTCAGTATGCTGATCCAACATTTGCGGTAGACGGTGCAAGGTTTGTGGACCAAAGACCATATCAACATACGGTGCACGTTTTTGAATGTTGTCACCTTCCTGAGAAGCAACACAACCACCAACACCAATCACCAAGTCTGGATTTTTTTCTTTCAGTTTGCGCCAGCGACCTAACTCTGAAAATACTTTTTCTTGTGCTTTTTCACGAATAGAACAGGTATTCATCAGGAGAATATCGGCTTCTTTAGGATCGTTCGTTAGCACATAACCGTGAGAGTCACCTAAAAGGTCGCCCATACGTTGACTGTCATACTCATTCATCTGACACCCTTGCGTTTCGATGTACAGTTTTTTCACTGCTCCATCTTGAGCTTGGGTGTGCTGTGGCTGGGTAACAGTGTTATCTGGGGCAGCTTGGGCACTATTGGGGATGAAGGTTTGAACCGTCATGTAGGCTCCTAAAGGAATTTTATGAAAATCAATAACCAGACGTGGCTGACAGACAATTCAATCAATTGAATTGTGCAGCTGCGGAGGTCAAAAAGGGGATTTTAAGAATGGGCAATATTTTAGCAGTAATTCACTAGAAACTTACAGCCTAAAATTACAACTCTGCCATATTGATTTATGAAGTAAAAATGTTTGAAAATTAATATTGGCTAATCATAAGGTTACATAACAGAACACAATGCAGAGTTTAGAATTATTAAACTAATTCCTAAACAAAGTTCGATGTGCTGTAACTGAGCAGAATGACATGAAAGAAGGCAAGTGGATGTTAAAACATAATTTTAAACAGAAAAATTACGCTAAATTACTTGCTTTGAGTGTCGGGCTCTCCGGAATTTCTGCGTTTGCCCAAGCCGCAGATGAGCAGTTTAACGATGCTTTACGTGCTGCGAATGCAGGCAATATTAGTTTATTACAACAATACCAATCATCCATGCAAAATGACGTTTTGGGCTATTATCCAGAATATTGGTTACTGAATAACAATTTGGCTTCACAGCCAGCAAGTGCCATTATTAATTTTGCACAGCGCTATCCAAATTCGGCAATGGCAGAAAAATTAGCTGCAGATTATGTTGAAGAAAAAGTCAAACAAGCTGATTTCGCTACAGCACAGCCTGTCTTGCAATATGTGACTAATGCTGACCGTGCTGAAACATGTGCCATGGCTCAAGTCCGCGCAAAGTCGGGCGACCCTCTGGTCTACGCAGAATTTAAAGATGTATGGTTGACCACAAACTCACAACCTGACTCGTGTACGGGCTTGGGCCGTATGATGCTGTCGAGTCCTTTAATGACTCAAGATGACCGCCATCAACGGATGTGGGGACAGTTAAGAGCGGGTCAGTCAGGACAAGCGATTGCGACTGCGCAAACCATTGGCGTAAATATTAATTTGTCACAACTCAACACCATTCAAGCCAATCCACTGAATTATTTATGGTCTGCACCCAAAGCCACAGCTGAAGATCATGTATACCTGATTTATGCGATGGGTCGCTTGGCCGATAGCGACTTAAATGGCGCGATTTCTTCGGTGAAACGTGCAGCAGAAGGCACACCAGCCGATGTACAAAAAGCCCTATACCGTAGTGTCGGGTATATCGGTGGTACAACGGTAATGAAAAATAATTTCAACCGTGAAGTTCTAAATTATCTTGATTTGAGTTATGGACTGCCTTTTAGTGCAGAAGAAGCCGAGATTTATGCGCGACAAGCCATTCGTTTTGGCGCATGGGAAAGTGTCATTCGTGCAATTGATGCGATGAGCGTTTCGCAAAAGCAGGAAGATCGTTGGCAATATTGGTTAGCACGAGCATCTGAACAACGTGGAGATGCCTCATCTAAACGTGCGGCAAAAGAAATTTATCGCAAGCTTGCCGTTGGCGATGATTACCATAATTTGTTAGCACGTGACAAAATTGGTCAGTCTTATAACAATATTCCGTCAAATGTGCAGCCTTCGTCACAAGATGCGCAGCGTCTCAGTCAGGATATTCACTTCCGTCGTGCCTTTGCATTGCGCAATATTAATGCATCTGACAGCTATATTAACCGTGAATGGAACTGGGCAGTGCGTCAAGCCTACTTAAAGCATGATGATGGCATGATTCTTGCCGCAGCTAAACGTGCAACCGATATGGGGTGGTATGATCGGGCGATTTATGCAGCAGATCGAACCACTAAACAGCATAATTATGCTTTACGTTATGCTATGCCGCATCAAAATTATGTGGTGAGTCATAGTCGTAATGCCGGCATTGACCCTGCATGGGCTTATGGCTTGATGCGTCAAGAAAGTCGGTTTGTTACTAGCGCACGTTCACATGTCGGTGCTGGTGGTTTAATGCAAATTATGCCAGACACAGCAAAATTGGTGGCTCGTCAGATGGGGGAGAGTTATAACCCCGCTGCATTAACGGATATGAATACCAATATCCGTTATGGCACTTTCTATTTATCGATGATTCAACGTCAATTGAGTAATAGTCCAGTATTAGCGACCGCAGGTTACAATGCGGGTCCAAATCGTGCTCGACGCTGGCAGCCTGAGTATCAAGCGATTGCAGCGGACCAATATACGGAATCGATTCCATTAATGGAAACTCGAGACTATGTAAAACATGTGATGACCAATGCAACCCATTACGGCCTTTTATTGGGTCAGGGACCCCAATCGATTGAAAAACGAATGCAAATGATTCCATTACGGAATGCGCAATAAACCTTAAAGCAAGATGCGCCTGCTTTTAGGTGCAATATGGGTAAATAATGAATGCCGAACATGGACATTAGACCTGCTTATCGAATACTGACATCACTGCTCATCGGCAGTGGTGCAGGCTTTGGTATGTCTATGCTTTCGGCTGCACCGGTTGTAAAAGGGTATGTGATGGATGTGCAAATGGTGCCTGCTGTTTGCGCCTATGACCCATTAAAAAGTAAAAAACGTAAATGTTTAGAAGGGTATTCACTCAATATCACGGGTCTATATCCAGAAACCTCTACACGTGATTGCACGACCAATAGTTCAGCTAAACTTTCTCCGTTGCAAGCGAAAGTGGTTGCACGGATTATGCCTGATGAAAATGCTCGCGTGGCGCTTTGGCACACTACCGGCGGCTGTGTCCCAATGAATGCCAGCCAGTATTTCAGAACCATTATTAATCATGCAGATAAGCTAAAAATTCCAGATGAATTGACTAGCCAAGAAACCCAGTCCATTCAAGCCAATGTCTTGCGTAATAAAATGTTGCGTATGAACAGCGGATTGGTATCACAAAGTATTGAATTTAACTGTATGCAAACCCGTGGTGGTAGCCTACTGACTGAGATTAAAATCTGCTATAAAAACAATGGTCAGTACAAAAGTTGCCCTACGACTATCGTCGGAAATTGTCCTGCAACTTTCATAATTAAAGGTTCTTTCTAAGCTTTTTTCGGCATTTTATTTATATTTCCTATCATACTTTTGTTGAAAAGCATTCTCTTTTACATGCAAGCGTCAAAAGATTGGAGTACAATCTTTGCCGTTTATGATTATTAAGATTAGATAGAACAGCTATTTAATCATTATGACCTTCCTCAATTGGAGATAATTACATGAAGCAAGCAGTTCGTGTTGCCGTTACTGGCGCAGCTGGTCAAATCGGTTATAGCTTATTATTCCGTATCGCAAGCGGTGAAATGTTGGGTAAAGACCAACCAGTTATCCTTCAATTATTAGAAATTCCAGTTGAGAAAGCTCAACAAGCGCTTAAAGGCGTAATGATGGAACTTGATGACTGCGCATTCCCTCTTTTAGAAGGTATGATCGGTACTGATGATCCTAAAGTTGCATTCAAAGATGCTGACTACGCTCTTCTTGTAGGTTCACGTCCACGTGGTCCTGGTATGGAACGTGCTGACCTTCTTAAAGTAAACGGTGAAATCTTCATCGGTCAAGGCCAAGCACTTAACGAAGTTGCTAGCCGTGACGTTAAAGTTCTTGTTGTAGGTAACCCTGCAAACACTAACGCTTACATTGCAATGAAATCTGCTCCAGATCTTCCAGCGAAAAACTTCACAGCAATGTTACGTCTTGACCACAACCGTGCGTTAACTCAACTTGCTCAAAAAGCGGGTGTTGCAGTTTCTGACATCGAAAACATGACAGTTTGGGGTAACCACTCTCCGACAATGTATGCTGACTACCGTTTTGCAAATGTAAACGGCGAAAGCTTAAAAGACAAAATCAACGATGCTGCTTGGAACAAAGACGTATTCCTTCCAACTGTCGGTAAACGTGGTGCTGCGATCATCGAAGCGCGTGGTCTTTCTTCTGCTGCTTCTGCTGCAAACGCTGCAATCGACCATATGCGCGATTGGGCTCTTGGCACAAACGGCAAATGGGTAACTATGGGTATTCCTTCTGACGGTTCTTATGGTATTCCTGAAGGCGTAATGTTCGGTTTCCCTGTAACTTGTGAAAACGGCGAATACAAAATCGTTCAAGGTCTTGAAATCGACGAATTCAGCCGTGAACGTATCAACTTCACTCTAAACGAGCTTGAAGAAGAACGTGCAGCAGTTGCTGACATGGTTAAATAATTTAATTTTTTAAATTAAATTATAAAAAAGCACTCCATTTGGGGTGCTTTTTTTATGGCCTGCGAAAAATGCCACGCTTAAGTTTTGAACAAAAAATAACACGTTGAGATGCTGTTGCAACTGACAAAGTCAAATAAACAGATAACTATAAAGATGGGAAAAATGTTATTGGCTTGAGGAGAACGGCAATGTTTGATCAACAACCAACGTTGGAACTATTTTTTGAACAATTGGGGTTAGATGCAAGTCCGGAAGGCATCGATCAATTTATCGAAACGCATCAAATCACCATGGATGTTCCACTGCATGAAGCGCCATTTTGGACGAAGTCACAGCGCGACTTCATTATCAGTCATTGGAAAAAAGATGATGACTGGGCCATGGTCGTCGATATTTTAAATGAACAATTGCATACAGAACATAAGCTTTCCGGATCATGCAAAATCTAAATACAATTTGAAACAACAAACCTAGTTTTAACGCTAGGTTTTTTTATCTCCATCATATAAGTTAATTAAATAATAAATGACAGATTAGTTGATAAGGAGGGCGAGATGCTCAATCAAAATAAACCATCCTTAGCTTTATTGTTTTCTCAATTGGGGTTAGCCAGCAGTCCAGCTGCGATCGAGTTATATGTGCGTACGCATCAGCTTGCTGCAAGTGAAAATTTACATGATGCGCCGTTTTGGAATAAAGCGCAGCGTGATTTTCTAATCAGTCATTTAGTACAAGATGATGATTGGGCTATTTGGATTGATGAGCTGAATCAACAGTTGCATATGGATGCATATAAGCTGCAGCCAGCATAGATTTCATTTCTCTACAAATAAAAAAACACCTCTTCTGAGGTGTTTTTTTTATTTAGTGCAGTTTGCTTTGGCGTAATTCTGCAAACCAATCTTCTTGGCGATAAGGATTAAATGCAGGATGCTCAAGTAAAGTGGTCAGTTTGAATTCTGGAGATTTGCAGTATTTATTTAACCAGTGGCGGGTTAACGCAGGTTCCTGTTTTACCGCAGAGGCATAGGCCAAATAAAAGTAGATGTCGCCATGTTCAGCTTTGGACATCGGTTTCATAATCTGCTGGGTAATCAGGGCATAGCGCTGTTCTTGGGTGATTTCAAAAAACACCATATAGGCTTTGGCTAAATGCACAGATAAATCGATGTATAGCTCAATCGGCATTTCTTCAAATTCAATCCGGCTTTGCTCAAGTAGAACAATGGCTTCTTGCAGAAAATACACTTGTTCTTGATGATTCTTGCTTAAGCCAACCAATTGCAGACGTAAGTCAGCACGCTCAAGGGCAAGTTCAGGGCTGTTGCCTTGTAGGAATAATTGATCAGTTTCGCCAATACGCTGAATGATTTGTTGACTGTTTTGACGCATCGGGTACATCCTCATCTATGAATGACTCATATATGAGGATAATTTAAGGGATTTAAAGGATGAATCTTGAATTACCACATCGTGTTGTCATTACGCAGCCAAGCCGTAATCGATAAACGTTGATGTTTGGCTTCGAGTACCTCGTGTAACAGGTCACTTTGGAATAAAGCAATGCGATTCGGTTTAGGTTCTAAAATATGCCAAACATCATTCTTATCTTGTAAGCGCAATTCACCGCCCCAATCGGCTTGCCATTGTTCATGTAAATAATAAACCGCTGAAATGACACGTCCATTTTTGCCTTGAGGATTATCTTTGTGCAGGGCATAAAATTCACCTGCGTTATAACAGGCAAAATGTGCTTCGACTTCGTGAATGCCAGAAAAAAATGCGCGATTAAATTGTTCTGATAAATGTTCTAAGGCTTGAACGTGTTCTTGTGCGACATCTAATGTGTCGTTAATCCATAAAATATGATCACTTCTAATTTTACTGATGACCCCATTTTGTACGGCTGCATCTCGAAATTTATTTAAATTTGACATACATTCTTCAACAAGTGCATGTATATATTCAGCAGGATAAGCGTCATCAATAATGCTAAACCCGTGTTGATCTAAATCATCGAGGATTTGATCAACCGGCCAAGACTTTGGGAGAAAGGCTGTTTCCATATACGATCCATAAAGTTGTGGAAAAAAAGGTGACGTATTCTAGAGCAAGAATAGCATCGGAATGAAACTATTTTTCATGCTAAAATGTCCGTTGATATCAGGAATTAAAGAAACATGAATTACCGTCACCATTTCCATGCAGGCAACTTTGCCGACGTGATGAAGCACGTTTTGCTGCTTCAGTTATTAAGTCGACTGAATGCAAAAGATAAACCTTATCGCTATGTAGATACACATGGTGGTGCGGGTAAATATGATCTTTCGACCTCTGAAGCACAGAAATCAGGTGAGTTTTTAAATGGTATTCATCGTTTAGTTAAGCTCGATGATTCGATTAAGCGTAATGCGCCTGAAGGTGTTCAACAATATTTAAAAGTTGTTGAAAAAATGCGTGAAAACTTTGGTAAAGGTGCTTATCCAGGCTCTCCATGGTTTGCGCTCGAAGGCATGCGTGAAACTGATAAAGCCACGATTTTTGAAATGCAGCGTGATGTATTCCAACAATTGCGCCACAATATTTTTGATAAACGTGCAGGCTTGCATGAGCGTGATGCTTACGAAGGTTTACTGGGTGTAATTCCACCAAAAGAAAAACGTGGTTTGGTGATGATTGACCCGCCTTACGAATTAGAACGTAAAGATTTTCCACAGCTTGTAGAATTGTTGGTGGCTGCTTATAAAAAATGGCCGACAGGTGTTTTTGCGGTATGGTATCCAATTAAAGACCGCGCGATGATTGAACGTTTTGAAAAGAAAATGTACAAAACCGGCATTCGTCGTCAGTTGGTTTGCGAAATTTGCGTATGGCCAGATGATACTCCAGTTGGTCTAAATGGTTGTGGTTTATTGGTGATTAATCCACCTTGGAAATTCTCTGAAGATGCGGACGAAGCATTACAATGGTTGTTCCCACATCTTCGTATGAATGAAAATGGTGGTCATGCAGCCGTACGTTGGTTAGTTGGCGAATAATTTTAAACTTGAAAAAGAAAGGTCACAGTTAGGATAGAACAATGACAAATACAAATAAACCTGAGCGGGAAATTTCTTCAAAGGATGAAAATGCATTTGATGGCATTACATTTGAAGTTGAAGAAGAGGAGCACACCCATGAAGGGCATAAAGTGAAACGTCGTGGGATCTATCTGTGGCCAAACTTGATTACAACCGCAGCGTTGTTATCCGGCTTTTATTCAATAATTGCCAGTATGAATGGTGAATTTCAACAAGCCATTTATGCTATTTTTCTTGCAGCATTATTTGATGGTTTGGATGGACGTGTCGCACGTGCTATCGGCGCACAAAGTCCATTTGGTGAGCAGTTTGACTCCTTATCAGACTTGCTAGCATTTGGTGTTGCACCTGCCATTTTAATGTATAGCTGGAGTCTAAATGACTTAGGCCGTATTGGCCTGGCAGCATGTTTTGTTTACACCGCATGTGCAGCCTTCCGTTTGGCACGTTTTAACGTACAAATTGGGGTCGTCGATAAACGTTACTTTATTGGTGTTGCAAGTCCACTCGCAGCCGTTATGATTATTTCATTGGTATGGGTAGGCATGGACATCCCTGCGGTCTTCGACTTACGCGAAACAGGTATTCAGATTTTTAATGCGGTAGTGATTATTGCAGTGGGTCTATTGATGATCTCAAATGTAAAATACTATTCATTTAAAACGGTGGATCGTCGCCGTGTTCCATTTGCGGTGTTACCAATCATAGTCTTTGTTTTAGCTGCTGTAACGTATAATATTCCAATGGGTATTTTAATTATTTCAGTAATTTATGCATTGTCTGGCTTTGTCACAACCTTAATGGCAAAAAAGGCAGAAGCATGAGTTAAAGCATGAAATAAAAAATGAAAAGGAGCTTGATATGCAGATATTTCAAGATTTCTTGGATCAATCAAGAAGACTGAATCAAGCTCCAGATTTACAACATAAAAAAATAAATTTACATGCGCCGAATACGCCATATCCTTCAGTCCATTATGGACTTTGTCTACCGAATCTTCCTGCGCCCTTACATTATCTTAACTTTATGAGTTGGCTCGGGCAGCCTCAGATTCCCGCTTTTCAAAATCCTGCGTCCATTCAACAAGACGAACTCAATACGGCCACAGTAATGACCAGTGTGAGTGGTCATATGGTTGGGCAATTACAATCATATTCCATCAAAGACGACTGTAGTCTGAGTGATACCGTCTTTAAATTTAGAGATAAAGAGCAGATTGGTTGGAATGGAGCGGTATTTCAAATCCATCGAGAAGATACTGAACTCAGTTTAGATTTGTCCGTGCAAACTACCGATATTTCTTCGTGTTTAATTAAGTTGAGATTAGGTCTTGCTGAATATTGGTCGGTGATGTGCCAATGTGAAGGGCAAATCAAATTTCAGGGCCAGATGTATGATGTAAATCAGTTGGCGGTTTTGTCTTATGCACAAATACGCAAGTTTCCATATTTACCATTAGCGTTTTATACCCATCAGGTCATCAACCTCAGCCGACAGCGTCAAATCATCTTTATGCAAACGCGAGATCGTTATAACAATATTTTGAGTTCGCGTTTATATCTAAGAGATTTAAATCAGCAGCAAGTGTTCATGGCAGACCAAGGCGTGTTCTTTAAAGTCATGCGCGTTTATCCTGTGGTTAAAACCCCCAATTTGCAAAAAATGTATTTGCCACGTGAATTTGAATGGATTTACCAAAATGACAAAATGAAAATACATGTACAAGCGCAGAGCCGTGGGGATTTTAAATTTGGACTCGGCGCAGGTTATGCAGGAAGCTTTAACTATCAAATTAAAATTAACGACGAAATCGAGTGTGGGGAGGGTGGTTACTGTGAATATGTAGATTGTCGAGCTTTAAAATGGCAAGAAAAGAATGAAAAAGATAAATTAACGGACAAATATGGAAATATTGTCCCTTTTATGCTCAAAAAATAGTAAAAAAACTCAATTTAGTAGAATAAATAAACAAACGTAATGAAAAATTAAAAATAAATGGAAAAGGGTGTTGCGTTGGATCAGAAATGCTGTAGAATGCACATCCATCGGCGGTGATGAAGATTAAAACTTCTGATAAAACAATGACTTGGTTGAATTGATTAAGTTGGGTTTTAGAAAAAAGTTTAAAAATAATTTGAATTACCGGTT
>NZ_VOYE01000053.1:0-1010 GCF_013420765.1 Acinetobacter sp. YH01009 | reverse complement strand
TGTTTCACTTCCCCTCGTTCGCCTCATAAACCTATGTATTCAGTTTATGATACCCGCCTTATAGCGGGTGGGTTTCCCCATTCAGAAATCTCCGGATCACAGGATATTTGCCGCCTCCCCGGAGCTTTTCGCAGGCTATCACGTCTTTCTTCGCCTCTGACTGCCAAGGCATCCACCACATGCACTTAATTACTTGACTATACAACCCCAAACAGTCGCTCATCCCTACAAGTAGGATAAACAACATAATCAACCAATCACTCAGTCAATTACACAGTTAGAGTCTCGTGAACTTAATCACTGTACAGCTTCAATTAGATTCATATACCAAAACGCTTGATTCAGTTAATTTCGCTAGTTCTCATTCAATCACTTCAACAATCAATCTTGCGATCTCTCGTTTCCGCTCTTTCATGAGTATGAACAAATTATTTCAACTCAAATATATTCTGTTAATGATTTAATGCATCCTCGTCGGACTGCATTACTGTGATAAATCACAGAGATTATCAAGTGGGGCGTATCTTAACGCTTCTACTTGCTAATCTCTAGGATCTACGCACTTGATCGCTTAGGAACTAAACATTCACGCTACTGTATGATCACATACTGCGCGAAGCGTATGAGACATATATGTCGCAAGGCTTAAATTTCAACTCAAATCCTTAAAGCAGCGCTTTAAGTTTTATGATCTTGAAATTTGGTGGAGACTAGGAGAGTCGAACTCCTGACCTCCTGCGTGCAAAGCAGGCGCTCTACCAACTAAGCTAAGTCCCCAGCTTATCAATTAAGTCAATGTATCGTATTACTGCCTGCGCACTCACTTTCGTTCGTTAGCCTTGCGTTCGGGCAAAACATGTTTTGCTGACCCTCACTCAAGTAGTGGTGGGTCTGACAAGACTTGAACTTGTGACCCCACGCTTATCAAGCGTGTGCTCTAACCAACTGAGCTACAGACCCTCAGATACATCGTCATGAAGAACAACTTGTTGTGGATTCTTACCAATCGT
>NZ_VOYE01000052.1:0-1028 GCF_013420765.1 Acinetobacter sp. YH01009 | reverse complement strand
GGAGTGACGGGCACTGGCTGGCAATGTCTAGCAACGGCAGGCATTTCGGCTGAGGGTAAAAGAACTTTCCGCTAAGCGATAGACTGTATGTAAACACAGTATTGCAAGGACGCGGAACATGCCTCATGTGGCGGCCAGGACGGCCAGCCGGGATCGGGATACTGGTCGTTACCAGAGCCACCGACCCGAGCAAACCCTTCTCTATCAGATCGTTGACGAGTATTACCCGGCATTCGCTGCGCTTATGGCAGAGCAGGGAAAGGAATTGCCGGGCTATGTGCAACGGGAATTTGAAGAATTTCTCCAATGCGGGCGGCTGGAGCATGGCTTTCTACGGGTTCGCTGCGAGTCTTGCCACGCCGAGCACCTGGTCGCTTTCAGCTGTAAGCGTCGCGGTTTCTGCCCGAGCTGTGGGGCGCGGCGGATGGCCGAAAGTGCCGCCTTGCTGGTTGATGAAGTACTGCCTGAACAACCCATGCGTCAGTGGGTGTTGAGCTTCCCGTTTCAGCTGCGTTTCCTGTTTGCCAGCCGGCCCGAGATCATGGGGTGGGTGCTGGGCATCGTTTACCGCGTCATTGCCACGCACCTGGTCAAGAAAGCGGGCCATACCCACCAAGTGGCCAAGACGGGCGCGGTCACCCTGATCCAGCGTTTTGGATCGGCGCTCAATCTGAATGTTCACTTCCACATGCTGTTTCTCGACGGTGTGTATGTCGAGCAATCCCACGGCTCAGCGCGTTTCCGCTGGGTCAAGGCGCCGACCAGCCCAGAGCTCACCCAGCTGACGCACACCATCGCCCACCGGGTGGGTCGCTATCTGGAACGGCAAGGCCTGCTGGAACGGGATGTCGAAAACAGCTATCTGGCCTCGGATGCGGTGGATGACGACCCGATGACACCCCTGCTGGGGCACTCGATCACTTACCGTATCGCTGTCGGTTCACAGGCGGGGCGAAAGGTGTTCACTTTGCAAACTCTGCCGACCAGTGGTGATCCGTTCGGTGACGGGATTGGCAAGGTAGCCGGGT
>NZ_VOYE01000005.1:0-190638 GCF_013420765.1 Acinetobacter sp. YH01009 | reverse complement strand
AAGTTTCCAAAGGTACAGTGGCTAACTCTGGCAGTGTTTTTCAAATATCAGTCTGATACGAGCAATCAATCTAAAAACCATAAATACAATTTGAATGAAACTGGTCTAAGTTTCCAAAGGTACAGTGGCTAACTCTGGCAGTGTTTTTCAAATATCAGTCTGATACGAGCAATCAATCTAAAAACCATAAATACAATTTGAATGAAACTGGTCTAAGTTTCCAAAGGTACAGTGCCTAACTCTGGCAGTGTTTTTCAAATATCAGCCTGATACGAACAATCAACCTAAAAACCATAAATACAATTTGAATGAAACTGGTCTAAGTTTCCAAAGGTACAGTATACGAACAATCAACCTAAAAACCACATGAACAATGCCAATAAAAAGAAGTAAATAGAATAATTAAGTATAATAAAAAAAAGTAAAATATAGTTGGAATAGGGGAGGGTGTTTTCACTAATTAGTAAATATATATTAAGGTTTAAGCAAAGCCCTTAAAACACCTTAATAGGTTTAAGAGTTGTTAGATAAAAGTGTTTAATCAATATATAATAAATCCATAAAACCCATTTAAGGGATAAGAGAATGGCCGATCCTAAAGATAAACTTGTACATGAAAACCATATATATTTTTTTACAGCATTTGTAGTTCTTATTGCATTTTTGGCTTTATGGTTTGCATTCAAACCGCAAATTGTTGGACTATTAGTTTATACAAAAGGGGTTTTAATAATCCCCTTCTGGTGGGTTTATAGCTTATTTAAAATGGTCGGAGTAAATTACGTCCCTCTACTAAGTGAATTAGTTTACTCAACAGAACACCTATGCAAACCAACAAATAATTGGCTGCCAATCTTTTGTCAAAATAATTTTAGAGAAGTAACTATTGGCCAAATATCCAAAGCAAGTCAGGCATGGAATTTAATAATCTTCATCATAGCTATACCTTGGATAAAAAAAGCATACGATAGATTTATAAATGAACACCCAGCTAAAGGGTTTGCAAAAAGTATGAATCTTGAAGAATTCATAGATGAACAAATTGTAAATCATAGACATTTACAAGTATTTGGTCCTTTAGATTTATCAAAATTCGATACAGACAATGGGCATTTCAAAGCACTTGATTCCACTTATGAGTTCGCAAAAAGGCATGACTTGATTACAGGAACTAAAGAACGGTTAATTAACATTACAATTGGTGGCGTAACAAAAGAATATAACGATGTTTCAGAAGTTGTTCCGATTATTGATGAAGAAAAGTTTTTAAATATTATGCGTGACCAACTTGGTGACTTATGGAATTCAGATGGTGATTCAAAACCATTAGATCATCATAGTTTGGATTATCTTTCAAACGTAGATGTGTTGTTACTTGCTTTATATCTACCTGTAGCTTGTGCTACAGATGAAAACATGAGTGATGATGACTTTAAAAAGATAAAAAGTGATTCAAATAAGTTAATTAACTACTATTGGGATATATGTACTAAAAATATAGCAAACAATCCTCTTTTTAGTATAGAGAATCAATATGTTGAAGGTGATAGGGAGCTTACAGGCTTTAACTATGAATATCTCAAAAAACGTATTTTTGAATATATAGACCATCCAGTAGCAAAAAAAATATTCGCAAAACATGCTTATGTAAAAACTATTTTATGTGAAGTTGTATTGACTGCAAGACAACTAGGTGTAATGCCACCAACCGATATTAGATGGTTAAAACTATATAATCGATCTGCATATGCATTTGTACAAAACATTGGAAGACCATCGATCTTTTGTGAAGGTTTGGGTCCTATTTCTCATTACATTATTGAAGTCAAATTAGGTAAGCCATTAGAAGAGCCTGATTTCAATATCGCACTAGTCGGCTATGACTACCAATTATTAAGCTTTGCCATGACAGAAGCACGTTTAAATGCAGCTAAACAGGGGGCAAGCAACTTGAACAAAATTGAATTCACTGAAGCTGAATTAGAGGCTGGTAAATACAAATCTAAAAGTGATAAAAATGAAGATTTTAAATATGCTGATAATTATGAGTTCGATATGCCTACTATAGAAATACCTGCTGAAATGATACAAAAAGGTAAGCAAGAAAGGTATTAAGCTAAAACTAATAAGGTATAATTGACCGGTACTAAAATACCGGTCATTTTAATTTTAAAGTGTTTTTTTAAAGGCATATTTTAATTATAATGATAAAAACCGACCAGTTTAAAAGGTAGAAATCCTAAATGTATTTAAATACGTTAAAAAAGATAGTAGCAACTTGCGCTATTAGTATTATTACAACATATTCTTACTCTGCCCCATCTCAAGCATTAACTTCAAAAATGCAGACTATGGGTAAAGTTAAAGAGGTAAAAGCATTTAAAGGTGGTTTAACATCTTGGATTCTTGAAGCACCTAACGGTAAAAATGCTGTTTTCTTTACAACTGCTGATGAGTCGGTAATTTTACATGGAACAGCATGGGATGCTGCCAATAAGAAAAACATATCCGATCCTTTAAAAATTGCAGCAAAAAAACTTAATACAACAAATTCACGTCCTCAAGTACAAGCAACTAACAATCTAACTAATGCATACAACCACCCTGTATTCAAAGCCATTAAAACATTATCAGGATTCAAAGAAGGTAAAGGTAGTGAGAATGACACTGTTTACATCATTTATGACCCACGATGCAAGTACTGTCACGAAACCTTTAATCTCACAAGATCTTATATCAAAGCTGGAGCTACTATTAAATGGATTCCAGCATTAGTTTTAAACCAGAGTGAAAATGGCAAACAGCTTGCTGCTGGAATATTAAGAAATCCATCTGAAAGCACATTAAATAAGGCATTCAATGGAAGTGATGCGGAAATTAATTCTGTTAAGGTAATTCCCACACCAAAAGAACTATCAGAACTTAATAAACATCTAGGTGCTCTACAATCCATCTTTTTCTATCATGAAGATATAGTTGCTATGCCACAGGACGAACGTGAATTACGTGATGCAGCAAAAAAGAATGGTCAAAGTCTCCCTCCTTTAACAGCTGGTGTACCAATTGCAATTTATGTAAATAAAAAAACCGGAACAGTTGAAGCGCGCAGAGGAACATCAGAAAGTTCGGTTTTAGATTACATTTTTAAATAAGTGAGTTTTTAAATGAATAAGTCTCAGATTAAAAATTTCCAAATTGCTTTAGGAAACTTTACACCATTAATTAGTTCACTTGAAAATAAAGAAACCATATTTGTAGATTCAGATATTACTGGGAGATGCGACAAAAACAGAAATGTAATTATCATCAACAAAAGAAACGTAAACGATAACGACTTATTAATTAAGCTATCTGGATTTGATAGTTTTGAAGGAAATCTGTTTAAAGGCAAAGTTTATTTAGATGACGGTATTTCTAATATAATTATATCTGAACCTATTTATACACTAGGTAATGTAAAGGGTAAGTTTATAGCTTCAGAATTAAAAAGCTATGTACAAGAAACTTGGTTACAAGCTTTAAATGAATATAAGTCTAGTTCAATATCTAAATCACAAAGCACCAAAGGTTTTAAGATTAATAAGAATATTTTTGATAAAAAGATTCTATTAGGTGGTCTTGTAACTTGTGGTTTAGTCTTGTTAATGGGTGGGGGATACATAATAGGTAGTAACAAAGAGCAAAGTGCGAACAATACTTTTAATCAACAGCCTTATCAAAGTAATGGTAATGAGGTTGATGGTAAAACTCTTGCCCTACAAAACCTTGGATTAGACCCAAACGCTATGGAATTTGACAATAGTTGTTTCACTGAAAAGTAAGAGGTGGATTTGTGAGAAGAAGACGCATAGCCAATTTAGAAGCTTTACAAGAAAAGGCTTCAAATATTGCTCAATCTTTAGTGAAACATTTAGAAGCAAGACACTACTTAATTTGGTGGTTAAGTTCGTATGAACGGACTATGAAACGTGGGTTTAATAATGAAACAATAAGTCTAAGTCCATTTCAGATAAATGAATTTAGATTTTCTTATGTAGTTTCAAGTGGAATAGAACGTTTTTATCTATTTGTACAACCTGAAAATTGGTTTTTTAATGATTTAGTTTATGAATCAGCATCAATAGACGAAAATGGATTGGTTTTAAATTTATCAGAAATCAATGATCCTCTATTTAAACTTTATATTTCACGGATGCAAATTCGTTTTAATTTTGATGAATCAAATTTAGATCGATTAATCCATGCTAAAAAATATGCTAAAGAATTAGTACTAATTCAATTTGATCCAAAAAAAAATGAAGTGAATCTAGTCGGGAACACGATAGATTTAAATAACTCAACTGTTCAAAAAAAATCTGTATCCAAACCTACTGCAGCAAAAGGTGCATTCTAATGAAAAAATCTAAAATTACGTTAATAAGTGCAGCTGTCTTAGCTTCAACTGCAGTTACACTTGCTTATGCTGGTTTCACAGAAATTAATAGCTCAGGTGATATTGTAAGTAAAGATACCATATCATCACAAAGAACTAGTTTTTCCAACCCTGAACAAAATATAAATACCCCACTTAGAACTTACAGCTTATGGGATAAAATATCAGAAACCACTAAATATAATGCCACCGTTAAAGATGATAAAGTTTCAGAAACTCCTATTGCTATTGAAACTTCAAATTCATACAGCCAGGTAACTTACAAAACTGATAACATGGTAGAAACTAAAGCTGCATTAAATAAGGCACTTGATCAGCTTAAAAAAAGTGAAGAATCAAATTATAAATTAAAATATGAAAATTTAGAGCTACAAGTGAAAGTTGTAGAAATGAATAAAGATATTTCAGATCTAAAAAAACAGGTTAATTTTTTAGCCAGTCAAATGGAGCAAGTTGAAAGTGATGTACTTGTTATGAAAACTAAAAAAACCAGTGGATTCTTAGCTCGTAATTAATATGTCTGTAAATACAAATAATCAACGGCCTACAAGTGAACAGCAAAGAGCAATTGATAAGGCTACGCGTTTAAAAACTAGTTTTAAACTAATTGCATTTGCTGGTACTGGTAAAACTACTACACTTATACATTGCAGTAGAGCACTTCAAGAGCAGAATAAAAAAGGGTTATATCTATCTTTTAATAAAAAGATGGCAGAGGAAGCAAGTTCAAAGTTCAGTAAACATGGACTAAATACTGTAAATTGCTCTACATTTCATTCCTTGGCTTACAGAAATATACCTAATTGGTTAAAAACCAAAATTAATAAACCAACATTACTGCCTAAAGATATTGTTAGAATATTTAAGCTTGAAAATTATAGAGTTCAATATAATGGTAAAAATAAACAATTATCTGACCTTACTCTAGCTCTAATCATATTAAATACATTACGATATTTCTGTATGTCAGTTGATAATAAAGTTACCAATGATCACTCATATCAAGCACTTAGCGAACAGACATCAATCAATAGAAATGAAGATTTAGAGCAAAAGATTACATCTATTGCAGCTTATATTTGGGAGGATGTAATCTCTGAAAATGGGCAATTTGGAATTACTCATGATTATTATCTCAAATGGTGGGTTTTACAAAAACCTATTTTAGATTACCACTATATTATGGTTGATGAGAGCCAAGATAGTGATTTACTAATTCTTGAAGTCTTAAAAAGACAAAAAGCTAAAGTAATTTACGTAGGTGACCCGTACCAACAAATTTATAGTTTCAGGGGGGCAAAAAATATTTTGCAAAATCTTGATCTGGAAGCATTGTATCTTGAACAGTCGTTCCGCTTTGGTAATGAGATAGCTGCAACAGCAAATTTGTTATTAAATAGATTATTTGGTGAAACCAGAAAAGTTAAGGGCTTACCTACAAAAAAAGCAACAGTTACAAACTATAGCAACTCAACTGCATCACCAACTTCATTGGATGCAATTATTTGTAGAACTAACGCAACTGCATTTGAATATTTCTTTAAGTTCCATTCACTTTTAGATGGATCAAAAAAAATAAGACTCGAAGTAGATGGTAAGCGTAGTAAAGAAATATTTTCAGGCATTTTTGAATTACGATCTGGAAAAAAGCCAAGCTGCAAAGATCTACAGAATTTTAATTCTTATCAAGAATTAGAAGAGCATATCCAGGTATTTGGCGAGGTTGAAGGGGCAACAACTGAATTAAAAACATTTTTAGATTTAACTAAGCAATACTCATGGTCGGTAATAAAATGGGCATTGGAAAATAGTATTGTGGAGGATGATTCTAAAGATAAAAAATCTTTAATCATTAGTACAGCCCATAAAAGCAAGGGGCTAGAATGGAATAACGTGCTTATTGCAAAAGGTTTTAATTATAAAATATTGGATAATAAGTTACATATTAGTGCAGATGAAAAAAGACTACTTTACGTCACAGTTACAAGAGCACAATCTGTTTTATATACAGATGGTATAGATGATTTATTAAAATATTTAAATACTAAGACTAAGGAAATGACCAATGCCTGAAGATTCTAAATGTCTACAACAAAATATTTATTCCGCTTGTTATAATGCAGTTTATGTAAAATCTGAATATGAGCATATTCCTTATATCACTCAACTTATTAATAAGTATGGCGCCAAAGTTGCTGATATTATTCCTTCTTTAATCGAAATGTTTCATCTTATCTCTAAAGAATCTTTAAATAATATTAATTTTGTTGAGAATATTAATTTTAAAGAGAATACGTATAAATCAGGTGTATACCTTTATCCAACCGACTTAATTAATAATTTTCAAAGCTATCAAGGTTTAGCAATAGTTGATATACCAACTGGATCATTTCGAAATATTGTTATTGATTCTGGAGGTGGTATCACCGCAAGCAAACACACATTAGAACTTTTTAAGGATATTAAAGGTCAATATCTTATACCATTTCGTTTTGATGGAATTTATGTTCACCCTAATTGCTATACATATTTCTTTATAGAAAATAATCTAGATCGTCTAATGCCATTAGAAGCTTTCGATATTAATATTATTAATACAAGTGAAGATATGGGACTTAATTGGATTGAAGAATCAATAAATTATGCAAATACAATACTAGGTTTTAATATGGAAGTACAGAAAACCGAAAACTTCATAGAAAAAGTCGTAAATTAAAAAATTTATAACATTCAAAATGTAAATATAAATCAATAAAAAAGGCAGTTTAAACTGCCTTTTTTATATCAAGTTCAATAAGATAGTGCTATTGCTACTTGTGCCAATGAAGTATAAGCTGCTGATTCACACATAAATGCTTGTCTAATAAAAAACGATGGATTGTATGAATTCACCATAGTTTGGCTATCACAATTCTGCGAGAACTTAATATGTTGAGCGTTTATTGTTTTCCAAAGCTGTGTATTTTTGGAATTTCCAGTTCTTACTTCTTTTATAAAACGTACAAGTGATTGATTATATGCATCATTACATTTTAACTCAGGTGAACCATAATCAGCATCTTTAGCTTCATTAAAATTAAAAATACATTTTTGATAATTGTTCTGTAAATTATTATATGCTTGTGTTGCTTCCACCTTATTGTTAAATCCAGCAAATGTAGAAACAGGTAGGGCAGTGACCAAACATAAAAAAGGTATAGCAATATGTTTTTTCATAATATAAATCCTATTAATTCATAAGAGCTGGTATGAACATTGCCCAACCTAGTTTATTTGTGGCTTTACACTGCATTCTTAATACCTTAAACCTTTCGTTTTGCCCGGCATACAATTGATCACAGTTAGCAATTAATTGTGTAAAGTTTTTATTATGCTCTGCTAAAACTCTTGGTGCCTCTTCATTGTTAATATAATTTGAAGCCAAACTTCCAATTTGACTTGCACGATTAAAAACATTTGTATAGCAGTTAAGATGCTTTGAATCAAATGGGTCGTTTGAGACTGTTGCACATTTAATATTCACTAAACGAATCTTATCCAAATCAGCACGGATAGAGTCTGAAGTGATATTTGGTTTTGCATTTACTGATGTACAACTAATCAATGCAATTCCAAGTATCGTAAATAGCTTTTTACTCATTTTCATTTCCTTAAGACCTTCAATTATGGATAATCTGAATAGTAAGGGCATAACCGCATAACAATACCTTCGAAAGTGACTGCTTCTGGAATAGTTACAATACCATCATGAGGGTTTTTGTCTAAATTTCGGTTTTCATTATATTTAGCCCCTGGACTCTTATAAGGACCACCTAAAACTAAAGCATAAAAACCTACAATTGTCTTGTTATTATAATCGCTTTTACGTTGTTTAGCTTTTACTGCAAGATATAAATCTAATAATTCAATTTGTTGCTGGGCAGATAATGAAATAATTTGTTTAGGCGTACTTTTAATTGAAGATGGAATACCCCTTGATGTTAAATCTGATGCTTTAATGTCAGCTACACCAATCCGAGTCCATTGACTTAGACCATAAGCTCCAGATCCGTTATTTGCTTTAATATTAAATCCACCTGATTCAAAACCTAAAATTGCTGCAACATCATTAGGATTGTAACCATGTTTCAGTGCAACGCGCTTGATACCTTCTTTAAGTGGAGAAAATGAACCTGGAATTCCCCATCCACATTTTCTATCTGGTGTCCCTTGTCCACCTTTAAGAACTTGAGCGTCAGTATAAATAGGTCCATTACCAGCATCTTCAAATAGCTTCTTCATTTCAACTACTGCAACTTCAGGAATTACAGTTGGTTGTTCGGCTTTTGTGTATAACTCATCTACACGCCCTGAATATCGCTGTGTTTCTGATGCAGTGTAAGCAGCTAATAAAGCTTCTAACCTTTCAGATTGCTTATGGATTTCTTTAGTTAAATAATTCTGTGCATTTATAATATTAAGCTTTTCAATTAAAAGTCCCATCATCGACATAGTGGCTAATTCATTAAACCACTTTGAATTACCATATCGACCAGTACCAATATTTTCTATTAATTCTGCTGGTGTTGAATGTAAGGCCCCAACATCAAAAGCTACATCATCTGCAGTTCCTCCAAAAATAGTTCTTGGGGGTGCATATTGAGCTACATCATTTGCATATATGGTTCCACCAGCTGCTGCTTCAGGAGAGATTGTTCCATCGGCTATCATTTGTGCGACTTGAACTTGAGCAGATCCATATGCATCCATAGATACATCACCACTAAATGCAAGGGCTGGTAATTTTTTCCCGTGCTTGACTGCAACTCCATCTACTGATGAGGAAACAGGTAAAGTAATACCAGTAGAAGACGAATAGAGAGCATTCCATTGTGTCCTGATTGTATTACCCAAATACGGAACATATTTATTTTCTAAGGCTTGACCAGCTGGCGTTGCAACAATTACAACATCTTGAGGAAGATAAGGGGTAGGGTCAGTTAATTTATATTCTGAAGATCCAACGTAAGGAGCTGAACCTTTAATACGCTGTTGTAAAGCAATTGAAGGATTTTTAAAAACTTGATCTAAATTTTTATTTAACCATACATCCAAACCACGTTTTGCTTTAACACCATATTCAATATGTAAGTGTACAGCACATCCCCCACAACCTTTGTTTGACATGTGAGCAATATCTTGCCCGGCTTTTATCGTCTGTCCTGGATAAGCATTGAATTTCTTTTGATATGATGGATCAGTATGACGATACATAATTCTATCGCCAGTATCCATTTGCATAATTAATGGATTCGTTGTCGATTGATTTTTCGCACCTGATGAACGCGTATCATAAGAAAGGATCTTTCCTGATCCGATAGCTTTTAATGTTAAATCATTATTATCTTTTCTACTTATATCTATCCCATTATGACTACCAGCGCCCCCTTTACGAGACCGGAACTCACCAAATCGTCCAGCACTACGGCGTCCTGCATTTGGCATATTAGGATACTTATGGAAGATCATTTTTTGAGAATTATTCGGTACCTTGGCAGTATTAGATTGGGCTGCTGTAACATTATCTGTAATTGGGTCAGCAAATGCACTTACAGTAAAACCGGTTGAGGCCAACAAAAGTGCAATCTTTATACAAGAGCAAATTGGCTTTAATTGAAATAAGTTTTTAGATTTCATAAATGATTCGCCAGGTAGACATTGCTTAAAATAAATTAAGTTCTTATTAAATGTCCCTTTACCAAGTGGACGGGATTAAGTATATACGATTAAATACGCTTTTAATACTTAAAAAAAGTTTTTAGAATCAGTTTTAAGATAGTATATACATATACACTTTTTCACTTTGATTGGTTTAAGAAGTGGTTAGACAAAAGGTTTAAGTGATTTAATTAGAAAAGTAGTGAGGTGAATAACATGTTAGGAAGCTCTTTAGGTTTAAGCGCTACTTTAGATCAAGCTATTGATCGTGCATCAATGAGTTTAGACTATTTACGTTTAAATAATAACAAAGCATATAACGAAGAAGTTCTACTTAACCATATAGCTAAATTGGAGAAAATGTTGGTTGACCGTAATAATCAATACAACCAACTTGTAAATCAAGCAAATACTGAAATTAATGCTGTTGCCGATAAACATAATTTGGTTATCAAAGAATTAAATGAAACCAAAATTGAACTTGAAAAAGAGAAGTTGAATAGTTTTGATATGGCTAATAAAGTTAAGACTTTGAATAATGTAAACCGTGCATATATTCACGGAATTAAGCAACTTGATGGAAGTAAGCAACGTTTAGTTTTTGAAGCGGTAAAACAATATATAGAAGTAGGATCTTCTAAGAATTCCCTTTTAAAGATAAAGTTTTAAATATAAAAAAAGACCCTTATTTAAAGGGTCTTTTTTTAACTACTTACCTTTTCTTTTGAATTTCGAAAGGGTAGAGCTTAAACCAGATCGTGCTCTGTTCATAACAGAGCTACGCCCTGAAGGGGATGTAGAACTTGAACCAAAACGTGAAGATGGTTTTGAGCCATTATTAGTAGTATATCCTGAACCAGAGCTAATGCCTACACTACCAAATGACATCTTACCAGTTGCACCAGCAGCTGGTTTATTAAACGTAGAACTAACTTTACCGTAATTACCAGCACTGTAAGCACCACCGAGACCTCCTGTTGAAGTACCTTTACCACCACCACTAGTACCTAAACCAAATGTAGTATTAGATGTAGAAGTTGGTGTAGAAGTACTACTTCCAGAATTTACTGTAGGGCCGGCTTTACCACTTGGGGCAATCGAATTATTTAACCCACCCGGACTACCAAAAGATGATGATCGTGCAGGCATATTCATTGGTGGGCTAAATGAAGTAGTACCCCCATTATTAGCCAACGAACCACCACCACCTGGATGCGTTTGAGGATTACCACCACCTCCACCACCACCGCCATTATTAGGTGGATTAGTTTTATTTCTACCTGGAGGTGGTGGACGGCGTGATGTTGGCGCTGGACCAGCTAAACTACTAGCAGTTCCACCAAATTTCTGAATAGCTTCTTTAGAGTTAGTTTCACCCCATTGACCACCATTGAGTCCAGATCCAATCCACTGTTGAACTTGATCAGCAACACTAAAAACAAGTCCATATATTAAGTAAATCGCGGAGGTCATCAAGAATAAGTAAGCAATAAACTTCCAAATAAAAGTTATTAATTCAGTGAAGATCACAGCAAATGAATTTGAAGAATAAGCAATGCTCATTGCACCTTGATAGCTAAAAAACATATCAGTAAGCGTCACAAGTGCTGGTCCAACAATAATTTCCGCCATCCAGAAACCGACAATAATAAAGATAGGTCTCATGAATAATGTTAGAACTGTTACATATCCTTGCGTTTGACTACCAACGAATGTTCGTTCAGGAATCATGTGCATTAAAGCCCAAAGTGGAAGACCACAGACTGCATAAAGTATATGAATAATCCAACCAACACATGCTAATCCGAAGAAGATCATAGGCATATAAGGAATAACAACGGCCATCCAAATACCTAGGATTGTAAGATATGTAATAAGTTGGCTGAGTACTGGTGCAAATATATTTTCAACGGCGTATTGAAGCGCATCAGTACCTTCTTTAGTAACACTTGCCAAACCAGGTACCCATTGCACTACAGTTGAGCCAGAACGTGCTGCTAGTACTGCTAATTTAAGTCCAACCACTACACTTTGAGCAACTGCCTTAGCGGAAAGAATCATCTCTCCAGTATCTTGAATATTCTTAATAACATTTGTGTTTCTATGTAGAGTAGAAGCTGTAATGGTATTTGAATTTTTATTCAATAACTCTGAGTCACCAGTATCACCAACTAAAATACCTAAAGCTAATGACTTAGATAAATTTGTTGCCCAAGCAGAACCGTAAGCTGAAAACTTTTGATCCATGTTTGCAACTTTATTTGAATCACCGCCATCTGAGGACATAGATAGTAAGTTAGTAGTATTTCCAATATCACCATTGGCAACCCAAGTATCTTTTGAAGTAATACTACCAACTGCATTATCCATTGCCACATAAACAGAATTATAAATGGCCTCACCTTTTGAATTACTCATAATTGATGAATTCAGAGTAGGTGCTGTAAATGACCAAAGAGGTTCAGTAACGTACTTTTCAACCACAGCGCGATATTGACCTACCTTAATACGCGATTCGGGAGTCATCATCCAACCACGTTTATTCAAACTATTAACTACAGTTTGAACAGCTGTGTATCCATTCTCTGAGGTAAGAATACCATTAGTTTTTGCATGACTTTTATTGACGTAATCTTCAACTAGTAAATTAAAAGCATCCATACCAGCTTTACTAATTGGGAATACACCTTCGTTTTCAGTTGCATTCGCATTTACTGCATACGCTATATACCATTTCTCCATATCAATGAAGAACTGACGATACAAGTTATTCTTTTCTTGTTGTAGTTTTGCTTGAACGCTTGCAAGCGCCACATTGATTTTATTTTGATCTTCTTGGCGTAACTTATAAACTGGAATATTCATAAGTTCTGAATTGACAGCTGCTGGGTTAACTACGTTAAGAGAAGCACCACCACAAATAGGTTCATGTTTATTACCTATTTCTAATCGGTTATCTGCATAAGCGAAGTTATAGGTAACAGATGTCCAGTTATTAGCAGTTTTTGATGTTTTGTCTATGTAGTTACTTCTTTTCTCAGCTGCTGTCATTGCAACGCCAAGGTTCGCATTAGCTGGATAAGAACCATCACTAAAATAACGCCCAAAGCCTGGAGCTAAACCATAAAATTCCTGGTTTAAAACATTAATACAATGAAGTTGCCTCAACATCACTGGAGCATTTTTTCTAAAGCCAAAAATATCTCTTTGCCGGTCATGTGTGTCAGACAAACTTGCCGAAGCCATTAAGGATTCACCAAGCGTTCGATTATTGATCGTATTTGAAACATTATTCGACCATAAGACCATCCCTAATACCACAACTTGGATGAAGCAATACCCAGATGCAGTAGGTAACAGTAAAATAATCGAATATAATATTCGGGAAACAATCGTTGTGACTTTTGAATCTTTACCGAACGCTTCCCCATCTTGGGCACTTTTTAAGAGTGCAGTTAAACCAATACCCAAGGCAAATACCAAAACCAGTGACATCGCAACACTTGCTACACCACCTAATAAAATATTAGTTAGTAAGCCTGATGCAGGTACGGTTGAAGCTGGCCCGGAGGCATTGATAAACGCATTTATAAAGTCATGACCGAAGATAGATGAGAGAAGTGTGACAGCTTGATCGCCATCACAATTCGGATTTGTCGATTGACAAAATAAACTCATAGCTAACTCATCCGTTCTTTTTAATGCTTCTTATACATCGCTTACTTAAGACGACTAAAAGCAAAGTGTTATAAATTACAAGCTATTTATGTTTAACTAAAAGGCTTAAAACCCTTTAACCAATGAATCATTAAAACCATTTTTGGATATTTTCAATGGTTTATAAATTACCATTAATGTACCACAAAACATATAATGGTATATACAGAAAGTTTAAACATAAAATGCCTATCAATTTTAAGATTACGTTTAACTATTAGAGATATTACATGGATAAAGCAAAGTTTACTGCAAACGTACTTTTACTCTCAAAGATTAAAGATTCAATGTCTGAGACAATGGGTAATAATCTGAGTGTACTAGAAGTTTCTTATATACTAAACCAAAGCATGAATCCTTTAATGTCAGAAACTTACGCAGAACAAGTAGCTGCTCTCAATAAGTTTGAATTAGATCCCATAGAAGTATTAAAAAAACGTAAAAACCTTAAAATATTAAAGATTTTAAATTTAATACTTCTATTAAACCTAGATAGTGAACATAACAAAGAAAATATTGAACACTATCATGTATATATTGAAAAGTTTTTAGAGAACATCGCCACAATTGGACTAGATCGACTTGATCAAGAAGCCTTAAAGGTACAAATTCAAAATTTATTGAAGTATAATTGGGAATCTTAAAACTAAATTTAGCTTTAACAAAGAGGTTTTAACTTCATGGAAAATGTGTCTAATAATGAAGATATTCTTCAAGATTCAGTTAGAGCAGTATTTAATTGCGGAACAAACTTTAGTGAAGCAAAAACTATATCAATAACTGATGAATTTAATCCGCAACAAACACTCAGTACGCAACGAATTAACTTCCGACATATATATGAAAATAAATTACCAAATGAAATTGGAAGAAGTCTTGCTCATGCACCAGAGTATGATGAAACCAATAGACAATTATTAGTAGGGCATTTTAAAGAACTTGCGTTAGAAGATCTGATTGAACAACAAGATTATCAAAACCGATATATTCAGGAAGATCCTGAACTAGATCAAGACAATGAAATTAGTAATGAACAAGAAAGTTCAAATGAATATTCAAGCCCAAGACCACCAGAACCAAGACCTTGGTAAAACTTAAATTATAAAGCCCGTATTCTATACGGGCTTTTTTATGGCTTATTGATTTAAATTTAATAATTCAGAAGGATCAATACGACTTCGATAAGTTATCGATAATTCTTTAACCAACTGGTTTTGATATTGTTTTTTATCGAATGTATCAAAGGCTGAATATTCAATGTCGGGATCAATTAAGCTTTTTATGATTTTTTTTACATTTGTTAGAGAGACATCTGAAGTAATCATTAATAAACTTAAAATACTAATTCGGAGAAGGGCATCAAGCAATTGATAGTTCGGTGGCTCTAAATCACGATCGATTTTAGAAAAATAATTAACAAGATAAATGTCATTGGACATATGTAAATTAATACTATTCAGCAAATCTTTAGTTATTCCATCTAGAATACCATTGGCTTTAAGTACTAATTCTTCATTCCTGATTTCAGCAATAATCTGTTTATCATAAGTTTCTTTAAATATTCCAAGTCCCTTTAAATACTTAGCTTGAGGTGCCAAAATTTCAAAACAAACTTTAGTTTTAAGGCGTTCCTTCATAAATGTTTGAATCTGTTTTGCTTCATACGTTAGAAATTCAATTTTGAAAGTATCATATGCAACTACATCTATGAATAATCGCTGACCAGATCCAGATTTTAGTTCAAACCAATTTGAGAAAATACTAGCCTTTAAAGATTTAAGCTGATTAAAGATAGCTGACTTTACGAAATCTGACATTACGAAATATCTGCTTGAAAAAGATTTTAAATAAAACTGCCATTTATCTTGTATTAAGCACCAGGCTTGATTTAATGACATTGTTGGAACGTCAATTAAGTCATCATTCAAAAGCTTGCTTATTTCGAATAATTCTAGTTTCCTAGCAGAATAATTAAAGTCCTCAGCAATAATTTTTTTAGAAGAATTAATGGATTCTGATTCTTCAATATCAGAGCCTATAAATTTATATGCATCACTATTTTTTCGGGGTAAAGCTTTGTGATCATTTACGGGTTTTACGTTATTTGATAATTCGTCAGAAAAGCTTTCTTCATCCTCATCAATACTTTCACTTTCTGCTGCAGTCATTTCCGTTGAACGAAGATCTGTACGTTCTGCAAAGAAATAAACAAGTTCTTCAGGTGGAGAGACAGAAAAACTAGTAAGTTTTTTACCTAATAATATATTTGCAATATGAAATGACAAATAAAGACTATACGAGACTAAATGAAAATACACTTCCTTAGTGACCAATGATTGTTGATCACTATCACTTTCAAACCATTGTATACCACGTAAAGCCAACCAACTTACAAATGATTCATAGTTATTATTGAAACGAAAATCTGAGTGTTTACTTAGATATAAAAATACTATATAGAGAATATTGTTGCGGTATTCTGTCTTAAATACATCAGAATCAACCCAAATTTTGTTTAGTATTAATTCATAAATAAAGTTAAATATATCATGTTGTTTAATTGACCCTTTTAAGGTGTCTGGTAACAGATGAAAGTTGTTAATTAACGGACGTTCAAAGGCAGTATTTGATTCCTGAGCATATTGATAATATATTTTAAGGCTTGAGTTTGATTCTAAATCCGTAATATTTTCATAGTCATCTTCATCTATTGAATCCACTTCTGATTCAATTTCAACGAATAGAGCATTTTCAGCCTTTTTCTTATTTATATGGTCTAATGAAAAGAAAAACAACAAGGAACCAGCGAGTTGATACCCGTCTTTAGTATGGAAATGCACGTCAAAGAAATTGGTATCACTGATTAATTTACCAGTATTAAACCTATATAGAAAAAATAAAATGGCGTTTAAAGGTCGCGTACTTTCGCCTGGTGAGGCAGAAGCTAAAGGTTTTAAATCATTAAAAAAAGCTATTTTATTATCCATAATTAAAACACTTTAAACCTAACCATCATTAAAATATATTTTAGCATATATGTTTTAAGCATAGGTTTAAAGTGTATTTTAATAACTGTATCCAGAAAGTAATTTTTTTAACTTTGAAGTCGTTCAATATTTGAAGATAAATCCAACATAAGTTTTTCTAAAAGCATTGAATGATCAACTGCTTTTTTCATGATGCTCTCTTCAGATATTTCTTTTGGAGTGGCCCTCATTGCATTAGCATTATTTGCATCATCTAAATTTGCTTTAAATGAACATATACCTCGAATAATAAATAGGCTATCTTCTAACAAATCTGAATAAACCTTTGGAAATATCTTTTCTTCTGGTAGATCCAATACTACTTCCGTTAGAAGTTTGAATTCTATTTTATTATTTATAAGAAATTGATCATATGTACCTAGAACTTCTGCAATGAGTTCAGGGGTATTCACTAAAGTTGAGACTTTTGTATCTTGTGACAATAGAATTGAATCACCAGAAGGGGAGACTAAGGCATGAATAGGGTGTTCAGCTATTGGGGTTAATAATACAACTGAAAATGGTGGCGTTTGTTTCGTCATGTGATGTCCTAAGAAATATAATGAAAACTTTGACCAAAAAGTTTGTTCTTAAATTTGGGTAAATTTATTGAATCGAATAACGTCATATCGCCTTCACTAGAACACTTTTGATCAATATAAAAAATTATGTTCTGAATTGTGGCCAGCAACTTGAATGGGCAATTGTATTCATTAAATATTGGTGAAGTAATATAGAGCCCAGCGCATTTACTTTCAATCGGGAGCCATGGATTTATTAAATTTAACTTTATCTGAATCGTACTAAATTGTTCAGAAGCAATTGGTTTATTGTAGGTATCTAACAAATCCATTAAAGAAATAACTCTTAGCTCATTAGATATTTGTACCAAAATAGCACGTACAGATTTGGCTGTAATATTTTCGAGTCCAGTAAGTTGTAAACATACTCCAGCGCTATCTTTCAGAAGATATGAATACATCCGATCTAAATCCATAGATTTATCTTTGTGCATTTTTTTTAAATTCAAATTGACTGCAGCAATAACACTATTAGATTTTTGATGAAGGTTTAATTGAAGTAACGTCTGGTTATCTTTATCTAGTACTGGTATCACTTCATAGTCATTTAGATTGTAATCAAGACGTTTCATTTCCGTGATAAGCGTTTCTTTAGCATCATTGAATAAGCTCTGATCGCGCTTACTTAAACCAACAATAAAATTAGTTGAAATAAGAACGTTCATAACCCAAATAGATGATGTTAAAGCAATAACACTATCTTTAAAAACATCTGGATCTCTATTAGAAAACCCAGATATTTGCGAGATCAGTTCTGGTAGAGAGATCATAGGTATTAACTTCCTGTTGATCATTATCATCTATGACCTCAATGCAATGATCATACATATTGGTTAAGTTAAAAGCATTTTTTACAGTAACTTCACTATTTTGAGTAAAAAGCGATTTAAATAAAATGCTAAATACATCAGCCAATGACATTCCGTAGTCATTCTCATTCTTTATAAGCTGTAGAGCACTTATAACTATTGGCGTTTCAGAATCATATAAAAGATGTAAATCTGGCGATTCTGAATAAGATATTTTCAAATATTTATCATAAATTTCCGCTTCAATCTCCAAATATTCATTATTTTCAATAATATATTTTAGATTTAAAGTTAATGAATCATTTATATTTTCAACTAATAAAGTTTGACGATCAGTTGTAGTAACTTCGTTTACATATTTTTTCCCTTCAAAAAATAAACATAAGTAGTTAGAGAAAATTTCACGTAACGATGTATTCGCTATACCTTTACTAGCAAGTTCACCTTTTAAAAAGGATATAAAGTCTTCATTTTCTATATGTTGCATTGACTTTCCTCCACCACCTGAACATTTATTGTAGCTAGTTTAAAAAAATAAAATATTTAAGTTTTATAATTTGGTATATACCATTCAACTTAAATAAATTTACTAGTTTTGGTTAGTACAGTTAAATCTTGATAAAATTTATTCTTTAAAAATACATAATGGAATACGTAACTTAAAAAAGAAAAGTACTCTAATTGATTTGTTATTTCCGACTCAACAATACTTGCTTCAAAATGTAAACTACCGGAAGCTCTCTTATTTGCATGAAACTTTAACCCTTTAAACTCTGTTCCATAAAAATTAGAGATTTCTAAAAATACAAGCCTTAAAAAATATGGAAATATTTGTGAGACTATACGTTCCGGCTGTTCAATTGCCGATAGTCTTCTTCCATTATGATAAAAATACTTAACACCATCATCCATACTTTTTTCTATTAAAAGACGTATATATGAATGAGATCTTGATACTAAACTGTTAAGTGTAGCCGGTTTTTCATTTGTGTATTCTTCGTACATTTTAAGGTTCTCAAATTGTTAGATCTAAGTTTTCAGAATCATTTTCTTTCGTTTTCAGAGATGCAATCTGTAGCTCTTGGTTAACTAATAAATCTTTATCAAAAACTTCTTTAACACAAGTTTGAACTAATTTATCCGTCAATTTATTACAGATCTCAAATTCTAACCCTTTTGGTTTAACTTGAGGATAACCATCGATTAAAAACGAATTTGAAATATCCTTTTCTACAAGTATCTTTGAGTATAAGTATGTCTCAAAATAGCGCGCAAACATCTCTGTACTAGTACCATAATATGGAGTTGCTCTTCCTTCACTTCTATCCATATTTAAACAGTCTTCTTTATATCTTGAAATTACATCACTAAAGAGAATGCTGTCCAAACCTTCCGGGCTGCTGCTATTCGTTTTATTAAAGAAAGCTTCCATTTGCGTATGAGGGTCCTGTACACCTTCTGGCATATATTTTTCAACCAATGTATAAAACTTATTCTTAGAAAGCTCAGACAAATATTCAGCTAATGAAGAAGACATTTGTGTTAAGTTAACATCTGCTGCAGTAAAGATTTTATTAACTTTTTCTTCAATACCTACGATAGGTAAGTGATACTCTATCGCTCTTTGATCATTCCAACGCTCTTGATGCCGTTCAAATGACTTGAAACTCAATGAGTTTATATCTGTATTAATTTTAGAAACAATTAAGTCAACTTTATCTCTAACCGTTCTAAAAAAAGAAAGATTGTCATCATTTTTATATTCGTTTTGATACTTTTTTAAATACTCTTCAACTTTATCAAATTGACGATGTATCAAATTGGTATAGTGTCCTTCATGCCAATCAAAAAAGTTATCAAGTGTTTTACGATCTGTCGGTTGATAAGCTGATTTGTGCGTAGTCACTTCATCAATACACTTATCTAATATATTGTAATATTGCTTAATTATATCCTCTGCTTTGTCTTTAGTTTTAACACCAAAGTTTTGCATTTTCTCTACTGGTTGATAAGACATAGCTCGATATAATTTTTCAAATGCCTGACCTGATTCAGTCATAGGGTTATAACCTTTATCTAACATCTGAGATAGAAAATGTCTCGCATTTGGTATTTCGAAATTTGGAATATCTTCATAATATTCCTGAAGAATGGATCGGCTTAAATGTGATTGTTGTTTATATACTTCCGCTTTTTCCATTGTTCCTAAATATGCATCCAAAGCATGGGCATATTCATGAGCTAAACTACCAGCTCCATTATCGCGTGTTAGGTTTACTACGTTCTTAGTCAGTTCATAGTGAGCTGCAGAGCCTTTTATTCCTCTAGATGCCAATGCGACCCCTACATTAAGTAAACCCTCATTTGATTTAAAGCCCATTAATACTTTCAAATCATTGAAGGAGTCATACACAGCATTTACAAGCTGTTGAGCAACTGGAGATACTTTATTTCCAACTTCTACTCCACTAATATCAAAAGTATTTTTTAGATTAAATGAATCTACATCTTCACCACTTCTAAGGTTAGGGCCAGTCCGGGAAAAATTTAACAAGCCATATATATCAGATTTGATTTGTTCAGTAATGTAACCCGATTCATGCTGAATAATATTGCTTGTAAAAGATGGTACCTTGGGTTGTCTGTTAACAGCCTTATTGCTTTCAATATTATCGGTAATATTTTCTTTTTCTACTTTGACTGGATCGTTGACATAAATAGGATCTGCTTCAGCTTTAACAATGCCAGTTTCAATAGCATTTTTAAGTACATATGGTTCCAATACTGGAGAATAGAGACCTGTACGCTGCATATTACTAATAGCATCACTTACATCCTTTGAAACTTTTAATTTACTATAAAAATCAAAAATCTTTCCAGTTGAAAGTGTATTGCTAAATTCTTTATCAATAGTTTTTTCTAATATTTTTTCCAATTGAACACTAATACCACCTGTATGTTCTGGACCAATATAGTAATTGTCTAAATTACACAAAATCTCAAAGTAGTTTTTATAATTGTGTTTTGTACCTTTACTATACAAACCGATATAGTCTCTACGTTGACGGTCTGTAAACTCTAAACTGCTGGCAGATAGATGTTGAGTATTCTTAATCGAAGTAAGTAATTCAGCTTGAGTATCAACCATCAAATTCTTAATATTTGAGACAACTTTGACATATGCCTTTAATTCAATTGCTCGTAGGCTGTCCATTAGTAGGGCATTCTTTGAGAATAATGGCTTTGGAGGGCAATAATCATACATTGCCTTTACAAATATTTTGTCATCTAAATCAAGTTTTGTATTTGAATACCAAAGTTGAAATTCTTTATTAGCGATAATTTTAGCTTTTCGATAATCAGTCGCTGTTTGGTCAGCTGATGTACTCGAAATATATTCTAAAGATATATATTCACCATAACGGTCTTTATGAGCACCACCAAACTTCTTACCAACATCACCCAAATAGGACGGTACATTATTATCTGAAGGTTTACTTCCATCATTTTTGTTCGTCAAATCAGGTTCGTAAGCAACTTTAGGAACAAGGTTCTCAATAAAAGTGAAATCCGAGAAAGCTATCTTTTGTATCTGTAATACATCTTCAACAGAATTTAAGGCTTTTAGAGGAAAAACACACAATGTTTTAAAGCCATCATCCAATGAATCTGAATCTTTAAAAAGTTTAAAGGTGGAATAATCTGAATCAGTGGCTGGCTTATGTCCTAAAATTAATTTACTGTTCGACTCACTTATAAATTGTTTTATATCAGATACTTTGCTGTATAACGTGCTAAGAGTATTGGTAATCAGTGTATGGTACTGAAGACTTGCTAATTGCTTGTTTAGGTAGTCATCTTTGTGTCGAATCTTATGGGACGGGAGATTAGAAAGAGCAATGTTTTCAAAATGAGACCCAAGATTCGCTTTAGCTTTTAGATTCGTAATAATTTCATACTTATAATCTTTAGGTTCCGTAAATCCTTGAACGTTAACATAACCAAATTCTGGGTGAGCTACAGAAAGTAGTTCTCCAGCTAAAAATTCTTCATAATTTCTATCTACCAAATATAGTTGGGGAGTAGTATCAGAAATGCCTTTTCGATTAAGAAGTGAGTAATGGTGTTTAGATGGCGTAGATCCAGGGAACCGTTCAAGATAAGCTTGTTGAAGAGTTTCTTGTAAAGCCACAACATGATCTATCAATAGTGCATCTATTTCTTCTAAAGTACTTAGAGCAGTATATTTAACCTCAAAATCTTGGTTAATTTTCTGTTGTTCATTAAAAAATCTAGGCTGCCTTGTAGCTTTTTCTGGATTTCCAATCCTCCCCAATACAATATTATATTTCATTTTTGCAAGCAGAGTATCAGGATTACCTTCAAACCCTTTTGCGAAAAGATCAACTAAATCATTTTTTTGTATTTTTGGATTTAGTAAATCAAATGGATGTATTTCTGTGAAATTATCAATTTCAAAAATCGTAGTTAGGTTTTTAGGGATAATGGCTGTTTGTCCATCAACATGGGCCATTACATAAGAATAAGTTGGATCTATATCAGAAAGAATCTTAGAGACTTCCTTAGTCTTTTTATCAAAAGCTAAATCTTCAAAATTGTCATATATTTCTGAATGTCGATTACTTCTGAAATCAGGTTTAATCCCATGAATTGATGGGCTATCATACATATAATCAAAGAGATTAGAGGGTATAGAGGTGAATATTTGATTAGCTAAAGTCTTATCTTTGGACTTAGCTTTAAAGTAATTTAGATCTGAATCATAATACTTTTCAAATGTAAACTTAGATGGAGGCATAAAGTATGAAGGGCTGTTTTTGCTTCCAAACTTATAAAACACATTAATAGATGTTTTTACGGATTCTCTATCTGAAAACCCTGAAGCTTTATAAATATTTGCGTCTAACGATATGCCGTAACTAATATATGGCATTGATTTATCATTATTATCATAAAGACGTAAATATTGAATATCACCTTTATTTAATGAATACATGTAAATATTATTATTCGGTATAACAATAGGTCCATTTTCGTCTTCATATATTTTTAAAGCATTTTCAAGCTGCTTATCAAAATATTCCAACTCAGTAGAAAACTGGATATTTTCTTCGTGCGGTGATATAGCAAAATACTTAACATTTTTTTGAAATGCAATATTAGGGCGCAATAGATCTTTAATAGATTTAAAGTCCTCAGAAACATCAATATCAAATTTACCAAATAATGAGCGCTTATTAATATCAACTAAATTTAGAAAGTTATAAATTTGAATGTTATTGTAATGAATATTTGCAAGTTCATTTCCATTAATATTAAGCTTATCATTTTCAAACTTAATACTATTAATATGTTTAAAATCTTCTAGATTTAATTCAACTCCAAAATGCTTTAAAGATTCCTCTTTAAGTGTTTTTTCATTCTCTGAAATCAATAATGAGGCAAAGAACTTAGCTTTTTCTAAATCACCATCATCAAGATAGAGGGTTTTTTCTATAGCATGGTTTGCAATGTTTGCATATAACTGTACAGTTGCCTTATAAGGATCTGAACTTAACTTGTAGTGAATATCTGGATCAAAAGAATTTTCATTAATGATGTCCATTGATAAATCATTATCACGTCCATTAACTTTATATTGAACAAAAATTTCATTAGCAGCTAAGTTTTTGTTTACTGCAAAGAGGGTAGTATTCTTCTTATAAAATTGTCTTTCTATAGCAGAATGGATATCGCTTATGTCTTTCTGATCGTTTCTATAATCACTTAACATATCATCCATTACAGATTGTGCGTTTTTACCTTCAGGATCTGCCGTAATGAACGTCCAATCTTGATTTGGATAAGATAAATTTAATGCATCTGAGAAGCTTTGTATTTCAACGAATCTATTAAAATGACGATCAATAGAAAATCCATCTGTATATGATGAAGTTTTTGCAAAAACGTCATCTGGAATATTATTGCTTTCACCTTTTCGCTTATAAGTAGAACTACTTTCATGTTGTGGAATTATTAGACTTTGAAATAAGGCATCATAAACACCATATTTTAATAAATTATAGTTTGATGTTTTTTTTAGTGCTTGATTAAGAAAGTCTTCATCAAAGTTTGATCTTGATAAAAGCGTTGTAAACTCTTCTCTATATATTTTCGCCTTTCTGTCATTATTTAATAATGCAGTGTTAAATAGATCAGTTATTTTTAAATCTGATGGTTCACTAACTACATTATCAATATTTGAGACTGTATCAGAAATATTTAGTTCAACATATGGGTTAATTCTGCTAATTAACATATCAATAGCAGTATTATTATTAACAAATTCCGTAAATACTTTAGATGTGGCTGAAATTAACTGATCATCAAATTGAACTGATAACAGTTTATATAGTTCAGCTTTATGTTGTTTAATTTCAATTTCAGATTCAAACTTTACAAACTGATTTTCTTTATCTTTTTTATAATAGAATGAGTCTTTATTAAATAAAAATGTATTTGTTCCACTGGTAACACCATGAACTAATGCCTCACTCTCCCATAGAATGCGTTTTGCATTGTTATACTCTTCAGATAGTTGAAAATTAAAAGAATCAATTTCTTCTGAAATATTAGAAATAGTATTTGGATCAAAAGTATTGTTATTTGTAGCTAATTTAATTTGATTCTGTAGAGCTTCATATTTTTCATTAAGAAAATTACTGTACTGTAATTCTATTTCTTGAACTCTTTCTTTTGCTTTAGGAATTACATATACATCTAAGATTTGTCTAATTTCCAACATTGAAGGAGCAAAATTTCGAACCTTATCATTCCCTCTGTCATCTAAGATGTTATCTGGTAGTTTAAGGAAATCTTTGAGCTTTTCTCTGCTATCTAAAACTATTTCTTTACTACCAATGGCAATATTTAAAATATCAGATTCTGTTATATTTTCCTTGTCAACTGCATTAAAATCAACATCAAGATCCGCCAGTATGTCAGTTACATTAGATTCATTTAATTCACTTTCTAATTCTTTTTGTTTTATCAAACTGGATTGAACATCATAAAGCTGATTAAATTTAATAATAGCACTAGATGTAATTTGCAAATATGATTCATTTAAATCAGAATCAAATACTTTATTATTAGGTAGCTGCTTAACTATCTGACTAGCAAAATCATGTCTTAGAAGTAAACTTTCATAAAATGTACGATCAGATAGGCGCGAGGATTCTCCATTTAATGAGAACTGCCATGTGCCAGATTCATCTTTATACAGAGTTGGAAAACCTTGTTCCATGATATTTTCATTGAAAGTTGGATATGAAATTTTTGATTGAAAAAATACTTGATCAATAAGTACTAGATCATCAGCAAGATTCTGAACATATGAATCTATGTCTTTAATTGACATTCTAAAAATATCATTACCGCGAATATTCCCAATAATCTGACTAAATGTTGTTTCAAATTCATGTGCAAAATGCACCATATTCAAATTATCAGGTAGATTTAGGGTTTCTATTGGATCATATGCAAATATTTCTGGAAGTTGTCTTAAATCCTCAATAATCAATATTGAGCCATTATTTTCAAAATTTAGAGGTACTGAGAATGGAGATAGTTTAGTTTTTGTTAAACTTTCTGGCATTTCGCCATTACTTAAAGCTGATTCTTCATCTAAATAAACTTTAGAAAATATTCCTTTATACCCATAATCTTGAAAACGGTTGAAAGGGAGCGAAGTAGCTTGAAATTGTGCCAAGAATGACTTGTTGGAATGTACAATACTATCTTGAAGTACATTTGTGATTTCTAAGTCTGATTTTATATTACTAATATATACGTCTGGATATTGTGCAAATCTTTCAGTGGCTAAAGAAAAATAGTCTTTCCATTTTGGAAAGTTTTTCGAAAATGGTAACTGAGTTAAATAAATGTCATTTTTTGAAGTTAGGACATTGTTATCATTAGAAAATAATGGGAATAGCTTCTTTACATCGTTAAGATCAATGCCAGATTTTTCACTATTTTTATAATAGTATGCATATTTATTTTCTTCGTTTTGAACTTCAAAGAAATGTGCATCTATAAGAATTTGTTCAAATGATTTAGATGGATTTGCTTTTTCTAATTCACTTTTGAACTGCTCATGGTTATTTACCAAAAGCATAGCTGTTTTAGATCTATATTGGTTAGCTGGGGATACAACTAAACGAGCACCAAAACCACTTAGATCTGGCCATTTCACATCTTTCACTTATAGTCTCCTACTTGGTCAAATTACATGATCCAAGACTTTAACGACCCTTAATGAGTACTTATTAGGTAATTTTAAACTACTTTAGTAGTCTTTGCTTAATGCTTTAAGATAATTTACTTGATTAGTATATACAAATGAGAATAGCTTTACATAACAATTCATTAAAAGTGTTAATTGAGCATTAACAAGTTACTATCATATCATTAGCCTTACGTAGTTAGTTTGGCTTTTATTTTTATTGTTCGGATGGTTGACTATGGAAGTTACTTCAAAATTTTATAAAACGGCAGAAAAGCAATTTATCATTACAGTTGCTTCATGTTTTTTGACTTCAGCAGAGAAACCTCAATACTTTTGTTTAAAGCCTATGCAATATTTTATTATTCAGAATGGCGTTGTATATTTTTATGATGATCAATACAAGGAGTACTTAGAATATGATTCTGTTGAAAACATTGACTTTGATTATGTAGATATAGCACAACTTAGAGATATGATTAATAATGAAAATCCCGAAAGTATTTGTTCCGAAGATAGAAAAATTATCAATAATTGGTAATGATAAAAATCTCATCATAGATGCAACTCTACGATGAGATTTTTTTTCATTTTGCTTACGCAATTAATTCATTATCATTGTTAGTCTGTTTACTTAGTTCTGGATCTGCTTGAGATTCAATATTAGTCATAAGCTTTGTCCAATATTCATCATATTCAGCTTGTGACATATCGTTAAGCACCTCATTCCATTTTAATAAGTTATCATGCTGTTCGGTACCAGGTTGGAAAAAATGCATGGCATTTTTTACATATTGTTGATGGTCAGCAAAACGTAACTCAGCAATATTTTCTTGAATGTAATCCAAGCCCTTAACTGTAAAGTTACGAATCTCTCTTATAATTTCATCTTTCTCTACCCCATGTGGTTGAGTTATCGCTGAAGAACTATTTTCTGGGCAAGGATATACCAACCAATCGTTTCTTAAATTCATTTCAGCTAATGTTACTTGTAAATATTGCTCACCACTTCGTGCGAACATTTCATGTGCCGTTGTCCAATAAGGTTTTTTCTTATTAGCTAATCCTTCCAGAACCAAAGCATTCTTAAAGAAATTAGTTTTAAGTGTCTGATCAAGCGACCGAACATTTTCTGAAGTCTGTAAATTTAATGCTATGAATTTTTGATGATCTTCTGGAATAGGTTCATTGCTATATTCATTAATAAAATCCAATGCACATAGCGCAAATTGACTTCTAATTAATTGTCTATGTTCACGATAAACAATAGTTCGAAAAACGTTACTATTTGCAGCGCCAAGTACTTGTGCAGCAAAAGTCCGTTCATGATCTATATCTGATCTAGATTGAGAAATATACTTATTTAGTTCAGTGCGCGGAATAGGGTATTCATTTTCACTTAAAAATTTAGCAAGTCCAACACCTACATTATTATATCTTCGATGTTTTAAAGCATCCTTTTGAAATTCTTCTGGATCTTTATGTACATGTGCAAATTTAACTAATGTCCTCAATTCAGTATGTAGCTTTCCACGTTCAGCAATAAAGGTATTAATATTCTCTTTTAAATTTGGAAGTCTGGCAGTAAATAGATCAATAATCTCAGGTTGATCCTTAAGTGTATTATTTAAAACGTTATGGATAGAGTCCTGATAATATTTCACTTGCTGTTCAAGTGTGGTCCTTATCTCAGCAAGCGTGTTATCTTTATTTACAGGTAAGTAGTACATTGCTTCATTAACTTTTACAGCAGCTTTCAATAAATCTTGATCAATATCTTTATACTTTTCTGATTCAACTTTGTTCAACTGGGCAAATCTAGTTAAGAATGGCTGTACATTTTCCATCAATAAGTTAGGTTTATCGCGTGTCATAGCACTGAAAATCAAATGATCATACGCATGAAAGAACTCATGTCCAAAAGAGCCATAACCAGAATTTTTAGTTAAATTAATAACCCGGTTCGATGGTTCATAATGAGCCATTGCTGCAGACTTACCTCTAGAACCAAATGCAACTCCTAACATGCCATTAAAACCTACAAATTTAGGATCAATATCTAAAGCTTTTGCCAGTGCAAAACATCCGTCATATGCATAATTTAAAGCGTTTTGCCTATCCGTTTGATTTAAATATTCTCCAAATTCGACAGCTTTAAAGCCGAAAGTTGCTTGAAGTGTATGAGCACTTATATCTTTACCGTTTCTTGATCCAATATTTTGAGTTACAACTACATCAGAAAGTTTGAATGCCTTTCTTAATGTTCTGGGTTTTGCATAATTTTTAAATATAGTATCCAGATTATTAGATGTTTCATTAATAATTTGGTATGAAGTCATATCTGAAACTGAAACATCATTAGATGAATCCTTCTCTAATGATTTAACCTTTTCTTGTTTTGCTGTTAAAAGGTCCATAACTTTTTCAGATAATGCAGGATCGTACTTACTGAAAAGACAGTCATTATTAATGGTTTGATAACCTCTAAATTCAACTTCTTTATTGATTTTAGACTGAAATGGCTTTGCATCAATTGCACTTCTCATTTTTTTATAAAGCGCAAATGTACCTTTAACTGGTGGTAGTTCACTTCTCAATTGTCTCAGAGCCGTGGACATAGTATTTTTTGTTTCTTCAGAATCTGTATTTTTTATTTCCCTTTGAAGTATAAAGTCAGCCATTGCATACTCAGCATAGCTTTCAATTAAATTGAATAGTGTTTTATCAAGTGATTTATACGCATTTAAGAGATCTTGATCTTCTTGTATCCGAATATACAATTCAGCAGCTTTTGGGATGAAATCTCTTATATTTTTGGCCTCTAAAAGTGAGTCACGAATACTTATAACAGCATCATAGTATCCAGCCCCAACTTTTTTAAATTGATCTTCAGTAGCATTTTCTAAAGGATAACGAGGTTGTTCATTTGTTGTTTTACGAACTGCATCTGTTAATAGGTAAATGTATATATCACGGCCAGATTCTTTAGCTTGTAAAAGTGATTCTTTTTTCCAGATTTTTTCTCTAGTTATAAGGTTTTGTACTTGTAACAAAGACATATCTTGGATTTGACTCAATGAGAGTCTAGGTCCATACAGATCCTTTTTTGCACCAGGCATTTTCATACCTGTATCTTCAATTAGATCAGTTTCAATTTGGGTTGTTGAGCGAGGTGTTGATGACTTGTCTTGAACAACCACCTCATTTTCGAATAAATTTTGCTGTTCTATATTTGCATTTTGCTGTTCATCATTTGAGATCTCAATTTTTGCTTCGTCATTGGATTTCGAGGATTCTTTCGTTTTATCTTTGTCAGCTATATGCTCTGGTAGATATATCAAATCTCGATTATTGAATAATGAAGCTTTCTTAAAATTTTTAGCAAAATCAATTAATGAATAGTTTTTAGTAGATGGATGTAGGGGAGTCTGGATAATTTTATATCCATTTACTAAGTATTTATCATGATCTGTATTATTTACTAAGACCATTTTTAAAGGTGAGTGTGTATCCGCAATCCTAATTGCTAAATCAAAACGGTCTTTAGATTCTAATAACTTTTCACCAAACGAAACATCAATTTTATTTACAAGTGAAGATAAATTGGCAGAAATAATTTCATTAAGACCATCAAGTTCAATTTTGTCAAAATTTTCTGATAATGGAGCTGATAGTGGTTGAAGAATATTTGTATCAAGATCCAAATCACTTAAAGTCTTTTCAACAATTAGAGTTTTAATAGCATTTAAATGAAATTCTTTAAATAAATGCCCACGCTCATTGTACGAAGCTAACTGTTCGATATTATCAAACACTCTAAGTTTTGCATTTTGTAGAACGGGTAGCGATTTATCAAGAACTGAAATTGCTAATTCATGGTCATCATTTGCAAGAATAATTTTTTTGTTAGATAAACCATCCAAATTATCTTCTTGTGAATGAATATAGTCAGTAAACGCATTCATTAAATCTACATACGTTGATATTTCTCTCTTATCAATAAATGACAGTAAGTTATTTTTTGCATTCGGATTAAAAAATCTTCCTTCTTCATCTTGCAATGAAACCTTTTTATAATCAGCGAGTTCCTTATTAAATAGAACATTGTTTTTATTATCTATATCTTGGATTGTATTGAATATTTGATATTTTTTATCTAAAGCATCAATAATAAACTGAATTTGATCTGTAGTTGATAGGCCAGAATCTTCGTTAAACGATAGCGTTTTATAAATCTTTTTATCTTCAGCTGCCAACTCATTTAAACTCGACTTGATAATTAAATGATCGTTGACTGGTATCCTTTCACCACTGACATATAGGTTTACAGATCCATGTTTATGATCCGTAGCTGGTGATAAGGTGATATATAAATCTAATTCTGGGAATTCAAACTCTTTAATTTTATCAGGATGGTGAACAATATTTAGTAATTTTGCAGGGGAATATGATTGTGATTTACTTACTAAATCTTGCCAAAATTTAGCACCTCTCGAATCAAATGACTGTAAAAGAGATGCATTTAAGATTTCTTGATTAAACGAACTAATAGGTTTAATTGAATCAGGGGTAGTCTGTAATTGTGTAATACATGACTCAGTTTTGAAGAGTGACCCGAAATCATTCTTCAGCTCAAAAGCTACTTGCTCCAGAGGAAGAAACCTGGATGTATTTTCATAAACATTTTTTACAGCTAAATCTACTTTTAGTCCTTTTTCATATTTTGGTACTGCTTCTTTAACCAAAATTCTACTTAATATTGCCGTTTTAAGTTGTTCTAAATTTAACTTATCCTGACTTATTGGGTTTGAGCTTAGAATATGATCATAACTTGACAACCCATTAGTCATAATAGTTTTTTGTTTTTGGATTGCATTGACTTTCTGACCAAGATCCATCGGTAATAGTCTGATAAAGTTTTGATCTGATGATACCGTACTACTATATACAGCTAATGATCGGAAGTTTCTTTCTTCTTCTTGATGTAGGGAACTACCTTCTGCTAGATATATTTTTACCGCTTCATCAGTTAATGCAAGTACATTTTCTATGTTTGAATTTCTTGTAGCGGTAACCTCATTGTAAGTAGGTGTTAAATAACCAAGAGCAGTGAGAATATGCTTATGTTCACTATTTATAATTGATTTTACTTCTTCAGTTTGAGATTCAACTCCAACTGCATTATGGTAAAAATCTTGTAAATAACGTTTATATGCCATACTCACAGCAGCTTTTTTATTAACTGCATATAACTGTTCTTGAACATTGTCATTTATGTTGCTACTTGAGATTACTTTAGGAATATAATTTTGTGTTTTATTAATTACATATACTTCATCATTATTTAAAACATCTTTCAATCCTAACACTTCATTAGTTGCAACAAATGCAATAGCATTTGCCAATGAATTACTTGAATTGGTTCTCATACGTAATTCATCATTTATAGCAGTATTAAGGTGTGTTCTTAATTTTTGCACTTGAGCAGCAATTGGAGAGTTTTCTTCCTTACCTAAATTCCTAGTTAAATCCATAAGAACATGAGCAACATCAATACGTTTATTGAATCCTTTGTAGCCTCCATCTTGCTCTAATAAATTTTTAAATCTGTTCAGATTATCTACTGATAAATACTGTTGAGCTATAAGGTCATTATCACTATTACTTAACGAAATAAACTGGCTATTTATACGATGTAACTGTAACAAAATACGAGGTAAAGACTCTTGAAATGTATAATAGTTTTTACCTACATTTTCTGCATTTGATAGGATTAGTTCTTCAATAGAATTTTCTAACACTGAAATTGAATTTGAAAAAAGTACTTCATCAAATTCAGGTTGAACTGGTTGATCCTCAGGATAGAACCCTAAAATTGAATATTCTAAATCTTTAGAAGCCTGGATATCTGCCTCTTCATCATAATAATGCAACACGTCAAATTCATTGACTGCTTCATTCCATAGATAGTTCGGTTCTTCAGAAATATCCGGTGCGAATTGATAAATTTCAATATTATTTGAAGTTGTAGTTGCCTGAAATTCGTTATATTCATCTAATAATTTTTGAAGTTCATCTGATAAATCTTGATCAGAAATAACACTATGCAAGAAGCTGTTAAGTTCACCACCTTGGAGTTCTTTATCTATAATTGCATCAAAAAAGGTATCATATACATTATTAAGTCTTGTAGAAGCAATAGATAGTTGGCTTAATGAAAGTTCCAGTTCATAGGCATCATCTTCATATTTTTGCAAGTCCAAAACATATGCATTGTCATTTTCTACTTTAATAGCTACCGCCTTTTCAAGGCGTTCATTAATTTGATGTGATGTTTTAGATTCTTTTAAAGACTGGCGTTCTTCCTTTAGTTTAGCTAGCTTATGTTGATAATCGTTTTTAATACGTCTCATTAAAACTAATTTTATTATTGAATCTTTTAATATAGATTCAGGTACTTTTGTCTTAATTTTAGAATTATTTATAAAGTGATCAATTTTAGGTTTTAGACCAATTACTGGTACTTTAGGCTCAGGTGGAAGACTATGTTTTAGCTCATCAAAGTTAATATTTGAGAGACTATTTCCAATGTCACTTAAACTTTCACTTATTAGTTCTCTGTCAAAGCTATTATCGTTTACTGAGTATGGATCAAACATACGTAGATAGTTGATATTCGTCTGAACACTTTTAACAAGTGCATCTATTTTTTCTTGAATATCATGCTCAACTACTTCTAATGTTTGGTTGTTATACTCCCATACTTTCCATTCATTATTTACGTTTTGCAGCGCATTTGTTTCAATACCAAATGGTGCAATGACTGAAGAAACACTATTTTCTTCAATTGAATACATGCAATCATTAATTCTAGAAATGAAGGCTTGAAACTTCACCAAACCTTGTTGTTGAACTGAATAATCTGTAGACCTCAAATCTACAACTACTCCATCAATTTCTGAATTAATAGTTTTATTTAATTCACGAATATCAAAATATTGTTGAGGTAAGCTATTGTATGCGCTCCAACCTTCATGATTAGAGATATTGTAATTGGTTAATTCAGGTATTTGCGTTATATCGCGAAGCGCTAAAACTTCACCATTTGAGTTAACTGATACAACCAATTGATTCTTTAACGTTACTGGCTCTATATCTTCTTCTTTAAAACCAGACCCAATCGCTGACTCTTTATCTACAAAATACCTAACCAACGCCGTGTTAGCTTTATATCCATATTGATCTAAATCGTTTAAGGGCAGGGGGTCTATCGCATGAAGCATTAATGGAATTTTATTCCAGCCTAGATCAGCTTTAGTAAAACCATCCAAAGCTTCTAATATAGACAGATTAGGTGAGTAATTTCTATCAAGTTTTGTTTTATATAATTGGATATTTTTTTGATTATTTAATTCGAAAATTGATTGCCATTGATTCTTTTCAGCTGATGACATTGGATTATTCAAATATATATCTGACAAATCCATTGCAACCAAATCATTGTTTTTATCATATGGGAAAAAAGCTTTAATATCTGTCAATGATAAATTTTCATTCGATGGCTTATACATGAATGAAAGCTCATCTGAATATTCATTATTCACAAAAATGAATTTATTAGACTCTTTAAGTGATCTTAAAAAAGTGTTTAAAGGTTTATTGAGTGAGGTTTCTAGTAGTTTAGGGTCCGTAATCTTAATTAAGGCAACTTGGCTTCTAATATCCGTTTTAGGGGTTACTACAAGTTGTGCACCAAATCTACTTAAATCTAACCATTTTTTTTGAACAGACATAAGCACTCCATATTTAAATGTTTTTGAATCTTCTAATAGGTTTTCAAAGCACCAAACCGGTTACTTTTACTGGTATATACTAATAATTATAAGCGCTTTTACATAAAAAACTATGTTCATATTTCTTAAAATAGAAAAATTTGAAATAAAAAGGGAGGAACCTGTTGTTCCTCCCTTTAACCATAATGTTTTTATACGACATTTTTTCAATATCAGACTGATATTGAAAAAACGTGTAAATTTATTGCTGTGCCAATGACTGTGAAAGAGCAATCCTACGGATATTACCAGCCGATTTTGATCTATCATTGACAGTCATAGAGCCATCAGTCAGCTTAGCTTCACTTGATACCAAAGCAGCTAAAATAGCTTCTTTTCGCTCATTAGATTTATACTGTTGATATTGAAGATGTAAACGCTCAGTCATTTGTACTAAACCATCAACCATCAAACCACGCTCATCTTTAATAGCTTGAGATTTCGCAAAATCTTTGTATTCAGATCCTGAACCCAAATAACGAGATACACTTTTCTCAAGATGTTGCATTGGTGCAAGTTTTGTTGATGAATCATGACTATTGCTTCCACCTCCCTCAACTGGAGTATATTGAGCTTGAATAGCCTTTAACGAAGTAATAGCTGGAGATGTTAAAGCATCCTTAGCTAATTTAGACATAACATAATCTTGACCAGCAGATGTTTTTGCAACTTTAGCGTCAATTGGTGCATCTGGTAATCCTACCATGTTGTTGATTAATGCATTTTGTGCACGAGCAACTGCAGTATTGGGTGAACTAGTTGTAAATAAAGTAGCTGCTTGAAGACTTAATCCGGCATTTGGTCCAGAATTACATAAACCAGATGCCTCTTGTGAAGACGTACAAAATTCATCATGGGCTTGTAGCATAGCCTTTTGTGCATGATGCGGATTCATATATACGCCAGGTGCTGCAATCACTTCACTGCCAACTTTTGCAAGAATTGAAGAATCTGCTGCTTTGCTGTCTTCTTGCGCCTGTTCACGGTCACTCAATACTTCACAAGCTTTAAAAGCCTGACCATGTGCTCCAAACTGTATTTGAGCTTTTTTCATTTGCTCACTTTGTTTAATAGCTTGATAAGCCGTTACAAGAGTTTGTGCATTTTTATGGGCATTATCAACAATACCTTGAGCAGAAACAGCTTCTTGCTTTGTAAGGATCTTAATTGCAGTCGTTACATCTTCTTGTTGCTTTTTAATACCATATGTAAGATTGGCATCTAACGCTTTCAAAGCTGTAGTTTCAACCAAATCTGCTTGTTGTAATAACATTTTTAATGTGTTTACAGCTACAGGGTTACCTACTGAAGCACAATAGTATGCAGATGCTGATCCACTTATAACCGCAAGTGTCAGACCAAGGACGCTAATAGTTGACCGACTTGTCTTCTTATTCTGACGTCTTATAACATTTCGTGTATTCGAAGTACGCATAATCAGTCCGTCCTTAGTTAAATTGAGGCATTGTTTGAGCTAATTTAACTTTCATTGATTGACCATATTTAGCCTTAACCTCATCTTTAATCGGTTGTGATTTAGCTAAAAGAAGTGCAGAAAGTAAACCCTCTTCACGAAGGCTTTGTTTATAAGACTGAAGATCCAAATAAACAGATACGCCATTAATAATATTCGACTCTTTTAATAAACCGCGAGGATCTTGCATAGCCATGGCCATTTGCCATTTTTTAGCTTCAGATCCACCATAATAACGACCTACTGTTTCATCAATTAAATCATTAGCTGAAACCATTTTCCCATTGATGTCTTTAAAGCTTTTAGTATTTTGTGCATCAATTACTGCCAAACTATAAGCTGGCATTGCAAGTAAAGCGGATTTTTGATTAATCGCTTGAAGATAATCTGCACCAGCTGGTGTACGTGCTGCTCCGGCAGATAACGCTTTATCTGGAGTCCCTAGAATATTTTCACGAACATAATGACGTGCAAGAGCCTCTTTAGATCCTGGAGTAACAGATGTAAACAATAAAGAGGCATTTGTATCGCCACCAGGTAGTTTTGATAACGTACATTGACCAGATTGTGCTTCCGCTACGGTACAAAACTCAGTTTTATGTACGTTCAATCGTTGATTAATAATTTCTTGTTGACTGCCTACTAATTTACCACCAACTTGAGTTGTTCTTGTTGCCATATCTGCAGCTTGACTTAGAATTTGTCCATTTGCACTAGACATATTCGTATTTTCTGCAAGTACTTCACAAGATTTAAAACCTTGGCCAGTTGTACCACTATAAGCAAAGTGAGCTTTCTTCATTGCATCAGATTGAATTAAAGCTTGTAGACCAGTTGCAATTGATTGGGAGTTTTTAGTGTTTGCATCAGTTATTTGGTTAGAAGCTTGCGCTTTTTGCTTAATAGCAACTTTCAACGCTGATACCATACTTTCAGTTGAATCATCAAGATTACGTCTTAAAGATTGTGACGTACTATTAATATCTTTTGCCTGATCAGCAGCATGTTTAGGAATTTGTGATGACATTTCAGCCATGATAGTTCCAAGCCCAACAGTAGCCCACTCAGCAAATACTGGAGAACTACCAATTAAAGCAACAGCAAAAACAACTGGAACATAATTTGTTTTTTTAGCAGGGCGTCTTAAAGTATTAGATCGTTTATTCATAGTATTTACTCAAAAAATTTGGCCGTAGCATTTGAGTTAGGTGTAATACGTTGCATTACACTATTCGCTACTGAATAGTTAGCTAATGAAGAAAGTGTACTACCCGTCATGTACTTATCTTGGAAATTAGTACATGCACTGGATGCACATCCCATAAGGCCGACAGGAACAACATTATTAGACGCAATTGAAGAATAATTTAAAGCAACCGTTGCTTGTTGTTCAGATAAACGCGATCTCGAAAATACAAATGAAGAATCAATATCACCATATTGCAAACCATTTGGAATTAAATTACAAATCCCCATTTTTGCTTCTTCAACACCACAAGAAATCGCAAAGTGCATTGCATATGGAGTAAACTCTTCATCAGTAGACGTAGAGAACATTTTCCCCGATACATCTTCCATATATTTTTTAATGTTGTAATCTTTCAAATTTCGATTGAGATCTGTCTGTTCACGTTCTTCAAGTGCAGAACAAAAAGCTGAATCGGGTAATGCAGCATTAGTCCCTGACTCTAAAATAGCTTTTTTCATCTGAATATTCTTATCTACACTTTGAATACCAGCGACAATCATTTGTGAATCACGCGTTTGATTATCAACAATTTGATTAGCGGTAACAGCTGTTTGCTGGGTGGTTACACGCATTGCCGACTGAAACATAACCTTTTGAGCTTGAATAGCAATTTCAGATAGTAAACTTCCGAGACTAAAGGCATTGGTAAAGAGTGGTACTGCTAAAAGAGATACCGTAAAAGTTCCAACTGCAATAATTTTTACAGGTGAAAATGAATTCACATGTATGGATCTTTTCCGTAGATTGCGTCTTTTATTCATACCACTATCCCTAATTAAGAAAAGAAGTCTTTAATGGTCTGAGTTACAGAACTTGATCCACTATCTGAAGTTGCTGCACTCGGACTATTTTGTACCTGTGATGATCCAGAACTTGTGCCACGACTTGAGGCATTAGGGTTAATACCTGGAGTACCGTATAAGTTATAATCTGATCCACCTTCAAATGCACCACTAGGTAATACTAAGCCTTCATCAATTTTTCCTAGTTCTTTATTCAAGACAGTACCAAGAGCCCCAGAAATGTCAGTATATTGGCCAGCTTTATTAATTTCACCAATAACGTCATTTAATGGTCCTACTAACTCAGTAGAAGCGGATTTCATTGCATCACAAGCCTTTTTAGTCGCGTAATCAACAACCATTTGCTGTGCAGCGTTAATAATCATATCTAAAGACGGAATTGTTACTGATAAATCGATAATTTTACCAATATCAGCAAAACATCCACCTTGGCTAGAAGGGCTAAACATTTTGTTAATATCGATTGGACGTCCCCAAACTGTCATTTGAAGATTTAAATTGTCTTGAACGACTTTACCAATACCATCAGTTGCACAAGATTCAATATTTGATTGAATATTCTGAGCTGCAGCTGTTTCGGCATTTTTTACTGCAACAAAATTATTTTCCGCTGCAGTTGAATCATATGAGGTACCTTGGCCATTTGATGCAAAGTAGCCACTATTGGAATTAGATAGGGAAGTACTTCCATTCAAACTATTTTGGACATTAGTATTGGTACCCATGTCCAAATTATTTAAGTTTTGATTTTGTGGAGTTACCGAAGCGATAGAACTTTGTTGTACTGCAAAAGCACCAGTACAACCTATGATAGTGGCCATTAAAACGCTAACAGCATTTTTAGATTTTGAAGTAGGCTTAACATGCTGGAGATTTTGGTTAGTTCTTAAAACCTTCACTCGTGCTTGCTGTAACCTTTTTGCTTTCTTTTGATTTTGGCGCATACCTAGAGCCCTTTTAAAGTTATAACTAATGTTTTTTAGAAGCAAGTTCGCAAAGCACTACAACATCTTTAACTACAGCTTCACTTCTTAAATATACGGTCACTATAAGGTGTTTTAGCTCGTAAATCCTTTTAGCGAAATTGTATATAGAATCATAATACCATTCTTCGCCATATTGTAGTATATACTTCTTATTCGTTAAACATAGTTTTAGAAAATCTTTTAAAATAGGCCTCTTTAAAAGTATAGCTGTTGAAACATATATAAATTGCGTACTTACAAGGCACATTAAAGTATTAATTAATTCAACTTCTTCTTTTAAGCACTTCTGCAAATCCAATGGTTTTAGAGTTTTAGAAAAACCCTCATCAGTGACAATATCTTTTAAAATACCAGAATCAGAATACTTGCTTTTTAAATAAGTAGTTAGATCATGTACATTTTTGAGATATGCATTAGTTTGATCTTTAGAAATAGCTTTAAAATGACTTTCAACCCTTTTAGGATCATTTAATGTGAGATCCAGCATTGTTGACTCATTATTCTTTTGATTTAAAAGAACAAAGGCTGTGAAAATTGTAGCTGTCTTATTATCTGCATTAAACTTATTACTACAGGAATTTAGAAATAGAAGACTATGTTGTTCAGTTAGATACAACCCATATTCTTTAGGATTGCCGGACTCAAAAAAATGTAATGCTTTTTTATCGAAATGAAATGTATTTTCAAGAGTTTGGCAAAAATAATTAACAGAATGTAGAAACACTTCAGGAACAAATGTTGAAGAGTTCTGTACCAAAGTAATGTCTAGATTTTCAACTACAGCTTCCACAGTTAGTCCTCTTTAATTGGAAGGGCGTAATACCCCATTTGACTTAACACTCTTAAAGGTATATCAAAGTTTAAACTTTGAGTTAAACCACTTTTAGGATTAAAGGTTTTAGCTGATAAAATATATAAAGTATTATTATTAATAAATAATTGAATCTTATTAGTAATTTTTTGATCTATTAAAACAACTCCACAAGAAATATCTAGTTTAAGATCATACTTTTGACCTTCAACATCCACATCCACAGATTCCCAATCTAAAATCATAAATTGTTGTGAATTTTCGAACTCGATTGACCCTTGTTCTAGGTCAGGAATAATTAAACCATCATTTAAAAGCTTTAAATAGAAAGCGTGTAAAGGTTCAGCATCTTGGAAACCATGCGGATTAAATGGAGTTCGTGCTGGCTCACTCATAACAACCTGGTTCATCTGTATCTCCTTTAAAAGGTATATGTATTCTATCTTAAAATACCCAAATAATATTTATTTAAATGCTAAAAACCATTACTTAAACTATGCGTTTGTGTGTGATCTTTATTTTTCTCACTTATATCTTTGTTTAAAGCTTCCTTATAATGCTTATCAAAAGAATTCTGCCCAGATTCCTGAGATACTTTAAGCTCAGATTTAACAACTTTTAAATAGTCTTGATATCTTGGTGATTGAACTACGTAAATCTCAGTTGCTGCAGTCGTGAATAAATTCTTATCGTTAGTAGCTAAAGGGAATAAAGCGGTAAAAGTAGCATCATTTTTGAAATTATCTACCGTTATTTGTTGCGCTTGTAGTTTACTTTGATAGTCAAGAAGAGTTTTTTTAACACCCATATTAGAATTGACAATAAAGTTCAATTGCGTTTCATTTGATGCTTCCAAAGTAAATGGTTTATCAATGCCTGATAATTTATTGCAATAATCCATGTTGTATCTATATGCTTCAAATGAATCAGCAAATTGGTTGAATGATTTTTTTAAATTTAAGTTATTCTCTAAGTCATGTTGAAATTCAATAAAACATTGAATTACATATTCATCGTCTTGTTTTTCCACATAAAGTTCACCAATATTTGAGCATTGATGTCTTTCACATAATTCTGTCAACTTGGAGATGCTCTTTATTTCATTTTTTTTATCTAGGATGTTTCTTAGATGCAGTTGTGTGGCCTCGTATTCTTGCATCATTAAATTGTGATGTTCTACAAACAACTCATAATCAGATTTAAAATATTGACTGGTACCTTCAATTATACGATCTGCTTTGTCATGTTTTGAATTCGTCTCAACTCGATCCAGTATGAACGCCACTGTATGTCTGCCTAAGCCTCCTAAGTGATTATCAAAATTCTGCATTGCTTCAACATCACCAGACACATTTTTATATAAGTCCATGTATATCACCCTAATGATTGATCATTTGAACGATCATTTTTACGATCGAGCTCACTGTCTAACTCTGATGTAAAGTTATTTAAAACTTCAGAAACAAATTTTTTCTCATTTTGAACTGACTCAATGTAGTTGGATGTACTGTAGTTAAAAGCTGGCTGCAATGCCTCAAGACGCGCACCCGTTAATTGAAATTCGGCATCAACATGGTTGTTAATTTCTTTTAATAAGTTGATATCACTTCCATTGAGTTTATGGAGTGGGGCATCATCACGGATCGCCTCTAAATAGTGATCTGTAATAACTTCTTGTTTAGTTTGTTGAATGGCCAATTCAACATTACCTGTTTCTGCAATGATGTCGTTAAATCGATCAAGCATGTCACTAATATCATCATTATTTTTAACGTTTAAAATTTCAGGTGAATCTGCATTAAAGTTGATAAATTTTGCATCACCATATGCAGTAGGCAAGACCATGTAATCGGACGTTTTTTCGTATATGTCTTTATATATTGGGTTTTGGAGATTGCTTGATGCTTGTAATATTAAATCTTGCTGTAAAGTATCAAGACGTTGGTTGAGATGCGTCATACTTTGAGCAATCATGTCATTATTTGAATTTATCGGATCAGCAAGAGTAACCGCTGCATCAATAACGATGTTTTTAAGCTTTTGATTCTGAATTTCTTGTGCCTTTTGTTGGATAGCATTTAAATGGCCAAGTTTAATTTCATGATCTTTTTTTAATTTTTCAATAAATTGATTTCTTTCAATCACGTTTTTAGTATCCTGTTCGTTGAAGATTCGATTCTTTGCGTCTTGAGTTAAGTTATCCAGATTAGATAGAAGATGAATTACTTCTAGTTCATTTTCATTGTTTACTGAATTAACCAATGCTGTATATAAATCAGAAGCCAATAACTCTTGCTGATTCAAATTTGAATGTTGAAACTGAGCAATATCTTTGTAATTTACAATGTCTACGCCATTTTCTTTGATGTATGTAGTGCTAATAGGGCTTAACTGATTTGACGGCGCCTTCACTGCATAATACTCAGTCTCTGTACCTTCAGATTTAACAAATAATCCGATATATTCAGTGCCATCTTTTGTAACTAACTTTGATCCTACTGAGTTTACTTTTTCAGAAACTTTCATTTCCCCTAAAGTTGCCATTAAAGCCATTTCGCGGTTTTCATGAATAGCTACAGTAATTGCTTCATGAACTTCAGGATCTAGGTAGGATAATTGACTATGATTTTCAATATTTGGACTGTTGAAAGTCTGCCATTCACGAATATCTTTGCGTGAAATAGTCTGAGTACCAGTATTAACAATATCTTCCAGTGTAATCTGATGTTCTGAGCCAGTAACTGGTACTACTGTATATTCTGGGTTTATAGATTTGGAACCCTCAGAGTCAGATGTTAAAACAACATATTGACCTGTTTCAGTTTTAACTAAGGCCCCAACCACACTTAACTTGCCCTGTAAGTTCATGCGAGAAATTTCCAATTCTCTTTCAGCAGAACGCGCATATGTATCAGTTTGAGAGGGTGGGTTATTAATCGTGTCTTGTTTTAATTTTTCTAAGTACTCAATGGCAAACTGTTGTTTAATATTAAGGTCTTCAATTGGATCTAATGATTCCAACTCAAATAATGGAATTGTTTCACTATTATTCACAAGATCTTCAGCATACAAAACATCTTTTTCTGTAATTTGATCCAGATCCTTGACCCATTCCAATGGAACAACTATTGCTTGTTTATCTAATTTATCAGCAGCAATATCAAGAACAGCTTTTAATTCATGAGTTTTTTCATCTTTAAAAACCATTCCAACATATTTCTCAATCTCTTCATAAGAAACATTGTCATGTCGTCTTTGAAAGAATGCCTCCATTTCAGGTTCTCGTTTCATATATATTTTATGCTTGTTTTGTGTTTCAACATCGGAGTTTTCTGTCATCTGAGAATCATTTGAATTAAACCGGTTAAAAATATTTGAGAATTTCGATTTTAAAGAAGTCATCTGATCTGAAATGATTTGGCCAGTTTGATATGCTTTAATCGCAAATTGTTCTTTATACGATAACTTAGTATCTTCACTTACTTGTTCTGGATCTACGCCGTAGGAAGCTTCAGCACCCAAAAACATTCGTGCTTGTTCTACATATTGAGAACAAAGTGGCTCAAAATATTGACCTTTAAACTCAACTACAAGATCATTTTTAATACCTTCACTTAATTCTGAGACAGACAAATATTTAACTTTATCTTCAATAGATTCTAGATAAAATGGAGTTATGGGGGTGGGTGAAGTTGCACCTTCTATTTTGGGCGGTAGATCTGTTTCTTTAATTAACTTTAAATACGGCGTTGTAACATCAGATTGATCATCTACAGATTGTGCACTTACAACATCAACGACAATGTATTGATCTCCATCGATTTCATATACCTTTGCAATATTTTTATCAAAATCTTCTAATACAACACCCTCACGATCTTTATTCAGTTTATTTGTGTATGGATCATTTAATAGGGGAAGAAGCGTATCTTTTGCAATTGGCTCTATCGTCTCAGTATTTTGTTTTGGCTCAACCAGGCCATCGTTTACCTGAGCGTTCTCTTGTAAAGCTGGTCCTTGCGAGTTCTTAACATTTAAGGATGATGAAATAGGTGTCTGCCAAACATTCTTCAAATTGTTGAGATTGTCTTGATATTCTTGCTCGTTATTTTTGTTAAATAGTGCACGTAAAGCAGCAATAATTAACTTTATTGTTTTTTTAATCGTTTCGATCATAGTAGCTATCATTTTAGCTGACATTGCTGCAATTTCATCAGCTACTGTGCGTGGATAGCCTTGAGCATTGTCGCGAGCTAAAGGCGGTCTATCTAAGAGTTCATCTTGCTTAATTTCTTTAAAATTCTTAGCAGCAATAGTATTTGATGCAATCTGAGATTTATCTTCAGGACCTCCATTTATATTCAACGTACTCTTAGGGATAGATTGAGTCTTTTCATCTTTATTTTCGCTGATTGAAGAATCAACATTTTTTAAATAGTCATCTCCTAAATGCTCTTTCAGAAGCAGGGCAGCTTCAAATTGGTCATTATGTTCACGGCTCTCTAAAAGCAATAAAATTTCTTTTGTGAAGTACTTTGGATTAAATTCTAAATAAGGGATGTCTATATTTTGTTGAATAGCAGATGTATGGTCATCATTAACACGCCATTGATCCATGCTGATTGTTTTTGCCTTTAGACCTACATCTTCAGCATCAAGACCACGAGCATCACAAAAGTTCTTTAACTGCCGTATAAAAGATAGAACATCTGATTGTTCTGCTAATTGGTTGGAAAAGTATGTATTTGGTGCTGCTGTGATTTCGTTGTAAAGCTTTTGTTTTGCTTCTCGAATAACTTTATTTTGATTTGTTAAGAGTTCAATATCATATTGTCTATTACTTAGAAAATTTAGTGAATTTTCATGACTGGCACCTTTAAGGCTTAAAGCATAATAAGGCTGGACAACGAAAGATTTCGACTCAATATCATAAAGCGTTTTTTCAGAAACCTGGACAGCTTCAAATGGATTTGGCTCAATTGATAATTTAAAGTCAGGTAAATTGTCTGAAAGATAAAGTTTAGTTTCAGCAGTTGTATAAAGGCGATCTTCAATTGGGAGTGAACTATTATTATCAGCAATGTTATTTAGACCTTCTTCTAAGGCCTGATCACTTTGTATTTTATTGAGTTTACCAATGAATTTAAGATCAGATTCTTTAGATAAATCCAAACCAAGCTTACTAAAAAACTCTAATTGACTTGCCTGATCTTTTTGTTCAAGAGCATTAAAAACCATCCCAATAAGTTTAGGATCTTGTTTGTGTAAATCCGCAAGGGTTATGGCAGAAAGATCAAAATTGTTTTGGGGTAAAACAGTAGATTCATCTCGCTCAATTCGTAAGTGTTCTGGCTCAATGAAATTAGATTGGCCTGGCTCATCCAGATAAACAGGATCTTCACTAAAGTTGTTTATACCACCGTATAAATCAATAGGTTCAATATGATCAATAGGAGCTGATTGATACTGGTCAAAATTTGATTGAGAATCAAAATTCACATTGGACTCAAAACCATCAAACTGCACTTGATCTAGATAGCTATCATCCCAATTGTTTTCGAGATTCTGATCAAAAGACAGCTCTTGGTCCACTTGAAAGGATTCTGTTAATTGCTCTTCTGCTGAAGTATCTGGTTTTGGTCTATTGTCCATATTATGATCCTTATAACAGGTGGCAATTACTAAGTTTAAGATTCCTTTTTAGGTTCAGAAGAACTGTCCCAAATAAAAGCCTCATTAAAATCAGAAGTAAAACCAGATGTGATATCTAATTCAGAATCTAAATCTACTGAATCTGTAATTTTAGATGAATCATCTAAATCATTAGAAATACACATAAACTACCTGTTTTTTGTTCTAAGAACGTCAATGTGATCGTCCGATTACATAATACATGGTATATACGAAGTAAACCATACGAAATTGTTAATCGCTTTTGTATCCGTATATACCGTTTTTGAAGTGAAGCTTAAAATATTAAGGCATGTTCATCTTGATTTTTAATAGGCTTTTTAATACCTATTTCTAATGACACGGCGCTATTCTTAATCTCCTTATCAAGAGATGGTTTACCGACTTCAGTCATAAAATAATCTACACCTTTTGGCTCTTTAGACTTCAAGTTTAAAAATGCAGTTTCAATTTTAGTCGTAGTATCCAACTCTTTAATAAAGTCTGAAACCTGATCCAACTTCAGAGGGAATCTAAATTCATTTCGCGCTGGTTCTGTAAAATTAATATTCAAGGATGATGGATTATTTGGATTTCTAGGATCAGAAAAAAGATTGGTATTACCCATAAGTTTGCTCAGTTGTTTAGATACCGACTGAACTGTTACGCCGTACCCATCATGGCCATTGAAGTAGAAGGTAATTTTTGCTTTTTTATACGGGAACTCAATTTTAGTGCCAGCATAATTTGATCTAGAAAACTCAGTCGAATCACTGAGGTTATTTAAGAAATTAGAAATGTCATTAACTTGTTTGAAAGTTACTTGATTCTCTAGTGAATCCTCAAAAATATTGGTTGGAGTATTTGAAGGCAATAATAATGCACGATTACGCATACCGTCAGCATCAGTGAAGATTACTGTTGAATAGCGTATATCTAACGAACTTACAATTTTATGAGCTTTGAACATGTTACCTGTTAATGTAATAGCTTGACGCGTTACATCTCCAGACGGCGCATTTTCAAAATTCTTTCTTGTATGTTTGGCAAAGCTCACATCATCACTTAACAGGTGAGGTAAAATTTGCCTGTTTGCAAGCTGCTGTTGAACTCGCGAAGCATTTGAGTAAAAGTCCTTGTTATGAGATTTCAAGAAGTCTTTACCCACATCACTTACCGGGACTATAAAATTAATATCTGGATCAGAGTTATCCATTGAATATTTAATTAATGGCACTTTAAAAGACTTTTTATCTCCAGGATATACAAGGTCCATTTTAATTGCATTTGGCGTGATCGCCGTGAGGCGTAGGGGAGGAAGATCTAATCTTAGTAGTGCACCAATTCTGTGTTCTGGTGCGACATCATCTTCAAAAAGAGTAGGCTTTGGAATTTGGAATAGAATTCCATGTGCTGTATGGCCATTACTTTCATTCTGAGCCATAGAACGCGAAAAATGTTTTAAATCTAAAACCATTCGATACATACGTTCAAAATTGGACGTTAAGATTTCATCATTCGCTAAATAAACAGCTTCAGCTACTTTCTGAAAACCTGTAGAAGTATGATCATCAGGTGCACGGAATTGAATATCAGCAAAGTTGGTAATTGAATCTCTATCAATACCAAAGTGTTTAAATATCATTTCTTCATGCGGTTTAAGGAGATCAGATCGTAATTCTCCCTTTTTATTGAAAAGCTTTTGACGAGCAAATCCTTCGTACTTTTGGAACATTAAAGCTTCAAAGTTATACGTATAGTGAATTAATCCATGTACTGTTTCATTAATATTTTGATTAATGCGTTGAAATTGCCGTTTTAAGTAATCGTCACTTTCTTTAAACATAAGACGAAGGTTTTCAGAACGTAAAGGTTCAACGTGCTCTATATATCTTAGACCTTCAAAGCGTACTGGCAAATCAAAGGTATTAATCTTAGCTGCATCCGATTCGCTAGTTAAAGTAAAGAAATTATCCTTAATTTGAAAATCACGAATAGTTTTTGCTTTCCAGTCTAAGAAGTTAGTTTTTAATGGGTTGCGACCCAATAAATCCAACTCACGGATCTTGTCGTTATAGTCAACAACTAGGTCTTGATATACCTGTTCTTGTTGATTGATCGGCATTAAAATTAACTTTGATAGCAATTGGTTTACATGATAATTCTGAGCTGTACGATGTGAGTAGCTTTTCTCATCATCTTCAATATTGATATCCAGTGTATTGGCCAAGTTCACATTGTTTTTTAGATAGTCCAATGCAACTCTATTACCGATGAAATTGAGCATATCAGGATAGTCATTTTCATTAAATTTAGTTTCAGCATTCGCAGAGACGTTTGCAGACAATGTTGAAAGCTTACGCATCATCATCAAGTGCATACGTGTTTCAGCTGGAATACCAGAATCGATTGTAGTCATGATTGGGTGAGATACTTCACCACGGCGTCCAACACGTCCAATCATTTGAATTGTATCTGTAGAGTTTTCTGGCTTTTGTAAGAAAAATAACTCACGCTGTCTCAAATGATCCGATGGAATTGTTGGATCTGGATTCTTCGCTGCATGTAAAGAAATACCCGTACAGCCTGAACGAGTTACGATAGTTGCATCTAATTCACCAGACTGAAATTTTGACTGAACTAAAATTTTACCTTGAGTATTATTATTTACCTGTTTGTTAACTTGCCATTTCCCATTTGACATCTCAGTTAAGAAAACACTACGACCAGAAATCTCATCAATCTTAAATCCAGCTTTTGTTACCTTGTTTCTAATCACATCTAAAGGCATTAACGGCAAGTCTGGGAATTGATCAATCTTATCGCGAATACGATCTAATACAGCTTTATATGGACTAGGAATTTCATTACCGGCTTCATCAATGTGTATTTCATTACTTAATTTTTTAATGAAAGAGTTGCCATAGTTATCTTGCGCCTTAACAATATCAATGCGATCTAACATAACACCAAGCAAATCACGGAATTGAGGCAACTGGTCTAAAACTGATATTTGATCTTGCAAATAAGCACTACGTTGATCTTCTAGTTTATTAAGCTCTTTCTGAAGCTTTTTAGCTGCCTTCTCATCTCCAGAATCACGCTCTTCTTTCACCATTAAAGCCTGTAATTCATTTTCTAAAAATTCAATTTCGGCTGAAACAGATTTGAAGGTATTGAATTGCTTTTCCTTTTCAGGAGAGTCGGCAAGTACGTCTTGCGCCGTATTAGCCTTCATGAGTGATTCTAAACGTTCTTGCATCAGAATATTGAATAGGCTTTCACCGGTATTCTCCAGGCCAATCACTGGTTTTCGTCCTTCATTAAGCGCGTTAATCACGGCATCACAAGTTGAATCCGTTTTTAAGGCTAAGAGGAACTGTTTTTGAATCTGATACATTCGAGATCCAAAGTTCATAATACTAAGACTTAATCTATTTTCTGGATCATCTGAATCTTGACTAAATTGAAGCTGGGCATTTGCATCAAAATCGCTTGCAATGTTTTCTAATGCATCGTGTCTAATATCTTTAGAGAATTTGACCATATCAGCCAAAATGTCTGAAAGAACATCTGAAAAATTGTGATACTTTTTAATTTCGACTTCATTTGGTACATAGGTCTTAATATCAATGTGTGAGAGATCTTGCTCTCTTCGGATCATTGCAGAACTATCTACCAACCCTTCTGAAATAAATTCAAGAATTGGACCGTCAGCGTTTTCAATCACTTTTTGAAGATCTGTACGAGTTACTGACTCTGGAAAGAGTTTATGGAAGAACTCTAAGTTTTCAGGTCGCTTAATCCCTGTAGCTGATTGGAAGTTAATTAGATTGGTTTGTTCAATCACATCCAGAAAGAACTGACTTGTAGCTGACTTTAAAGAAGCTGCTCGATGAGCTTCATCAAAAACTAGAATTGTATTTTGATTAATAAAATTCGTTAATAAAGCGCGTTTTCGGTTAGGCCTGTTGAATTGGCTATAAGTACCTAGTACCAAATCATGTTGAGCTGGTATAGCGGTAAGATCGCGTGGTATATCCTGTCCACGGAACAAAACTTCCTCAGTACCGAATCTATTTATGATTGCATCAGAGTTAAAGATAAATGGATTTTGGAAGAATTTATCACTGTCAGTTGCAACAATATCGCGCCAAATGTCATTCAATAACTGAGTGGTATCGGTAAGGAATACCGGTGCAACACCTCTAATGGCACTATAACGTAGGGAAGCAGCTGCCACACGCCCTTTACCCAAACCAGTTTGATCACCAATTAGAACAGGCATATTTTGATCAAAACGTAAAATAACGTGCGCCACAGCATCTACCTGTTCACAGGCATAAGCTGATTTAAGAGCATCGAAGTTTTCATACTGCAGTTTATGAGCAACATAAGCATCAACAATGGTTGGGTAATCACCGTTTTCTACTTGCGCCGTATAGTTAACTGAAGATTGCTCTGAAATATTATCAATATAATTTAAAAGAAGTGAATTGGCCTGGTTAATAGCCCTTACTTGGTTTTTAGGAACCAAGGCGATCGGCTCTGAAGCTTTGGACATTGGTATATACTTAACCTGATATATATTTTCATCCTTTGGCTCATTTGAATTGTCAGCATTAGGTACTTGAACAATAGGTTGCAACTCATTAGTGTTTTGAGCATTTGCTATGTTGCCTAAATCTATGCTTTCTTCATCATTTAGGTTTAGAGGAATAACAGGCTCTACGGGTAACTCTGGATCTTCAGATTGATTTAAGTCCTTATGATCATCAGCACTACTTTCTGTATCTAAATTCTCTTCATTCTCTTCATTATTTCCTGGGTCTGCAGTTGGTTGACCATCGTCATTTACAATAGCATCAGGATCTAAGTCTGAATCATTAGGATTGTCGAAGGTAGGAGTAACTTCAGTCGTTTGTGGTACGTCATCCACTGCAGAAGAAGTACTAGTCTCATTGACCTCTACAGTACCAAAATCAAATTCTACTTTTTTATTAGCCTTTTTCTTTTTTCCAAAGGAAGGTTTTTTAGCTTCCTGTTCTTTAAGTTCCTCTTGTTTCTTTTCGACATCAGCATCAAACATAGAAACTGCAGATGTTTGATTTACAGTTGATGCTATGTTCTGCAATTGTGATACAGGTTGATCATCACCTAAGCCAGACAGTAAATCATCATTATCATCTGAGGGTGTATTGGGTTCAGGTACAGTAGGGGACGGTTCTAATTTAGATTCTTGAATTGGTGAATTTATTGGTGAATTAAAATACAAATCTTTTGTTGGATTTAATCGGTTATAAATTACATTATTCGACCAGTCCCATAATTCATCATAATCAGAAATAAGCTTAAGCTTTTCTGGAACTATTGAACTTTGATATGTATCAAGTAGCTCCTGTTCATTTTTTCTATCTCCAACAACAATCATGCGTACATTTTGATTAGCGCCGTTACGTGCATATGCACTTCCATGAATTTCAACAGCACCTTCAACTTGATAATGCTTATGCAAGTAATTAAATAGATTTTTTGATTTCTTTTCCAAAGTACCATCAGATATTTGCTTGTCTGCACCTATAATAAATACTGATCTTCCCAAGTCATTTCGGGCATTCAAGGATTTAATGATGATTGCATGATCAAGTTTATCTGTACTAAACCATACGTTCTCAGATGCTTGAATCAATTTTGGTTCAGGATCAACACCATTCCTTTGTTGAACACGTATCTGAGCAACACGCATTAAGCTATCCATAGCACCAAATGGTGGATTGGCAATAACATAATCAACTTTTTGTTTAAAAGCTTGTTCAAAATCTAACTGTGTAGCATCAGCTGTTATAACTGTGCATTCAAAATTTTGTGTAAGCGATTTTGTGCGATCAGCGCGTTTAGGATCTAGCTCGACTGCAAATATGGAAGCGTTTTGTTCTCGACTCAATAATCCGATTAAAGATCCATTGCCAACGGTCGGTTCAAGTACGCTATAGTTTTGCTTAGTGCGATTATCGCCTTCAATCAGTAAACGTTGTGCTACTAAAGACATTGGAATTGGGGTGGAATACTGTTGCAGCATCCTGATTGTGTTATTTCGCATTGTCTTAGTAGGCATACGATTATAGAGCGCCAAAGCAGTATTAAAGGAGCTGGAATCAAATTCCATTTCGCCTAGTCTTTCCACCAATACTGTTTCTAAGGCTTCTTCAGCCATATGTATCTGTTTATCTGAAACTTTAGATATATCTACATCAGCATTTTTTGCTTGAGTAATTAAAGCCAAAAACTTTAAGAAATCATTATGTGTGTGACTTTTATTTTCAATCTCTAATTGATAAACATATCCACGAAGACATTCTTTTAAATCTTTATACTTGGCTGCACGTAAATATAAACTTGATGGTTGGTCATTGGGACCTTCAGGAATTTGAGTACCCTGAGAGTTTAAATAAAAACGATTATATGATGAAGCAAAAATACGATTGCCATCAGAGTTATAACCCAAAGGGGTAGAGCTATTAAGTGCAACATCCAAACGTTGTGGTACTAATAATTTAGCTTGCTGATTAAATAGATCGTGTAGCTCTTGGCGAGTTGCATAAATATTACGTATGAATTCAACTGGAATCCCTAATTGCTCATGAAACAATCTTGGCTTCAAGGTTTCATTCATAGTGTACTGATATAGATGGCCATCAAAATGAGGGTAATCTTCAAACTGCAGGGGAGAAAAACCCAAATTTGATAAATTATCTTTTGATAATTTTTTTTGAATATCTAATAACAATAATTGACTATCATTTTGCCCAACACGGCGTACATCCAGATATACACCAGCTTGTGATAAATCTAACCATTTAATTTTTTCATTTAAATCATTCGTAGCCATGATTCTTTTAACCTAAATATCAAATATTTATAAAATGTCAGAGTGTTAAACCGTCATAACTAGACGTGTTTTCTTTCGTCTTTTCCTTTTCCTTCGTTGGCTCAAGGTTTTCCTGACGTAAAGTTCTCATCAATTGTTCAGGATCAGGCAAAAGATCATGCTTAAAATTATGTGATAAAGGGCTATCGATTGATGCCTTATGTTCTTGAATATACTCAACCGTAATATCAGAGAACTCAAGACTATTCATTCTTGTTTGAGTTAATTCAACTGGTTCAATAAAAGATACAAAGCAGTTATTTGAGTTACGTTGGTGTGGTTGAATAACAATAAATGCTTCAGCAAACTTCTGTTTCGCGTGAGTCAGTTTATTCATAGTCTGACGATCAACAAGACTTAAAAATTGTGGGTTTAAATCATGGGGTTTAGGTTCACCATTGGAATCCAAATAATTATTTACTAAAGGAGGGGCATTTAATCCACGCACTCCTAGTCCATTACGTAGGTCAATTTCAGGATCTACCTTCCTAAAGCCAGCATGTGGAGTTTTATTATTAAAAAATTTCTTCAAAAAAGTATCTTTGTAGAGTGCTCCAAGTTGTAATTGCTGACCATGGTAAATTTCCGGTAAAAGTTTCTGACTCACTAATCCAGCATATAGTTTTTTCAAATTTCTATTTTTGTTAGCATCGACATCTTCATTAAAAAATATTTTAACTTTTCGATCACCAAGCAATGCAAAAAGTGCAATTCTGGCCTGGTCCATTACATATACATTTTGAGCTTGTTTTTGATGTTGCTCTTTTTCAACTTCTGTCGAAGGTACAAAGTTAGGATTGTAGGTAGATGTATGGAAATCATCACCATTTAAAATATCTTTTATGCTGTCAATTGGTGCCTTTGCAATCCTGTATTCTTTTTGGCTTTTTGAAACACCACCTGTATTTAACATCGGATCAGGTGTGGCAAACTGTTTAACGCTCTCGCGGTTCGCCGTGTCAAAAGTAGGAATAAGTGGAATTGTCGTTAATACAGAACCGTTTTCATATCTAACAACGAGTTTAGAAAAAGGAATCCTTTCTGGTTGATCTTCAGTTGAATTACTTAGAGATTTGATAAGCGTTTGAAGGTTGTTTTTAATGATAGCGTTGTGTAGAGCTGGTGAGTTAAGTTTTACATTAGGTACTTGTAAGTGAGCTGCGTCTTCAATAATTTGTGCTTTAACATAAAAATCACCTGATCTCTGTTGATGTACATTGATAGAAGCTACAGATTTTATTAATTGTGAATTTGGACTATTGCTCATAACGTTACACCATTGAGCAACATATGATTTGTATTCACCTAGTTTTTCATTCTGAACTTCATCGCATTTATCAAAACAAATAATTCGTCCACGGTTTAAACCACGATTATGAGTATCAAGTGAAGTCCGTTGATTACGGCCAGTATCAAATTTAGTGTGAACATCTTCGATCGATACCGCATCAGAATGGTTTTTATTGAGTTTGTTAATAATATTTGTAAATTCTTCTGAAGAACTCATACGAACTCGAATATGCTCATTGGTAGCCATGTCAAAGCCATAAGCATAAAGTTCATCTTGTTCATCATGTTTGTAAAACTTATCTACACTCATGATGATACGTTTGATTGTATTATCACGTTTAGCCATTACTGGAATTCCTAGATCTTTATATTTTTAAATAGCTGGTCTTTGACTCATGCTCCTTATAAAATACTATAAAAATAGTCCGGTATATACTAAACATGCCAAATAAAAAAAATTAATCTTAAAAAATCTTATGAGTAAATTTTGAAAAGAAAATTTTGTATATTTGCTACGCATATTAAGGGAAGTATATTAGAGCCGTTTTTTATTGTTTGTATTCAATAGCTTGCAAGACACTTAATGAAAGTTACATGCCATACCAGTGAATTTTAAATTTATTAGAGCGAATTTTAAATTCAAAAGGGAGGGGAAAACAGTGAAAAATAGCCAATTTTAATGATTTTTATCCACAAACATCATAAATTTTATACACAGTATAAATACTTGTTTTAATGATGCTTTTTTATAAATTACACAAAATATTGTACATATTTTAAATTTAAGCTATTAAGCACTAACTCACAAGAAATATCAACCTAATGTATTGTATATATTGAATAATATTTTTAAAATAAAAATTAATAGCGCATTTTAAATTCTTTATAGCGCATTTTAAATTTGCAAAACTGTGGATAACTTTGCAAGTAAATAGAAAAATTACTAGCAATCTATACCAACAAAACCGTTATATTATTGATTTTATTCATTATAACGCTAATATAGCGAATTTTAGATGACAATAAATAGTTTTGATTTAAAGTTCGCAGTTATTAAATAATTATCTTATAAAACAATAATTTACAGGCTTTTTTTATTGCGAAAAATCTTCGCTTAATAATCAATAAAACTATTATTAATCAATATCTTACTGTTTTATCGATGAATTTTAGATGACATTTAAGTTATTGTTGAATGTAAACTTCGCCAATACCAATGCTTAATTATTTATAATCAATATCTTATAGGTTTATCAATGATTTTTAGATGACAACGCTAAAATTAATTGGGTGCAAAATTCGCTAATAAATACATTTAAACATTAATATTCAACATTTTACGTATTTATGAATGAATTTTAGATGACTATAGATAAAGGCAATATATTTATATAATACAATAGTTTATATATTTAGTGATGAATTTTAGATGACGGTGTTTGCATGGTGTGTAAAAGTTTTGGTTTAAACTTCGCTGGTAGATACTTTTAAAGCTTTATAAACAATAGGTTACGAATTTATGAATGAATTTTAAATGACTATTAAATAATTATAAATATTCATATATAACAACACTTTATTGAATTAGTGATGAAATTTAGATGACAAATTTTAGAGCATATATAAATTGGTTATATATGGTAAAAACGCCGTGCTGATACTTATCGATGTCTTATCTGCCCACAGGAGATTATAACCTCACTATAAAACATACTATTTCTGAAATGATATGTTGATAATTGATCAAATAATGTGAGTTATCAAATCCTAAATTTAAGTGCTTTTAAGTGCTTGAGATAGAAAAAATAATATGTAAATATTATGAAATGGTAGTTTAAAAATATTACTATAATTTATGAGTTAAATTTAACGTAATTATATGTTTTATATAAGAACGTAACTCACAAAATGATAAGAAATTTTATTAAAATAAATAGGTTCTGCAGCTTATTAATGCTATAATTACGGTTCAGAATACCTAAGGGAATTCATAATATGCAATTTCAGTCATTCAGTCTTAAACATAAAAAAATGCTCGTTAATTCGAATGTGTTTAATACAAATTCGACCGATATTCTGGTAAAAGGAACTTTGACGGCTGAATTGTTTTTATTAATCGATAACTTAGCAGCTTTTAGTAATTCACAAGAGCGTGAATACTTGTTTTCTATTGATAAAATTAATTCTATTTGTGGATTATCTTTTACGGATAAAAATTTTAAAAGATTCATGCGTGAGGCTTGTGATCTTACAGTTACGATCGATACGGAGTTCAAAAAAGGGATTGCTCCAATGATTGATGAGATAAAGATGCTCAACAATGGTTCGATTTCTTTTAAAATTAATGAAAGTTTTGATTTCTTGCGAAGAAATGGTGCCTTTAAAAACCTACACTCTGAATTGCCTTTTAAGTACAACACAATACCATCTCAACATCCTGAGATAGGTCAACAAATAATGTTAATCGCTTAAAAGCTTCCGAATCGGAAGCTTTTTTATTTCATGTAAATTGGTGTAGTATATACATCGCTATATAGCAAAAAGACTACAACGTTTGTTGGGTTGCCAAAATATATACATTTTAGTTGTTTTTTTTAAATCAATCTCAAAGGGCAATGTGAATTGCCTGTACTGGAGCAATTATGCAAGATTCACAACAAGTCTGCATAAATTCTAAGATATCAATGGATGATATTTTAGGTCTAAAAACGTCTATTAAAGACTCATTAATCACAGCCGAAACAAATACCTTAGAGCTGCTGGGCTATGGTAATAAAATTAGTAATTATTTTATTGAGTCCTTCCTGGATAGACCAGTCATAGATCAAGTAATTTTTTATTTGATGCTTATATACGCAAAAAATCGCTTAGACATTCAAATTAAACAAGTCTTAGATGAAAAGCCGGAGTTGTCATTTCCTGAAGTGCTAAAGACAGCTAACAATTTTGTCATGAGTTTTGACTATGTAAGCCAAATTATTCAATATAGAAATAGTGCAAAGCGTGTCAGTGACAGTCGCATTAAAAAATTAGCATGGGAATTATTTGAAAATCTCCAGTCAGTAATGTTGCCAACTAGTTCACTAAATGAAATTAGCAAAACTTTATTTGGTAACGATCTAGAGGATGGCATTACACACAAAAGGTTGTTTTCAAGTATTTCTTATTTTGAACACGATGATAATTCGTTTATTTTTTATCAGCTAGAAGAAAAAGTTGCTGAAAGCCTGACAGAAATTGATTATATAAAAAATGGTAAGTACACAGCCATTGATACATTGATGGTTTTAAATATTAAAGAAAGATTAGATCTTTATATGTATAACCTAATGAAGATTAACGAGTTTAGAAGAGAGATTGTTTTATCATATGCAGATTTTAAGTCTCTAACCGAATTTTCTACTGAATTTAAATATAGACCAAGTGATTTTTATCATAAACGCCTGTTACCAGCATTGACAAGATTGAATGACGACTCAAGTGTTGAGCTTTATATTAAATCACAATATGAGCCTTGCAATAAACGAAGAAAAAACAGAGACCATTTTTGTAACTATCGTTTTAAAATAAGCTTAAAGCACGAATATAGTGAAGGTCTGAATTTATTAAAAAGCATTACTGATAAAATCGAAGATGAAAATGGTAAAAAGTTAAATATACCTGATCAATTGTTTATTGCAGCACTACGCATCAATGATGGTAAGGCAGATAAAGTAGTAGCAATTGTTAAAGATAGAATAGCAGCTTATGTTGCTAAACACGGGCCATCATATCTTGCTAAAAATTTAAATTTGATAGCGAGTTATATTGTGCAAGGCTTAGAAGATCTATATAAAAACAACCATTTTTTTGAGCGTTACCTACGTGATCTTAAACATAGAAATGGATTAATGTATCTTAAAGGTCGAAATACTAAAAAGTTAGTTATTGAAAACGGTTCAAATACAACATTCTCCAGTGAATTCCTAAATATTCGAGATAAGGTCGATATATTTACTTCTGAGATATTAATTTCAACTGAATTAACTTCTAAAACTACAGATGCCACGGTTATTATTGATTATAACTTTATTAGGCATTCAATTTTTAGAACACATCCACATCTTAAGCATCAAAGAAATGCTGACGAGCAAAAATATCTTGATTTAGTTCAAGAAAGTGTAAAACTCTGTCAAGTATTTTTTGGCATGGGCAATGAAAACGAAAAATCTTTAACTCAGACATATCTGACAGATCTATTGTTTGAAGATTTCTTTGAAGATGATTTTCACTTGAATTCAATGGTCTTGAAGAAACTGTTAAAAAAAGATATGGATTACTGGAAGTCTAATAGCAAAGAATTTTATAAGCTTTGGAAAATGGCAAATGAATTTAGCTTGCAACAGGGAGATAAAAATGTTGAATAAAAAGTTATTATCTTGTGGTGTTCTATCGTTCATATTTATCAGTGCCACTGTACATGCAGATCTTACGGATTGGTATAAAAAAACACCTTCAGCAACCGAACAACCTGTCCCAGACAAACCAATTGCTAAACCTGTTGAGAATCAAGCACCTCAAAATACTCAGTATTCACAACAGGGGGTTCAAAATAAACCATCATCTAATGTTCAAAATCGAGTTAATCAATCTAATTCTGCATATAACAACCAGAATCAAAATTCGAATTCTAGTTTAGAAGCTAGAATGAATGGATTGAATGCAACAATAGAAAATTTATCCAAATTTAATAATGGCAGCAAAGATAATCTAACAAATAATTATCTAAATATTGTTCAACTCATTGTTATTAGTGAAGCAACTAAAAGCCTGGATGGTAAGGATAATAGGGGATTAATCAACAATATGTTAGCTGGTGTAGTGAGTTGTCAAAACAAGTACAAAGTAAATGTCATACAACAGGTTAATAATCAACTTCCGAGGGATGTGGCTACAACGGTTCAGAAATACTTAGGGCAGAACAGCCAGTCTCTTTCAGGAAATTCAGAATGTCTAATCTAAGCAATTAAATTAATATTTTAAAGCCACCTTTAAAGGTGGCTTTTTTCTTTCTAAAAACAAAATATATGATTTATTAAAACACTTTGTATATACTGTTAAAAGTTTAACAGCCTTATTTAAATAGGTTTAACAGATGATTAGTGAATTGACTATTAAAAAGCTTTATTCGTTGCTTGATGATGAAGAGAAGGATATTTTAAAACTATCAATAATTGAAACCTATGGCGAAGATGTAGGCAAGAAAGTAGATAAGAATCCAGCTATTCAGGATTCTATAAATCAGTTAATTTACCACTATGTAAAATCTAAACATAGTGATCAAGTTGATAAGATTTTATTTGATGTCAATGAATCGGTAGATGATCAGCACCAGGCAGAAAAGATGGTTGATTCAGTCCAGGAAGAAGCACCAACAATCAAAAGCTTTACCGTAAATTCGAATTGTAAGTCGGAAATATCCGCTGAGCAATTGAACATATCTACGGAAGTACCGGTTGTTGCTGAAGCCAAAGCTGCACCCAACACAAATACAAATACAAATACAAATTCTGACGAAGAATCTAGTAGTAAAAATAATAATTCGATATTTAATTTCAATTTAATTTTAGATGGACGTTCGAAATCAAGCATTTATATTGATAAGTTATTAGGAGGATTGGATGAAGAAAGTCGTGAGATTGTGGTCAAATGTTTGCTTTACATCTCTATTTTTATTGCAATTATATCTTTAATTTTAATCATTCTTAACACCAGCAATATAAATCAGATTCAAAGCTTGTACGAGGAAGGGCATCGTAATTTTTTATTCCAATATACAGATGTATGCAATATAGATGTTAACTTAGCAAAGAATAATCCATGTGTAATTTCAGAAATCAACAAGCGGATCAGTGAGCTTAGCATTAGCAGATTTTGGAACACATTAGGCCTTGGGATATTCTCAATTTTATCTTTATTTTTCTTTTATCAGATATCTACATATAGACAAACTAAAGACAAAGCTTATAACTAACTTAAAACTGTTTATTCTATTTTTAAAAAGTGGTCTCATGACCGCTTTTTTGTTTTAATGGGTATTAAGGTATTGTATTGATTTGCTTTAAAAGTATAATGTTAATACTATTTAAGAAGAGACTTATAGTGCTTTTTAGAATACCTAAAACAGGTGAGATTGATTCAAGTGAACAATCGAAGACAGACCTTGTGCTTAAATCAACATATAACTTAATGGGGGTTTTAAACTTAATATTAATTATTTTTATTTCCCCTTTAATCATTGAGATAATTTTTAAATTAAACATTTATGAGATAACACATACCTATAAAGCCAGCTTTTTAATAGCTACATTAGTGTCATTTTTTGCTCTCGCAAGTTCTACTTATTACATCTTTCACGAAAAGCATATACCAACAAAAAAAATCATTTATCTTCACATAATAATGTCTATTATCAATACCTTGTGGTTAATTACTAATTTTATATTTTTTTATTTTTAGAGATTCTGTTTTATGGTGGAACAACAACAATAGCCTAAGCATAATTTATTTTTTCTTGGGTTCTTTTGTACTCATGGAGTAAAAATTTAAAACCACCTTAACTATTGCTTAAAAGTTTAAAAAATAATTGTTAAACCTATAATTAGTGATAATATATAATTAATTTAATGTTTTATAAAAGTATGTCATGACTAATACAAGTAATATTTATTTCTATGGTAATGATAAGGTACTAAAACTTGGTAAAAATCCAGCTTTAGTTACTATTTTCGATGTGTTCCCAGCAACACGATTGTCATTAAAAAAAATATTGAACCATAAGCATCAATGGGTTTCAAATAGCGGTTACTACATTCCAACCGAGATAAAAGGTGAATGGGTAAAAACTGTTACATTATGCATCCTTACATTAGGTGTATTAAGTTCGTATAGGAATGCTATTGCTGAGCAAAAAGGGATTTCTTTAAATGATGCAGAGTTGAATAAAGAGATTGATAGCTTATTGCCAGATTCATTATTCAATAATGCTTCAAGTATTCAAGATCTCAAGGCTGAATTGGTTAAGTTGCTACCACACCTATTAGAAGATTATTTATTACGTAATTTTGGAGAATACGAAAGCGTTATTACTAATGGGGTGGCTAAGCTCTTTATCGATAATGTTGATTCTTTGGACCAGCAGTTGGAAGTTGATCTAGATCCTGATAATCAATTATCTATGCTTAAATTTACAAAAAACAGCGAAGAATTAAAGAATACCAGTAATTATATTCTTGTGAATATTTCAGATATTGGTGAACAGATTAAAATCAATTTTACGAATAGCAAAGAACATGCTGATCATTTAAGTAGAATTATTTATACGTTGGTGAATGATTCTGGGTTTGATATAGAAAAGACTTATATTACCTTAAACGGTGATGAAGAAACCAAACAAGAAGTCTATAACTTCAAAACTTCAGCAAGCTTTGTAGATTTTTATAACTCGTTGCTATTAGAGGTATATTTCTATTTGGATCATGCCACCTTACTTGAGCATATAGAAGAATATCACTTGATTGATCAAACTTTAAAAACTGTTCAAGTGAATTTAGAAAATAAGCTTTCATATGTAATTGGCACATATAAAGAAAGTGGTGATTTAACTCAGTATTTTGCAAGTCGCGCAAAACTTCTGGATTTGGTTCATGAGTCGGCTAAAGTGTGCAAAATTGAATTAGATCCACATGCTTCAATCACTACTGTATCTGATATTTTGGTAGATCATAAAAAGGTATCCTTTAATACTACTGATACTTTTAAGCAAATTCAGTTTATTTAGGGGAAGAGCATGAAGTTCCTTATTAAATCTACACCGGATCAAGTTCTGGTTGATCTGAAAATGGATATACCAAGTATTATAAAGAACAATATTGTTCTGATGAAATATGATGATTACTTTCTGTATTTTAGTGATCAATATTTCCATTTATGTAATTTTAAAACGATTAAATTTTCAGATGGTGTAGTTGAAGGTACAAAAGCCGATCTTAATTTGTTCATATGGTTAGCAATGGCACACCAGGGCTACATAGAGCGAAAGTTGCTTCTAAGTAAAGAATATATTGAAGATTTAGAGCAATCTATTTCATCCATATTTGATCGGGATCTGGAAGCAATTGAGTGGTATATGGCCATACATCGATCCATTGACCTTTATATAAAGTCTAATGTAAATGATGTGGTTGAATTTCTGCCAGCAAATATCGTCCCATTAAATGAAATTACTGATTTCCTTAAACAATTGGATGAAGATAAATCAACTTCTATTGAAAAGTGTGATATGCCATCAGTTGTTTACAGCTGATAGTAATTTTTTCTACACAAAAAAAAGATCCTTTGAGGATCTTTTTTTTCATTGTTTATTATAAATTTGAAAGTAATTCGGGGTTTTCGCTAATAAATTGCTGAACAAAATCATTATCAATTTCTATATTTGGCGGTAAGTTTTCATGTTTACGTACTATTTCTTTAATGATATTTAAAGACTGGTTGTTAAATATTGCTGGTGGTGGAGTCATTTTATATGAGGAATCCATTAGATCAGACTCTTCATATTCGAATGAGCTTGTGTTTAGGTCAATATTGTTTATTTCAGCTGGTTGATTGTTTAGAAGCCCACGATCTTCAGCCAGTCGTGTAATGAAGTCATCAGAAATAAAATTTCTAAGTTCATGCAACATGCTGTCTACTAGTTTAAGCTTAATAAGACTTTTGGCAATCTTTCTGCAAGATAAGAATCCTTTTTTCATGTTTAACTCAATCAATTCGGCTGGAATTATTGGTTCGCATTTACCATTGCTGTTAACAATAACGTTTACATCGTCATTACTTAAATATCCAACAATATTCTTGAAGTAATTTCCATAAATGAATTTCTCAATTTTTTCTAATAATTCAACTTGCTCAGGATCACTTAAGCAAAATGAGATCGGTTTAAGTTTTCTGTTAAATGTTTTACTTAAACTTCCATTAATATTCTTTCTTTTAAGATCATCAGTTTTATTGCTCATTTTAAACACCTTTCAATATGTTTTAATACCTTTAAGACTATTATAAATGGTTTTAGCTAAAACACAAAAACGACACATTTAATTTTTAAAAAAAAACTTTTAGATTTTTTTTCGTATATACTAAGATGGTATCTATCTTAAAAGGTATAACAAGTGATAAATACTAGTGGTGGTGATGTGGATAAACCTATGAAAGAGAGTGATGAAACGAATATCATTGCTCAGCTTGAAGAGTGCTTAAACTCTGGTAAGTATGAAAACCGTATAGTCTTAATGGGTGAAGATGGTGTTCAATTAATTGGCAAGCCAGCTGCAATGCATATTTTGTCAATACAGGAAGTGAACGGGCTTATGATTGATCCCCATCCTATTATGGGTAAACAATTACGAGTTTGGACCGGTTTAAGTAAAACCAAAATGGCTATGCTTACAGGTATGCGTCAAAACATCCAATGGTCTAAATTTGAAAATAAACAAAAGCTGATAAGTAAGGAAGCTTGGACGCTGTTGCAGTTGCGATTAGGGATTCATCCTAAATATGAGTTGGTTCTTAAAAGCGATCAAAACGATGAGTGAATAGTATGAAAGTAAAATTAACATTAAATAGCGATGTGACTAAAGCTACATCTTTAAAGTTTGCTAAATCTAAAGAAATTGTTCCTGATACGGCGCGATATATGTATGTATTCTTTGGTGAGCAAATTTCTTTAAGCGATTTACTTGTTAATCTTACTAATTTTTTTCCATCTCTTAAGCTTACTAAAGATGAAAAGGAACTTACTGTTCAAATTCCAGGATCTAATCCTCAATTTGTTGAGTTTGTAGTAAATCTAAAATTATTGTCTATAAAGATTGGGAGACTCATGTTTGAGTTTGAGCGTGAACTCGTCACAAATCCAGAGGCGATCAACTCATTTATTAAGAGACATAATTTAAGTGGTTTTAATTTAATTGAGTTTAAAGATTTTCTTAGTCAACAAAAGTATATCGAAGCATTAGATTTATTATGTAAGCAATACGAAAACTTAAAAAAAATTTTTTATGTTTTACATTATGAACGCTACAGCCTTTTAGAATCACAAGGTTATATTTAGAGAACAAGCTTATGGATATGATAGATCCAACTAATGCCAATGCTGGTCTTTTTCTTGTAATTATTGCAACCGCCATAGCTACTATTTTAACTGGCTTTATTGTTGTGGCATTAATAGCTCGTTTTGGTTTTAAGATTAAGGTTTCTTTTTCAGGTTTTATAGCTGCAGCTACTTTATCTATTTTGTTCTTCATTGTTGCTGGTGCATTAGGACCAAGTGAAACCACAACCAAATTACCTATCATTCAACTTTATTCGGTTTTATTGTTTATTGGTACGATCGTATTTAATGTATTTTTACTTAAATTTTTCAAGCTAAAAAGCATTAACGAACAAGTATTAGCTGAATACAATAAGAGCACTTCAGAGTGCAGGGAACATTACAAAACAATTTTAAAAGAGCTTCAAGATATTGAGAAGTTAAAGATAGAAGAAAAGCTATCTTCACCGAGTAAATTTAAACAATTCTTTAAAATTAGTAATAAAGGATAACGTGATGTTAAATCTTAAAACGGTATGTACCTTGGCCCTAACAGGAACACTTTTGACTGGTTGTATGTCTACAACTGTAAACGGCGTGGGATCAACGCGCTCTCAAATCATGCTGTTTTCTGAAAAAGACTACTTACAACAAAGTATGCAGTCTTATAACAATATTATTACTGCAGCAAAACAACGAGGATTGATTGTTAACAATGCTCAGGTAAACCGTGTTTCGAAACGATTAATTGCACAGGTATCTCATTATCGTGCTGATGCTGTACAGTGGAATTGGGAAGTAAATACAATTAAAGATAACAGTATCAATGCCTTTTGTTTATCTGGCGGTAAGATTGGTGTGCTTACCGGTTCTATTACTAAAATTAATGCTACAGATGATGAATTGGCAGCACTGATCGGGCATGAGATCGCACATGCATTACGTGATCACGGTCGAGAAAAGGTGAGTAAAAAACTTTTAACTGGTTTGGGGGTTCTTGCTGCAAGTTCAGCTGGATTAGGTGATATTGCTGTTTCTGGCACTAGTCTTGTTGGTGATTATGGAATTAACTTACCTGGTTCTCGCAAATTAGAAACTGAGGCCGATTTATTAGGTTTAGAAATTATGGTACGAGCAGGGTATAACCCTCAAGGCGCTGTAAGTTTTTGGAATAAGGTTGTAGCTCAGGAAAAAGCAGGGACTAAAGTGGACTTTCTTTCAACTCACCCAGCATCTGAGAAGCGTATTGTTGCAATTCAAGAACACATCAACCTAATGAAAAATAGGAAATTATAATTCTGCCGTGAGGTCGTGATGAAAATTAATGCAAAAATACGAATAACAAAAAAGTTATTTGACCATGGGTATGTGGTTGTACCAGTAGGTGAAGCGGATTTTAAATCTGCTTTACTTCTTTTAAATATTCAAAAAAAAGATGATATTTTTTTAATTTCAAAGAATATTATCGATGGCGAGATTGGTGGGGAGTTTGATTTAGTTGATAAGAATGGAAAGGCGCAATTATTCCTTAAAGATCTAAATTATATATCATTATTTCAAAATACGCCTCAGTTGGATGAGACACCTTTTAGATTAAAAGAAAATAAAAACAGGTATCTAGCTAAAACCGGTAGCGTTGCTATTGGTGATTTAGGTTTATATAAGAAAAAAAATATTAAAATTTTGAGTGTGGGTAAGCCTTTTATCCTAACGCAAAAGCTATCTGATATACCTGAATGGTTGTTTGAAAAACTCAATAACACTGAAGTAAGTTGGGTATACTTTGAGTTCATTGAAACATTAAAAGAAACCAGTTTAGATCTAAAAAACCAAATAATCAGCTGCATTCAATATTTTAAGCAACACGGCGAAAAAACAAGAAGAAAGGCCCTTATACAAGCTGAATCTCCTGGTAATGTTAACTTGCAGCGTTATTGTGATTTAAGACGAATAGATCCAGATCTCAAAGTAGTTTTTGTGATAAGTGAAAATTATATTTGGCTATTGGAGCAAAATAGAAATGACCCACTACCAAATGTAAAACTTAACAACATAAACTTTGGTGGATGGATACTTTCAAAAACGTCAAATGAACATCTGATTGTAAAATTGAAATCTTGTGATGGACTTTTGAAAAAGTCTCCAGAGATTTATAGCTCCTAATAAGATTAGTGATCGTGGCCAGCTTCAGCTTCAACGTTTACATAATTTTCTGAATTGAACTGAGCGCGATCCTTATAAAAATTATAATCGTCATTTATGTAGACTAATTCTTTAGGGTACGGAATACCCATACGATCCAGCTTTTCTGCGTAGTAGTGTGGGATCGGCTTTGTTGGATTGAAATATGGTTCAGGATAGTATTTAGTTACAATGCCAGTAGAATATTCAGTTATTGTTTTATCAATATCAGCTTCAATATTATTTAATTTATTTTCATAAAAAACATCAACTCGCTCTTTATCAGACATATCAGCCGAGCAAGCGACCAAAATAAAAGGTATTAAGAGTGCTATAAATGTGCTTTGTTTCATTTTTAATAAACTCTATCCTGGTGTATATTAAAGGTATCGTTAAAATACTAAAGATTATACATGACTTTTAAAGACATCGTTACATTAGCTTTTAACCATTCTAATGTAGAAGCAAAAGCTTTAATAAAAATGTTGAAAGTTGAGAAGAAAAAAGTTCAGCTTTTTACTTCACAAATAAAGAAAATTACCTTCAATGAAGTTTTTATTGCATGTTCACAATTGATTCTAATTGCTCTTGGTTTGGTGATTGGGCTATCTGGAGTGTATTTATCTGGTGATACATTAATGTCAATGAGTATGATTGATGGCTTTAGGATCATTGCTGTTGTTGGCATCCTGATCGTTAGTGCAGCAGCTGTTATTCTAAGTTCCATTAGTTTTAAACTTGTTGCATACAAAATCAGACTTCAGTTACATGATCATCTGTTGGTTAGAGCCTATACAAAAAAAGTAAAGGAGCATTATATTGGGCTGAATAACACAATACTGAGTCATGTAGAGCAAGTAAGTGGGGCTACACCAGGCCTTAATAGCGATTTGATGTATAAAGAGGCAGAAAAATATGAAGAACAAATCAATGAGTTAACTAGTGGTATGCTTAAAGGTTTAGTGGATGTGAATTCTAAAAAGTATTTAAGGTTTTATATATATGATAGGTCACATATAACCAACCCATACACTCAGGTTTTATATATTTATTCGAGCACTTTAACAATTTATTCACACTTTCTTCATAATTCAAAAAATATGAAAGTTAAAGACCTTTTAGATATTTCAATTAAAAGTATTTGCATAAATAAATAGTTTTATTATAATGGGTTTAAAGACAACACAGAAATGTTTCTTTCGACATTAAAAGAATGGGAGGCTTATAGCTTCCCATTTTTCTATTTAAAATCCTTAAAATTCTATCTTGTTTCACTTAAAATATTTTGTGATTTTTGTTCAAAACTATTTAGATCACTAATAAGGTCTGTGTTCTGGTCCATTGTATCTATAAATGTTGCTTTGCCAAATTTAACAAACTCAAGTGCATCTTTAATAGGCTGGTCCTTAGTTGGGACTTGATATTTAGGTAGTTTGTTAAATTCCACTTCTATTTTATTGTTAGCTACCAGTAATTGTGTATCTAAGTTTTCAAATGCTTCAGAGGTACTTTTGAACTCTATTGTATCTCTGTTGTATATAGGTTTTAAGCTGTAGTTATAAAAAACAATAAAACATAGAGCTAGTATTAGTAAGAACACAATCTTATATTTAGTTAAAATCATTCTTAAACCCTTTTAGATTAATATTGATTATTTTAATTATAGTTTATATGCTACTAACAAATATTTTTTTTGAATTTTTATGTCTGATAAGAATGTTGTTGAGATAGTAAACTATTTTTGTGTAGATAAGACCCCTTATAAGTATGCATACAAAGACGTGCTCGTGTGCATTTCTACACTTTTCTACAAAGGTAATGTGAAATCAACAGTTTACTACGTTGTAGGTTCTTCAGATAACTTTAAGGACGATGCGTGTCAGTTGGTTGTAGAGGCTTTCAATTGGGTTTATTCCTCACTTAAATCTACAAAATTTGAACTTAAACAAAGTTTTATATTTGATACAACATTAGATGTTCAAAACTTTTTGAAAGCTGCTATTAAGAAATACTCTCAAGAAAATAACATAAAGGCTTCTTATTCACTAAGTTATGTTTTAAGAGATGTTGTTTTTAAGGACCAATTCACCGATGTTCGTAGAATTTTCTGTTTCGATACAATGCTTCCCTTGGCAATAGGCTTTAACGTATTGGGTTTTTACAACATATCTCTAAAAGATGAGGCTATTATTAGATTGTCTGAAATTAAATTTCTTTACTAAAGTTTCTTAAACTTTTAATTTCTACTTCTTTAATACTATTTTTTAATTATAATAAGAACTATTAAGTATTTTAAATTAGGTTTATTTGTTGTGAATAAAAAGAGCCTTTCAGTTGCAATCTTGACACTTTTATTAGCAGGGTGTGATAAAGCTAAAGACAACATAACTCCACCTGAAGATCAAATTGATCCGATTGAAAAAAAAGTTGAAGATCAGGTTCGTCAATATGATGAGCGTGTGACCACATACAAACCCAATAATTATAAACTTCCAGTCACCAAGCCATCGGCTATAGACCAAAAGGTATCATGTAAGTTTGGTATAGGTGGGACAATACCAAAACTTACTGGTACAAGTTTTTTTAACCAAGTACTTTATCGAATTGAAGCTGAACAAATTATGGATAAGGTGCAAGGTGATGTTATGTATGCACCTTATTCAATTGCAACGTCAGTTGAGGGTGATGTTCTGTATGAGTCAGAAATTGATAGTTTTGATAGACAGCTGAATACACTAAGAAGTTATCAAATTAAATCTATTGATCAAAATATCATTTCTACTGGTGGATTTTATACGAACTCAAATAATGCTGTACGTATGCAGCCCATAAGAAGCTATCCCGTTGCATACGTTAAGCGTATGGATAACGATATTGTCTCTACCTCAATGTTTAATGATGATTGTGATAAGGAAGTAGGGGTAAGAAATTATAAATGGCGCGAAATTGATATTTCTGGAAAACCAATATCAAGTATTACTTCTACTGTTTCAGAACAGATTGTCCGGGTTAATCAATTTGGCATGTTCACAAGTGCCTCAAATTTCTTCAGCTATTTTAGTAATGAATTTGGTAACTACATAAATTCCAATTATAAATTTAAAAACGAATTACAAAATGCTGGACGATTTCCAAAAGGTTCTAAGATCTATGTGCCTAGTGAAATCAAAACCACTGATGAAACTTTGGTGATAATGCAAAATCCTGAATTTGAAATTTCAAATTTTAATAAAGAACGCGTTTTGGATGCTTATAACAAAGAGGCGAAATCGCGCAATTTAGGGAAAATTACTTTTAAAGTATATGAATTAAAAAATCAGGCAATATTTTATACACCATGGAATGAAACTCAGCACCGTGAGGCTATTGAATTTGATCCTGTTGTTGTGATTAAAGGTAAGGCATATTCAGCTGTGTGGCATGTACCAAACACATTAACCTTTAATGATTCAACCAGTGCCGGATCTCTAACTTATTACAATTCAACCGCACATAATGCCTTTGTGAATGCTGTAAAAGGTATATACCAAGGACAGCAAAGCATGATTGGTACTGCCCATGAAGATGATACTCAATACTCTATGAAAACAGCAATTGACTATCAAAAATCGCAAGCTGAGAACTAATTAATGGAATTAAATACTCAAAATACCTTACCTCCTGAAGCAGCTACTGAATTTACTTCAGCTGAGCGAATCCATACATTTCTGGTTATTCCTAAAGACGCCTGGGGGAATCTTCATAAATTAATTAAAGAGAAAAAAACAGAAGCATTGAATGATGTGTCACTCTTTGAATTATTGCGACCTATGCCAGATATTTACCTAACCGATGTAGAGAACGATGAATATAAAAATAAACCGGATCGTGATGTAGGGGATGTGGCGGTTGTTGTTGTTGATGGCATTCTGCATGATACAAAACGGAATATATGGATATCAAAAAATTGGGGATGTGAACTACCTAGTAGCATTGAATATTTTCAACCAGGCCATGAGCCTTCTTTAGATAAAATTTTCCCAGATTCTTCGGAACAATTTATATCTAAAACCAAGTTTGAGCTGGATAGTTCTTATAAGCGCTTAGGTTGTAATAATAGTGATATTGGCTTTATTCATATTATCTCAAATGCTGTTCCTACCACATTCTTTGAATTCCTCAGTGATACATTGACTTCTAAATTCGAATTTGTGGCCATTGATACAGTTGAATTGAGGGTAGGGCAATCTAATTTCTATAACATTGTATCTAGAGGTACTGTATCAGATTGGGGGATTAATTTTCGAAGAAAACCCTTCACGTTAGAAAACTACTCTTTATCCTCTATCTCTATAAAAATATTACTTTTAGCTTTGGTTATTTACCTTTTATACAGCTACACATTTGGAGCATAAGTTTTTATGAACTCACATGTACATCCCGGTCAACATTCACAAAATGGTTTTTCAAATAATGATATTTTTCGCCATCTACTGCAGCTAACAAAATTAGATAGCGATCTCCCAACTCTAATAACTTTGTTTAAAGAGCAGGGAATTGATATTTGTGAAACGCGCATTCGCATCTGGTCAACATCACTTCAACGTCATGGAAAACCTATTCCATTTATTATATTTAAAGCATTTATGAATTTATTGGTGGCAATCGATGTTGAAGCAAAACAAAAGGAAATAAATTTATTTGATCTTTCTGGGATTTTGGAAGATATACGGGAATAAAAATTTATAAGCGATAGGTTTTTTATGATGGAAGAAGTTGATCAATCAGAACATAAAGAAGGCCCTATTGGTGATGTTGGGGAGAAATTCTCAGGTGCACGTAAAGATAATCCCTCGCCAGACTTTATAGAGAATATACAAGGAATAAAGTCAAATAGTTCTGTTGTAAAGAAAGACATATGGCCAAAACCTAATTTTAGAGAAGATGTGAAGTTAGGGAAAAAGACAGCTAAACACGCTTTATTATTTACACTTGTTTATGGAAATCTAGCCAACAAACCTTTGGGTGGTGGATGGTTTAAGCTAAATCAAGAACAATGGGATGAAGCATATATTGCCACTATGCAATATTTTAAAGACCAGTATGAAAATGGATTTTATGAAAAATTAGATTATTTGTCAGATGACTTTAATTCATATATGGAGTTGAAGTTTAAGAATAGAAATAATGACATTATTGAAAAGTATGCTTCGGGAAAACACACGAAAAGAAGAGTAAAACACCCATTAAATTTTGATTTAGAAACGAGTATTAGATTAAGAAACCTAGTTCATTTGGGCTGGCCAAATGAAAATATACTTGATACGGATAATTATGGTGCCACAAAATTAATTGATACTAAAACAAGAGAGGAAAAGTGGTTCGCAGTTAAGGCTATCTCTGCAAAACGAGTCCAAACATTAGATGGGTGGACAGAATATGATACGTATTCTGATGCGCTGGCAGCTGTTAAAGAAAGGTTTAAATTAATTACAGATGAGCGTGAAGTTAAGCCGGAGAAAAAAGAAAGATCCAAGCCCCCTAGACGACCACGATTCGATAGAGATCATATTAGGGAGGGCGAAGACTATAGGGCTGGTAAAGATATAAGTGCTGAAGAGTTAATGTCTATTTTTAAGTTTAGAGGTGTTGAATTTGGTAATTGGGTAAACCAAAAAGAACGGCAATGGTTTCTAAACTCCACACATGATTCGCTAATGGACCTTGTTGATCTTATGGGCTTGCCAGCAACATTTGCCTCCTTAGGGGGGAAACTAGGAATTGCATTTGGAAGCAGGGGTACTGGTGTAGATGGGGCAGCTGCACATTTTGAGCCGGGCAATATGCTTATCCATTTAACTAAAACCCAGGGTGTGGGGGTGTTGGCGCACGAGTTTGGCCACGGACTAGATAACATCTTGGCAACAAGAAATGGTTTAGATTCTGACTTTTTTTCAGGTCATTTTTTAAAAACGAGTAAATATAATTACTATGTTCAAAATCACACTGACCAGCATTTAATCGACTTAAAAGATGGCCAACCAACTAAACACTTTTTAAAACTTTTAAATTATTTAACAAACAGATCCACAAGTTATTTAAGTAATGATGAAAGCCCAATGTTTAATGGCACATCCTTTATGAATAATGCACTTACTTTGGATGAGGCAAGATCTCAATACTGGTCGGAACCAACCGAGATATTTGCACGGTTATTTGAGTGCTGGGTAACTGACCAATTGGCTGAAAATGATCGAATTAATGAATTTCTGGTTTATGGCACAGAAGAATCAGCGCAAAGTTGGAATATGAAGATAAGCGCATACCCCACTGGTCGAGAGAGAGCGATATTGGTTGATTTGATGGATGAATGGATACGAGAACTCGTAGAATTTTGGCTAAAAAAAAGATGATGCTTTAAAACATCATCTAAAAGGGGGTGCAATAAAATTAGAGAATTACTTTGTTTTTATTAGCTCTGCCTTGGTTAACAGGTGGTAGTAGTTTGAAAGAAATTTGTACTCAGCGTTGGTTAAAGTATTGTCTTTTAATGCATGGTTAACTGTTAAGCGATACTCATCAGCATATGGCTTTTGTTTGGTATTTTCAAGGTTATGTAGGATCTCGCCATATTGTGAAGCTGGTGCTTCTTGAGCATCAATATACGATGTGTAGATATCACTTGCAGCAAAAGTAACAATAGGGCTGGCCATTAAACCACATAGTACATACCCAAGTAACTTATTCTGCTTAGGATCGAACATTTTTTGAGTGTTGACGTTCATTATATACTCCAAAGTTAAAACCAGTATGGTTAGATTTCTATATTAAGTAAAAGCAATTTTAAAAGAATATTAATATATATCCAAACGATTTGTTAAACCAGCGAATAAAACGTTTTAGATATTAATTTTTCAAAAAAACACTAAACTCTTTTAAAATACTTTTTATGAATGTGGAAACAAGCAAATGCTAACAATGCAGTCAAGATTGACGAAACCGTAAACATGCCAGCGATCTTTAAGAAAAAGAGTGTTGGCCCCTCTAGGTCGTTATTATCAACAAGCATACGTGAGAACATAGCGATTACAAGGGCGATGAAAGCTATAACAAGCTGTATTTCTATAAGAATGATAAATATCGGCATATGCACTCAATTAAAAAAGTAAAGTAAATAGTATTTCTGTGGGAATTTATTCCTCTGGAATATCTCTGGATTCATCTTTTTTTGCTCCTTCATAACCACTATTCCACATATGAAATTCATAAGTCCCTTCGGGGTGTGGGTTAGATTCAGTTTCTGCAAAGTTATAAGCAATGTAGCCAGCGAACCATAAATCACTATCATCTAATGTCATTGTGTTTTGTTTCACCATAATAATTATCCTTTATGATAAAACCTATATGAATAGAAAAATACAACCGGTATTAACCAGATTGGCAAATAGAATGCACTCTTTAAATACGTAGTCAAAATAGACCTCCATAAACTTCTATCAAGCAACAATTGCATTTTAATATTATTGCATTGCAATTTTAACCTATTGCAATGCAATATTAACTTTTTGCAATTATAATAATTTTAATTTAAGTTTTAACAATCACAGGCTGGGGAATCAATTGAAGAAAACAAATGGGATTACTGTATCTGAAGCTAAAAACACATTCGATAATGGAAATGTTAGAAGTATTCGCGCAGACAGTTTTATGGGCACCTGGAATTTAATAGTTTGTACTGGTGTTGCAGAAAAGGTGGTCATTACTTTTCGTGGCCAACCAAAGGCTTATAAATCCATGAATGCTTTACTTGCTGACTATCAGTTAATTACATCCAAACAAGCAACATCATTTTTGATTAAGTGAGATATTTAATGAAAGAAGTAACGGATAAGCAGTTCAGAATTGCAATTATTGGGTTTTCCATCTTACTTTTGCTGTTTGTAGGCTCAAAACTGTATGAGAAATATGGACAAAATAACGCTACTAGCGCAATGGATCTGAGTAAAAGTGACACTCCAGTAGATGAGATAGGAATCAAACTGAAGCAGCAAGTTATGTCTATAGCAGCTTTAACTGCAGAACTACAAGCTCAAAATATAGTTAAAGGTTTATTAAGAGAAGATGTGGAGTTGCTGGATAAGAGCATTAGTACCGTACCGATTTCGGTCCTTAAAACAGGTGTAAAACGATGTGAAAAAAATATGGATTTGTATATACGGTCGGCCCACCAAGACCCGATAAGTAGTACAAATTTTAAGGATAAATATCTAGATTGTTATAAGGCATATATTGATTCTCAACCAGTCAGCACAAAGATGTCCAATCTAATTACCAGTGGATCTATTGATCTTTCTATGGAAGCTAAACAGCCAGAGGTTAGGAAAATGATAAGTGATGCTAATAGAGACGGGGTTATAACCTATGCGGAATCCAAAGCGATATCTGCCAAGGTGCTAGAACTTAAAATTAAGAATATAGATAAACAATTAGAGCAGAAGAAATATACGATTTAATTGTGCTCTAAACCAAAAAAATGAAAGTGGGTTAGAATGCAATATAAGTTAAATTTTATTCAAAACCAATAGTGTTGTTTCGAGATTTGCAAACGTAACACCTAGCTTATCAGCTAATCTTTGCATATTTTTATCATCAAGAATTCGTAATGCTCTGTGTAATGCAGCATAGTTGCTTAATGTAGAAAACTCTTCAATTTTGTCATCAATATAAGCTGCATCTAAGCCAGCATCTTTAAAGCATTCAATAACTTTAGAACCCACATACGATAAATCTAATTTTTGTTCCTCAAGCGAACTCATGCTTATTTTTCCTTTCCTTATCTGGTTAAATTTAAAAAAGATATGGATAAAGTTTAAAACATATTCCATAAAAGCATGTACGTTATTGTACGGTGCATATTATTGTACATCAAACATAAGCTAGTACGATGCAAATATGAGTATGCAGTGGTTAAGATTCTATTTATGAGTCATTTGACGCAATTGAATGTATGCCCTTTTTAATACTACTAATGTGCTAACATAATTATAATTCTCAACGGAGTAGGAAAGCGCCCCACTACTGAAAAAATCTCAAAAAAATGCGCCAGATGACACATGAGTTGTCACTAGCGACAGATGTAATGTCATTAAATATGGATGTCAATTCAATATGTTAAATTGATTATTAGATTTACGGTGTATTACACCGTAAACCATCAAATAATTATGCTTTTTACTTCACAGGATTTTTTATAATATTGTTCAGTTGGATCTTCCATAAGAACATATTGATCAATAACACAAGTATTAATGCTGATGTCAACATAGCAAGTCCAAGAAAAAACCAACTCAAATATATGAATGAAAAATATTCAAAACCAAAATACAGCAAAGATTCAATAACTAACATTACAATTAATGCAATAACTGTTTTTTTAATTTTTTTAATCTGGATGCCATTTTCGAAAATAAATTTAGTTCTGGCTGTATTATCATCAAGTGAACGTTCAGTTGAACGTTGCTGAAGTGATGTATTGTATTTGATTTTATGTTGATAATATATTCTGCCCAAAATGCTCAAACCAGTGATAAAAACAACAAAATATATAGCAATATCGATAAAGGTTTTAAAAGTGATTAAGCTTTCATCAAATAAGATCGATGGGTATTTGTAGCTTATAACCGTATAGAGTGCTATGTTTCCCAGCCCTATAAGAAAAAGAATGGTCATCTTAGTGTTAAGGGTTCTGTACCGTTCAAGCTCATTACCTATGTCTGTAGCGCGTTTAATCATTTAATTTGCCTTATAGAAGTATTGATCAACAAAATACTCAAAATTATTTGGACTATCCATCCACTCTCTAAATAAAATATGAAAAATCAATAGATTGTAGTCAATATAACTTTCAAAATTATTGATAATTCCCAATGAAATTAGGTTTTTCTCAAATTCAATCACTTGAAAATCCTGAATTTGGATATTCAACATTGAGATGGTTTTATTATTAATTTGGTAACTCAACGTGGTAGTTGATTCTATTTTTTGAGAAAAAAATACATCTGAGCTCACAAACAAATTTAGATTCCTTTGCCAGGATCTCTTACTAATATTATAGCCGTTCAAATCACCAAACTTCTTAATTTCGTCTGGAGTGAACTTTTTACCTGAATTTTGAATAGCGAATAACAAAACAAAAAAATATCTAAATGATATATCTGATTTATTTTTTAACAGCTTGGGATTGTCAAAAAAATCTACCTTAGTTTTTTCCCTACATATGCTGACATACAGTTCACCATACTTACTTAGCCTGAAGTATTTAGAAGAACGTTTAGTTGATGTGCCTAGGTCTTCAATAATCCCCAATTCCACCCAAGACTTCAAAAGACGTTGAATAGATCTCTGCAGCCACCGATGATTGCTAGTGGAGTCCTCTGCTATATCAACTAATCCTTTTACGATGTCTGTTGTACACAAAGGGCGTGGATGACTCCTTACAAAACGCGTAAAGATGTTATGAATATGATTTAGATCTAAGACTGTATAATTAGTAAACATATTTTAAGATATTTAGAACCACCCATTAAACATATTAACAAACTTTCGTTAAACCCATTTATTTTTTGAAAATATATTTTATATTAATATGATTGTAGCTTTAAAAGGTAAATCCAATGTTTAAGCTGTATAAAGAAATAGTTTTAACTGTCTCTATTTTTTCAATGGCCAATATGTCTTTCGCCAAAAGTGTTGTGCTCGATGCTGGACACTCCCCTAAGCAAGCCGGTACCACTGCAGCCAATGGTTATCCTGAGTATATCTATAATCTAAGTATGACGAACTCTATTGAGTATTTTTTGAAAAGAAACAAAATTGAAATGCATAGAACCTTTACTAAAGAGCAAAAAATATCATTGGTGGACAGGGCTACTCGCCATGGTAATGCTAATCTATTGATTTCTATACACCATGATTCAAACCCCAAGGAATTAGATCACTTAAAAAATTCATTGCATGGTTTTTCAATATTTGTATCTAAAAAAAATCCGCATTTTTCAAAAAGTTTAAAGTGCGCTGATCATATAGGTAAGAATTTAATTGCATCTGGCGAAACGCCATCAACATTTCATGGATTAAAAATACCTGGAGAAAATAAAGAATTACTGACTAGGAATGGAGTCTACAAATATAATGATCTAGTCGTGTTAAAGCGATCTAACAAGCCAGCAATTCTGATTGAAATTGGTGTTATATCAAATCCAAATGAAGCGCAAAGACTATCAAATCAACAAGTTATTTGGCGCATTTCTGAAAACATTGCAAATTCAATAACTAATTGTCTAAGCTTCATCTAAAGTTCTGAATTGTCAATTTGGTATATACATATTGAGAGTTTGAAATAATTCTCATATAAATCTTAAATGTGTTAAACACCTCTAAGTCTTTAAATATGTTATAAAAATATAGAATTTTAAGGGCTTTAATTATGTTGTTTTCTGACTATCTGGATCAAAGAGGCTTAATATTAATTTTATTTTCATTGTTGGCTATACTATTAAGCATAGTTTTCCAGAAATATAAAATCAATAAAAAATCTTTATCGATTTCAAGCATTCTAACTATCACTTTTATTTTAGGATTTGTTGGGGTTGGTGCTGTATTGGATAATACTAAAATATCTAATCAAGACATTGTTGAAATTAAGGTAGTGATTGATCGTTATAATAAAAATAAGGATTTATTTGCAGAAAATAGCTCACATAATATTGATTACTTAAATACGCTTAGTAAGCTAGAGTTTATGATTACGAATGAAAGCACTACTTATAGAGAATTAGGTAAAACAGGATATGCTGAATTTAGGGACCATATTAATATTAAGCTTTATAATAAATATCGTAATATTGTTTGAGATAAAACGGTATAGGAGTAAAAGGAATTACTCTTTCTCATTGTTTTTATTCAAATAGTTGCATTCATGTTGATTTGTTTGCATTTTACTTCTTTTTTCATTTGCATCTTTAATAATGCTTTCAAATAACGCTATCATTAAGTTTAAAATAAATCCGATCAATAATACATAACCAATACCTTTTAGAGTAGACATAGGATTGTTATAAACATAAGCTGATGTATTGATCACTGCCAAATAGACCATGTAAATCACAAATAATATTAATGCAATTACACCAATACCAATCACAACATAACCAATATGCTTTAAAAAAGATTTTAATAAAAAATTATCAAATTTAATCATTATAAATTACCTCATTTCATTTAGGTTCATTATTCTTTATTAGCTCTTGGGTGAGCATCCTTATAAGATTCAATTAACGTGTCATGATCTACAAGAACATATACTTGGGTAGAAGAAATTGTTTTATGGCCAAGCATTTCTTGTACTGCTCGAATATCTTTTGTTCGGTTATATAAATGAGATGCGAAGCTATGTCGTAATGTATGAGTACTTCCTAGTCTACCAAAACCACCAGTATTTAAGAGCGCCGTAATACATGCCCCTAAATGATTTTTACTTATGTGTTTACCAGTTGGAGAAATGAATAAATAGCCACAATCTTCAATACCGGATATTTCAATCCAACGGCTTCTAATTAATTTCCAAATAGAAAGTGCCTCAATTGCTTTTTTGCCCAGAAACACAAATCTGTCCTGGTTCCCCTTCCCTGTTATGTGGATCTTTGCCTCAGATAAATTGATATCAGATAATTTGATTGCATGTAATTCAGATATACGAAGACCACCAGAATATGCCACTTCAGCTGCTGCAAGATCCCTTAAATGCTGATTAGTGTATTTGGGATTAACTGCCTGTTTATTATCTAAAATTTGGTGAATTGCATTAACATCTATGGGCCTTGGTAAACTTACTTTTTTATCTTTTACACGAATATCAGAAAAGAAGTTTTCTGCTATGTATTCTTTTAATAATAAAAAGTCTAACAAGCTGACTAACCCAGCTAAATTTTTATTTAGAGTTCTGGCTGTAACTTGATCTTTTTCTACTCGATGCAGTCTAAAAGAATATAGGGATTCACGGTCTAATTCGATGAGATTTTTATTTTGAAAAAAAGGCATTTTGAGAAGCATATTTACAGATTTTACATATTCATTGATTGTAAGATCAGATTTATTTTGCAATCTTAAACTATTAGACCATTCTTGGATCAACTCTTCATTTGATAAAATTTGCATGATCTGATGCCTTGTTAATTAAAGATCTTTAATGACTTTTTCAAGCTGTACTGCTTTGCCAGCTTTGTCTAATTTTATAATAATTTGTATGATGTCCATATATTCTTTGACCGTTATTACGCCATCTGATTTTAAGTTATCAAGTGTCTCTCTTAAAAAAGGATTATCTGAATACTCTTTAAAAATTGCACTTTTGTTTAAATCAATGAGTGCATCTGCATTAATTGGAGCATTTGACTCCTTAACAATACAATTCTTAATTTTTTCAATCGGTGTATAGAATTTAAAACTGATTATTTCGTTATCTTTATTTTTAATGCTCTGTATCTGCACGTCTTTTGACTTTATGCAATTATTTGCAATTTGGGCCAAAGGTTCTTTAGGGCCATCTATTCCTAATGGGCCATTTAAAAATGGTGAATATGAAACGGATGAGTAAGGATATTTAAATACATCATCCACTATTAAGTCAAAAGCACTTCTAACGCTTGTCATATTTTGCGAGTTATAAATGTCTAAATTTTTCACATCGATGAGATCAGCTGAAATTGTTGTGGTTTTTTGACAACCTGTAGCCATGATTACGGCGCAAATGATTGGTAGGAAATTTTTCATTTTTTCTCCGGTGTTTGATACGCGTTTTCATAACCAGTCAATTATGCTTAGGCTACGGTTAAATATTGTACAACCAATTTTTAAAATAGTTTAACTCTGTTTTGTTATTTTAACACTAAACCTATTTAATATTATTAAAAGTTAGTTATAAAAAACGGCCTAATATGGCCGTTTTTTAAAAAGTGTATTAGAAGTTAAATTCTTGTGTGTTTTTTAAATATATTTGATTTATATCTATACGTTTACCACGCATAGTAGTAATTGCTGTCGGTTGAAATTTAATAGCTAAGTCATCAATACTTACATCTTTCCATTCAGGCATTGTTGATGGAATATTGATAGTGCGCTTTTCTTTGGCTCTGTTACCTGGTACCCAATGATTTAATTTGATCATACTATCCCCTAACAAGGTTCCAGTTTTACGATCGACAACTCGAAAGTTACCTTCAATAGTTCGAATATTAAGACCGGTAAAATTATCCACGCCGTAGGTAAACATTTCTTGGTTTTTACCATAAAAGCGCACTGTAAATTGATCACGCATGTAATAGTCATAATGCGCCTTTAATGCTTGAAGCATTGTCTCACGATCTACAACCTTTTCTACTATGCCATTATCAGTACGGAACTTTTCAAGTTTTGATTTTGCTGATTCAATATTTAATTGTTCTGCAGTTACATCAGGATTGGTTAGTGGGTTCCGTTGAGGGTAAAAAATATCGTTCAAATATGACGTATGCTGAAGTAAAAGGTACATAGCACGTTGTTGTGGATTCATTTGTTGATATAGGTGGTATGTAGCTTTGTAGCGCTGGTTTGAATTGTTTTCAAAGTAACTGTCTGAGAAGTTATATTGAGACAACTCAGGCATTAGCCCACCACCAAGTACTTTGAAGTTTTTTGAAGGAGTCAAAAGGCCTACGTATGCTTCTTTAAAGTTAGGAGACTGAGTTTCAATATCATCAGCTGCCATTACAGCTTGAGACATTATAGAACCCAGCATACCAGCAAGAGCAATTTTTAATAATTTCATTCAATCTTCTCTTTGTATTCCATTAAAGGTATTTAAAACTATCAATATAATACTTTATTTTTAAAAATATACATATCGAGATTTTTACAAATTTTCTACTACAGGTTTAACAGAAATTTTAAATTGCAAAATTAAACATGTTTTATAAACTAATAAGCCTTTTAAAGGTTAGGTAGTTTTTGGGGAGAGATTCGCCCTTTAAGGTTTTAAAATATGAACTAGATAAGTCTATTTTATTCTGTTCATCTATTTCTAAAAATACTCCTTCATATGTGTATCCAGGATCAGAAGTCTGAAGTTTAAATGGCAAGAAAAACCCATATATAGGATGGTCTGAATTGATAGAGCTTGTTTCACTCAATGAAGTTATCAAATTGTCTAAATAGTCCGGTGTTTCGCAAAACTCAACTAGCTTACTGGACTCCGTTTTAATCATGTCTTCAGTTAAGCAAATATCAAATGCCATTTTCTTTTCTAAAGGTGTGTTAAATGTTGGAACCATATTCCAGGCCAAGAAATCGTTAGAAAAGCTATGAAGGATCTGAACATCTTCAAGACTATCTTTAATGAACTTTTTATGAATATCTATTTTGTGCGCTTCAAATACCTTTGAATTACTGTATCTGGCTTCTGAAAACCATTCATAGCGAACTAGTCTATGATCCGGGTTGGATGGTTCGTATATCAAGATAAGATCTGCATTACGCTTAAACACCAGCTTAGCTGTTACATTGTGGTTGTTCTCAAAGTCTGTAATAGCCTTTAAAATATTTTCATTTAAACCACTACCAGATACATTCGTTTCATTTGTAATATTGAGTAGAATATTTTCTAAATTTTGATTGAAATTATTATCAGTATAAATATTTAAATACCATAGACTTAGTTCACGTTCTACTAAATATTTACTCAAAATATTAACGATTCTTAGCTGTTCTATAGATACGCCCTTTTCAGCTAATATATTCATCACATCACAAAATGATTTTTTAATTTTATGTTCGCAGAGCTGAATGTATGGCAAACCTAAGGATGATGAAAATATTAAGTTTTGTGGTATATGACCTTTAGTAGAAGGTTCAATGGCTTCAATCTTAATTCCATCAGCAAAATTAAGTGCTTTCTTAAGGTATTTTTCAATAGTTGTATTTGGTATATACGGAATTGCCTTAATAAAATTACCCGTAAGGAAAGTAGTATGATTCTTGGGGTTGTACTCAATTGCTAAGTTGCGATATGAGCCTATCGAACATCCAACCTGTTCAAACCTATGCTTTAAAATGCATTTCAATACTTCCAAATCACATACTAAAGCACTTACTAGCCCTTCTAAGCTGTCCAGCTCAATCAACTCAATAGAAACGTCAGTTACGTTTACTTTAGCAATTACCAAATAATCTGAATTGATTAAGACTGCATCATAAGTAGTTTCATTCGTGAATTTATTAAGGTTTGCCCACTTTCTCCAATTGTTCTTTACTAATTCAAAAACCAATGCTTTCGATTTTTCAAACGATAAGTCTTCAGGAAAATCACATATAAACTTATCCAAGCTAAACGCGTACCGAAATGGATTAATAGTGTTGGAGTGTTCGGGGTTACATCCACCAAGTTCCATGTGTTGCACCATTGGTAACAATCTCATGTAGAACATCCATACATCTGCAGCAGAAAGCTTTGTTGCGCTGTCAGAATTTAGAAGTTGAAAGTCTTGGGATTTATAGGCGCTAAGCTGAGAACTTTCAGTAATTAAGTCATGATCCAGACCAAATTTTATATATAAAGTTTTTACATCATGAAGTATGTCTTTTAGCCTATTAAAATCAGAGTAGTCCTTAGGTAGATCGCGTATGCCTACCTTTATTCTTGATTTCTTAGGTCCTTTTAAAAAGTTTTTTTGATCAATAGATAGATCTATAACATCTAAGACAAAATCGCTATTCAGAGTTTTAGCATTTAATATTAAGTAGTTTTTATAGAAACACCCTATTAGATTATTAAGAAAACAATCTTGGGTTTTATCGTTTAACATAAATATGCCTTTCTGAATGTTAAAGTTCATCTTATAATACCATTATAAGTTTTAATACTATTTATCGTGTGGTATTTTTAAACAAAGATAAAAACTTTTAGTGAGTTGCTTCATGAACGAAACATCTGTACCAAATAATAGCGCTTCAGAGAACGCACAATCTTCAGGTACTGCCTCTATTAATCAAAATTTTTTTGAAGTTACAGAGCAGAAAGGTGATGCTTTAAAAGGCTCGAATATTATCACTATTGGCGAGATCCGTGATGATGCTTTATCTTCACGTTATGTACCAGTATCGACATTATGGACAATTACTCCTGGCAACTATCCACTAAGCTCTGAGCAAATCAAAAGCTGTACAGCGATTCGATTTGAAGGAGAGATGTTGCTTACTCAAAACTATGCTTTGGGTGCTATTGTTGTCTACCAGATTGCTGGTGAAATTGGCAGCCATGTCATTATTGTTCGTGAAGACATTAACGGCGCAAATGACGATCGAGCTATTTACTGCAATAGCTTTAACACAACATGTTATGTATTGCGTCAGTACGATATTCCCTTAGCTGCCATTTATCGTAGTAAGGTACTTGAACCTGACCAAGTGTTGAATACAAATTTAAATAAATCATTGCTTCAAGGGGCTTATGTTGAAGCTGATACAAAAATTTTAGATCTAAACTGGCATACAGAATATTACCCTACCCTATATGTACACACTTCTAATTTTATTCCTACGGAAGAACACGGTTACACGAAATATGATGGTCGTTTAATCAATGTAGGTCCCTTCTCAACAAAGGTTCTTCTTACCGATCGTAATGATGATTTACTGAATCCTGAACTTGAATATTTGAACAATATTATTGAGATTTCAGTCGATGAAATTGATGCTATGGAATTTCTAAATTGCTCAATAACGAACAATAAATACTTTAGACCGTTGCTGGATGCAATGAAAAATGCTGGTCGTAAAGAATATGATTTCACAACATTTAACATAGATTTTTTTGCTGTATACGTTAAATTGAATTTAGAAGAGGATCTGCCAGTTATATCTCGAATGGTATTGGCACCAGATTTACCTATTTTAGAAAACTACTTATACCAACCGTACAATCCTGACTACTTGGGTGATAGAGTTGATAGTATTATCTAAATAAGAATAGCCAATAAAAAAGCCAGTTTTATGAACTGGCTTTTTTTATCCTCAACTTATGAGGTATCTGTATGAAAAAAGTATTCATTAGGAATACTTAGACATTATTCTTCGGGTCTGCTTTTTAGCAAAAATTGATGTTAAAACAGTCATAATAAAGGTGGAAAGCGCAATAAGCGACAATTTTCCAAAAGCCATGCCATCAATCGTTAAGCCAAAAGCTTTTAGAATAAAAATTAATAGCTGAGTGTACACTCCCCAAACAAAAACAAAAGCACATACCACAATAACAAAAGCGACAAGCAGCACAATAAAACGCATTAGGGGGGTAAAAAACGTTTTAAGCATATTGGGCACCAATGTCAATTAAGGCGACTTAAAGTTTAGTTGGATCTTATAGGTGTTAAGAACATCTGCAATTACAGTACCTTCAGGTACCTGAATGTTATTTCCCACTTTATAAGTATTGATGAACTGCCAAAATACATTTTTCTCTTGGTCATTCAAACGTGAAAGAATATACAAGTAGGCAACCTCAATATCTTGCTGAGTTTGATAATTTTCAATACTTAATACTGGAGTCGTTGCAAACTTATAGTTCAACTCATCAAGCAAAGCATTATACATAGTGGTTGAAGAGTACTTGCTGTATTTCCCATTTTTTTCAGGAACTGTATAGCCATGGTTATAGTTTACCATCCGGGCTATATAACTTGCTAAAAGTTCGGAATTTTTTGGATTTGCTTGAAGGTAATTTTCTAGTTGAGTTTTATCAGAATCCTTATCAACAAGAATAACTTGGCCATCACTAATTACATTGTTTCGTAATTTAATATTTTTAATTTTCTTGGGTGGTTGTTCAAATTCGGCACCATTAAAACGGTGTTTTACGTTAATGTAATACTGTTCAATGGCATTAGCCTTAATCAACGGAATAGGTGAAGATGATACAATTGGAGTCCGTTTAATATTGATAGTAGTATTTTTGGCATAAAGGTTTACAGACAGTGTAGTTGCACCGATCAGTAAAGCTAAGATACTTTTTTTTAATACCATTTTAAGCTTTTCCACGTTATTGATTGGATTTTTTTACTGAACCAGGCCAAAAAAATTATTTTTAGCTTTAGTTCAATCTTTACAAGATTATACTTATTTTAACATCATTATACGAATAGATTTTAAAACATTTTTTGTCTGTTTTATATCTTTAATAAGGGAAAACCATTAAAATATTTAAATGTTTTTTAAGTTTTATTTATTGAATGTGTATTAGGTAGATGGAGTTTTTTCTTAATTCTGTATTGTTCAAATTTGGACTTTATTTAATCTTAGCATACCTATCCTTAAAACTAATCTTTGAGGTTTATACGATATTTTCCTTAAAACCATCAAATCCAGTTAAAAAAACTCTTAAAAGTATTAAGAAGACAGCACCCACCCAAGGACTGGTTTCTAAAAAAGTACTTACAAAAGATGAGATTACAATGTTTGAAGCATTGAAAAAGGCGTATCCAAATGAAATAATATTAGTTCAGGTAAGTATGAATGCTTTTATGACAACGCAAGATATTAGTGTCAGAAATAAGTTTAGTAGATTGTACGTGGACTTTTTAATCGTTGATAGCGATTATCATCCTGTAGTTTCTATAGAACTCGATTCTCATTACCACACTTATATTAAAGATAAAGATAAAAGACGTGACGAACTTATCAATTCAGTAGGAATTCCAGTTGTAAGGTTTAAACACATCCCTGATGTAAAAAGTATAAGAAAAGTGCTATCAAAGCACCTATGAGTAGAAATAACTTTTAGATCAATTGCTTTTATTAAAACATTTGTGTAAAAATACTTTAGTCGAAAGAGATATTTTTGAATTAATTTTCAATTATATTTCTAAAGGATTTTTAAATGAATCATAATCGTAATTTACCTGGGAATAATGACATGTTAGATGTATCAAAACCAGATGTTGCGAAAATGTCACCAGCAGATATTCAACTTGAAATTGATAGACTACTGGATTTGAAAGCTTCACGAGAGAAAACTCTTTTCAATGATGCTATTCAAGACATTAACAACATTATCAAAACTAAACTCAAAATTGATGGCGTTAATAACGTTCACGATTTATCTGCATATCTTCAAAAAGATGTAGCGAATAAATTTGAGTCTAAAACTAGACAGAAACGTGCAGTAACACACTTTTGGCAACATCGTACAGACCCAAGTTTACGCTGGACGGGTCGTGGTCAAGTAATTGGTTGGTTGCGTGATGAAATGAATCAAGTTGGTAAAGATCCAACTGATAAAGCTGAAGTCAAGAAGTATTGCGAAGAAAACCTGGATTTCAAAAGCAATAATGACCTTGAAAACAAATAAGAGCTGTTAAAAAAAACCACCCAATTTTGGGTGGTTTTTTTGTGTTCTAAGAAACATTCAGTTGGACCTAGTAACTATTTCATACTTAAAGTCTTTAATATTTTTGGTATATACTAAATTGTCTTATTTACTGTTTTTGTTTTATTAAAACGCTTATTTAGTAAATATTTAGTATATACAGACTTTCATATGTAAAAATATTGCAAATTGATCATTAAATTCAGGGTATCAGTATGGTTTCCAAGTACAAATATTTAGTTGGCGCATTTGCTTTAACTATTGCTTTAGTGGGATGTGGTAAAAAAGATGAAGCACCTATTCAACAAGGTGCTGATACTGCAGCTAATGAAGCTACTGCTAGTCACGATCCATCAGCGGATCTACAAGCTGCTAAAGAAGAATATGTAAGTAGTGAGCCAGCTCCACAAAATGAAGGTTATGATTTTGAAGCAAATAAACAAACTTCAGATCAACCAGAACCTGAACCTGAAGATTCTCGTGATTTCACATCAATGTTAAACGATGCAGCTGAATCAGCTGAAAAACAAACGAAATAACAATAATCATCTAAATACATGGGTAAAAATGTATATCGCATTTTTACTCACCCTTCCCCCTTCCCTTACTTCAAAATCCCATCTTAAAGGGTTTAATTTTTTATTCGTTAAAATAATATAAAAAGTAATTTATTCATTATTATTAGTATAATTAAAACAATTAAAGCACAGAGCTTAAAACATGTTTAAAGACATTAAATTGACCATGGCATACAAACGCCATCAGGAGCACAACAATGGCGTATGAATACAATTCACAAGATCAGCGCTTTGAATTCCCAAACCCATACAAAATTGAGAATATATTTAAAGTTATTGGTGCAGCTATCTTTATGTTGGCTGGCGTTTGGTTGTTATTCAGTGCTAAAGGTGCTTTTAGCATAAGTATACTTGCTGCAGTAGTGCCCTTAGCAATTGGTATATTTATGTTTAGTTATGGTGGGTTACTATTAGCAAAAGGACTATCCAACTTAAAATTTTATTTTGGCCGTAATCAACCAGTAGGTTTATCACAAGAATTATCAGGTCAAGACGTTGGTACCACTAACGGCGCTCAAGATATAAAAGATATTTTGAGACAAAGTGCTTTAACTTATCAGGAACCTCGTGGATCTGTTAACGGTATTCTTTATACCATTTTCCCTAATCTTATTTTTTCTCCACTTTTTATAAGAAATGCAGCTGAAATTCAATTTCAGAATGCGATTGTTTTTATCATTACGCTTTGTAGTGCGCTCATTGCTCAAATAGGCGCTCCTCCTAACTCATCTGAATGGCTGGGTATTTTTTACAACATTATCACCTTAATCGTTCTATTGCGCCCTATGGCCAATCCCAATTCGGGATCACAAAACATCGGTATTTCTAAGGTAGTAGTTTTAGTATTAGTAGCAATTCTTGGACCGGTACTAATTCCATTCCTAACTCAAAATGCTATTGCACCATCTTGGTTGCCAAGTATGGGTAAAGCAATATTTACACTTGTAGCGGCATTAATAGCGATCGGGATTTTCTTTCTGGCAGTATTAGCACAAATGGTAAAAGAGCCACCACAAGCCAGTGCTGGTATGATTCAGGACAGCTTAAGCATGAATGGCCAGCCAATGCAGTTGTTTGATGAACTGGAACGTCATTTACAAAATCAGTGGGTAAGCTCTATACCAAACCGCATTTATTCAAGACTACTTCCAAGTCTTGAGACGCATAAAGTTCGCGGTACATTTGAAGGTGAAGTACTTGAGGAAACCCAGCCAGTCCCTGCGAATACGCTTAAAGATATGACATTGGCATCATGCTTTAAGGAACATAATTATCGCTGGCTTGCTATTTTAAATACATTTGGTCTTATCTGTTTTCTAGCGTCTGTTGTTTTATTGAGTATCTTCGCTCACTTCATTTACAACGGACATTTTGTGGATATTACTTACTTTAGTTATGGTTTCTTTGGTATTTCCATGTGGATTCTTGGAAAGTTCTGTTTCGACCATGGTAATTATTTATGGAGCCGTTTTGATTTTGTTTCAGATCTTATTTGGGTTGAAGCTCGTGGTAACTATCAACTTTCACAGATGAATTTTGGTCGCTACTTAGATGACACCGTAAAAACTCAAAAAGAAATCATCAATATTGAAACAATGACATTACGTGTCTGGTATGCAGAAATCTGTACAACTACTTTTGGTAAATACCAAGAAAGAAGTATTTTAAGTATGGTATCGCGCAAAGATGCAGCATCGCAATTAAAGGAGCATTTGATCAGCTTTGCTAAAAATCAAAGCATCATTGTTACTCCTACATCTCAAGGTGATTTAAATAGAATTGCCTCAATGAACCACGTTAATAATACAGTTAATGGAAATAGTATTTCTGGTGGTGAGAAACGCGCTGCTTTACCTGATAGTGCTCAAGATGAAAATCCTTCACCAATTGTTATAAAAGCAAAAGCAAATATATTCTGTGTTTCTTGTGGTGCTAAGTTGGAGGAGCATATGGTTTTTTGTCCTCAATGTGGTACTAAAAAAGCAAGTTAGACTTCTAATAGATATAAAAAAACCAGTATTAGTACTGGTTTTTTTTAAGCCAAATGATAAGGCCCATTTTATAATAAATGAGCCTTAATAGATATTATTGTGTTGGTGCTTGCCCTACTGGAGGCTGTTGACTGTTTTGTGGTTGTTGTGTCTGAGGGGTTGATGGTTGAGCACGTTTTTTCTGCTCTTCTAAATCTTTCATGATCTCTTGGCAAGTCATTCCACCAGTTTCATATAGGTTATAAGCCACTGGATCTTTATTTGGATCAGGTGGAACACATTCAACAGCTGGTTCACTAGCTGCGGTTGCATTCATTTTATCCATCTCAGTAGAAATTAGAGCTAAATCAATATCAGAAGCACTAATTGGACGACCGCTAATTTGTAAGCGATATGACATTGAAGGCGTTAATAAAGCATAAAGTTCACGGATCTGGTTAGCCATTAATGCCGGGTTCTTCATTACAATTTTCTGGCATAAGAACAAGTGTACGTTGTTAGGGCTACAAATACTGCCCTTACGCTGGTTAGCTTGTGGGTTTTGAGAATCTACTTTTAACGGATAAACCTCAATATATACTTCATACGGCGTATCTGGTTTAAATTGAAAATTTTGTAAACTTGATACAACAGTTGTATATGGTTCAGTTGTATCTTGAGTATGACAAAATACTTGCGGTGCATTACAGTCGAAATTACGACTAATCCGATCAATAATCTGATTTCGCTGTTCAGCGAGTTTTGCACTTTCTTCTTTAACACGGCGAGTTACTTCATTTTGCAAACGCGCTTCTAATTCAACTTCAGTTTGTTGAGGTCTTTCGACCTCAACATTTTGATTACCAAAAAGTATGACAAAGAAAAGCAATACAAAGAAAACGATACCGCCAATACCAATTAACTTTTTATTCTTTTTAAAAAAAGATTCCTCGTTATTGGCATCTTTAGATTTAGGTTTAGAGGCTTTTACTTTCTCTGTACCTTTATCAGGAGTGTCAGTAGCTTTTACCTCTGAAGCAGCGTCCTGACTAATTTTATCTAAATCATCGTTGTTACTCATTGATTAATTCACCTTACTCAATTTTTGGATTTTGACTTTGTATTTGAGGTTGAAGATTTTGCTTTAGATTTTTTACCTGAAGGTTTTTGTGGCTCTCCATTGTTGTCATAGCCTTTGGCACCACAACTAAAACAATCCCATTTATACTTACGTGCACCTTGATAATTGAATGCGGATTGAACCATGGTTTGTCCACAATCAAAACACTTAGCTTCATTACCTGTTCGAGAGTTTAATAGCTGAGTGTCTGGTGATCCATCAGGCAGCACTTCGAAATAACGCTTACATTTCGCATTATCACAGCTGTACGATTCGCGATATTCACCAGGACTTACACGGTATTTAGTAAATTGTAGTGGTTTTTTACAAATACAAAGGTGTTCCGTTTTAAATACCTGGAAACGTGGCTCGTAGTTTGGAGATCCGTCTGGAAGCACTTCTAAAATAGATGACTTGCATTTTTTAGATTTATATCTTGGATTTGATTTTTCGCAAGAAAAAAAGTGATAAGGTTTGCCAGTCTTTTCTGATGTACCCTTCATTTCACGTAACCAACCACCGCAATTCTCAACTTTACATTGATAGGTGTGATTACGGCGATAATCTTCATAATCTGGTTCGTGTTGACCATCTGCATTGGTCATTGCCTTATAAGTTTCACGACATGTAGCATCAACAAATGCACTTTGCGAACATTCAAAGAAAATCGATTTATCAGTAGTAACTTGTACTAAATTTTTACCACATATACATAAATGGCCAGTATGTTCACGTACAGTTGGTTTGCCTGGTTCATCTTTACCGTCAGTGACTCTATTAGGTGCTGAACTTTTGCATGAATTACATGACCAATAAACAGAAACTGTCTTATCACGATTTGTTCCAACTTTGGGGAGCATTCGACCCGTACCACAATTAATACAAGTATGTACTGGCATGGTTTCAAGCCATTTATCAGTAAACACACTTTTTTGGTCTTCTAGCTCTAAGTGGAATTTCTGTAATTCTTGCTTGTAGTTAATATCACCCTCAGAAATTTGGTCTAAAATTTCCTCAACATTTTTGGTATAGAGTGGATCTACAAAATTGAATTTGCCTTTAATGTTTTTAATTAAATGGAGACCATGAGGCGTAACCTCAATTTTCTTTTTCACCACCTTTATGTATCCGTGATCCATCAGGCGCTCAAAGATAGATTGGTATGTACTAGGGCGACCAATACCACGTTTTTCCAAAAGCTTAACCAATGATGGAACTGTATATCGAGAACGCGGTTTGGTTTTAGTGGCTAAAAGTTTTGAAGAAATAATATTGTGTAATTGGCCAACGGCGATATCTACTGGTAACGTGTGTTCAGGCTCTTTTTCTGAGTCTTCCTCACCTTCTAAGTACTCAAGCGCATTTTCATCAATACTGTATGTCTTTAATAGACCTAACCAACCATCTTCCTTTAATACGCGACTTGAAGCTTTAAAATCGACATCTTGTTTGGTTAATACGCCGTCTACAGTCAACCCAACATCTTTATAGGTCGCAACTACAGTTTTCACTTCATATTCAGCTGGTGGCATTTGTGAGGCAACTGTTCTCAGCCAAATCAATCTATATAGATCTTTTTCATGTTGCGTTTCACCAGCCTCAATTGTAAAGAAATCTGATGGTCTAATACATTCATGGGCTTCTTGAGCACCTTCACGCGATTTAGCCTTGTTAGGTGTAATGGTGATGCCTTCAGTTTGAGCAAAGGCCTCTAAAAGCTGCATCCCCTCAGGTGAGATAACAGCAGCATCAGTCCGGTGATAAGTAATAAAACCACCTTCATACAGTTTCTGTGCTGCCTTCATTGTTTGTTTTAAATCCAAACCTAAACGTGCAGCAGCTGCAGCTTGTAGATCAACAGTAATGAATGGCGCTGGTGCTTTTCGACTTGATGGCTTGGTTTCTACAGTTGTGATTGATAAGTCTTTATGTTCAATCGCCTTTTGTAATTCAGTAATTGATACTTTTTCAAGCCACTGATTGCCAAACTCTTCCTTACTCTCAGAAGATAGCCACTTAGTAAAGTCCCACTTAGCTGCCCACCCGGTTTGTAAAGTAACTTCTAAGTTAAAGTGCTCATGCGAAGTGAAGTTTTTTAATAGATCTTCTAAGTCACACAAAATGCATAAAACAGCAGATTGCACACGACCTACAGGGTATTTCCCAAGTAATACACTTGATATAGGCTCATATAGGTAGAAGCCAATCATGCGATCTAAAAAACGCCGTGTTTCTTGAGAGGCAACCATACCCATATCAAGCTCTTCACCATTCTGTAATGCACTTTCAATGGTGGGTTTATCGATTGCATTGTATTTAACACGAATATATTCGTCTTCAGTCAAGGCCAGAATACGTTTTAGATGGAACGCGATTGCTTCACCTTCCCGGTCTAAATCCGTAGCTAGAAAAACCATATCAGCTTGTTTGGCTAGTCTTTTGAGATCTGCAACGACTCTGGTTTTATCCTTTGAAATCTCATATTTAGGCGCAAATGACGGATAACTAAAACCAATTTCATTATTGGGTAAATCACAAACATGGCCAACAGATGCTGCTACTCGAAACTCATTCGGATATAGGTCATCTAAAATATGCTGAATCTTTTCGACCTTCCCGGGAGATTCTACGATAAATAAATTAGTCATTAAAACATCACTCTTTATATAACTTTCTTTAGTAATAATTACTGAAGTTAATCTAGTAATGTTTTAAGTATATACAAATTTTTATTCTTTAAATAGGTTTAAGGATTGATATTTAAGATCTCAAATATAGTGATTTAGTCAAATAATTATTAGATACACCTTCGCGAGGATATAGGTTTGCTTTTTTTATTTATAATTTAGTTGTTTAGCTAACAATTGAAGGACTTTAATTTAGATGATCATCATAATTTTTTATGCCTAGAAAGTGATTAAGGGCTATAAAATGTGATGTCTAAGAAATACTAATTTAAAAAAAATTGATGTACTATAAAAGGCAACCTTAGTTTTAAGCTAAAACCATGAAAAAATCACTTATAGTTTTAAGCATTTGTTTTGTGTTCGCTGGGTGTTCATCTACCCCAGAAGAACAGCGCTTAGAACAATACATCGAACAAACGAATACTGATAAAAAAGAAAGAACCATTGATTGGTATTATAAACACGATTATGAACGAAAAGATGTACTCAATATTTGCTATGCAATTTATTTAGAGGCTGCCGAGAAAGCCGGTTATTACAGTCCAGATATAAGTGAAGGTAAAGAAAAGTACTTAGATTCGGAAGTTCAAAAAGAAATGTATGAATCTAATGAAGAATGCAACAAGGCATATAAAGCACAAGATCTTCTCGATAAATACATAAGTGATAAAAGTCTTCCTCAGGAGCTTGTAGAAAACATTGCAAATCCTCAAGTCACGAGTGCCAGCTCTGAAGTTGTCATTGATAACTTAGTAACACCTACAAATATGAAGGATGCTCAAGATGCCCAAGATGAACAACAGGAAGTTAAAAAACCACCTACATTGGATGAGTTAACACAAAAACAATAAGTATAAAAAAAGCAGTCTTACGACTGCTTTTTTTATTAATGAAGCTTTATCTGCCCTGGTGTATTGACGTTATACATATCATTTATACTTGAAATCTGGCATGAATTTACATTTCCAATTTGGGCTAAATTACCATTCATTTCAACATCTAAGAATTTACTAGATGTAATCTGCTTCACATAATTTGCTTTATATGACCTGTAGTTATTCAAATATTGATCAACTATAGGTACATTCTTAGGCAAAATACCAGCTTCATGAACAGTAATTTTAATAGATTCTTTTTGCTCTACATGGCTCATAACTAAGTCCATAACATTAAAATTACAATGTGAATTATAACTTAAATTTTTATCGTGAATATTTTTTCAAAAAATAATGAATATTTATGAACAAAAAATGTTCACATGTTTGGGGATAAGTGAATAAAATACTGAATTTTATATATTTTATAAATGTATATTTTTTATACAAATGAATTTTTTCACAAAAAAAAACTATTAGAACAATCTCGATCTAATAGTTTATCAAATAAGGACTTATATCCTATGGGTAATAATATAGCTGAATCCCTTTAACAATTAAAGCCCTAAAAACAAGAAATGCCAAATTTTCTGTATAGAATTCAGTCTATTTACGTTATAAGATGTTTAAAGTGGCATTTAATTTTATATTTGCATTATGTTCCAGTATTATGAAGTTAAGATTTATTTTTTGTTTGATTAAAAATAATGCGATCAATCGCTAAAGAACTGCAAAAAATATTTCTCACTTTAATTCAATGATATATTTTATCAAAAGTAAAAGTTTTTATAATTGTTATTATAATTACCAACGTTTAAAATAACTTACCCTTATGTTTTTCCTTTACCAATATATGGATGTTTAGGCCTGTGAAAGATTCAACCTTATTTGATGTCATATCAAAGTTGAATGCGGAAGCTTTCACCCAGAAAGCAGGTCGCTTATATCCACCTGTTAGCCAATTATTAGCTTTAGAAAAAAGACTGGCTCTATGTACAGCTACTCTGGTGAGATCTGAAGATATTCCAGATTATAAGCAATTGGAACGTTTGTTTTGGGACAATGTAAACCATACTTATGGAACGGGTTTTTTCGCTGAAGTTCCACAATGGACACCAAATATCTTTATACCAATGCGTATTTGGGAAAACCTACTTTATCCATATACTCAGTTTTATACAAAATATAATCCTAAATTTAATTTTTATGATTTTGCATTTATTACAGCAACTATTAGTGCATGGAGATACAGCCAACCTGTACTGAAACTAGAAGCTGATGTTTACAAGGCCTTGTTGAATGATAGTAATGGCGCGTTTGTAGATGGTTTCTTATTAAATTACTTCTACCAGTGGACCAACTTCATTCATACGCCAGGCCTCAGTTATGCTGGTAATTCATTGTACGGATTCTTTGTTCATCAGAATGAAGTTGTCTTTAACGGCGTCAATACTAAAGTACTCATTATTGTTTTTAGTTATGACAACAATGATCCAAAAATTAATGAAGATGAAGCTTTATATAGCTCAAAGAATTGGAATGATTATGTCGTTTTAAAATATGAAACGAACACAATCCTGTCAATTAAAGAGAGTATGATTAACGCCAATATTGCCATGGATGCTGAACTAATAATTCTAATTGGCCAAATGCTTAGTTTATTTAATTTTTCAATTCATCCGAAAACTGATATTTACAACCATCGCGGTTATTTGTCGCAGCCGACCTATAACGATACTATTGATTCGTTTCTAAGAAGTTATAGAAAGCATAAGGGTATGCCAATTCGCCGTGGTGTAGGTAAGTCACCTTCTAACCAAAAACGTGAAACTATGTATCACGTACATGCACCAAGTTGTCCTAGATTATTTGATACTGGTGTTAATAGTGGCTTTATTTCTCGAATGCACAAAATTAGTCATATCGCGAATAAGTCGTTTGATGAGATCCATTGGAAGAAAACAGACACGGGTTTAAAACTATTAACAGGTAGTTTATATAGTCAAGAGATTGAAACAAAACTATTACAAAGTCTTAATTTTTATTTTTACGGTAACAATCCTTAAAGGTTTTTATTCTATTTTCCTTAAACCTAAGATATACTTTTTAAAACCATTCAAGCAATTAAGTATTATGTCTTTCGAGTTTGATCCATCTTTTATATCACATGTAGCTGTTCGATTAGATGGCCCCTTCTTAAAAAGCTTCTTGAGTAATCTTGAAAATATTTCTTTTCAGGAGGCTGAAAGTTATTTAAGTAAATTAATCAAAGGTAACTTTGAACAAGATGACTTTTCGATTGGTCTAAAATTCAAGCCCGATAATTACAATCACAATGAGCTTTTAGGTCATTTATATAAAAAAGAAAGCTTTCAACATATATCTACTGAAATACCAGATATTGAAAGTGAACACATCACAAAAGAAATTTCTGATTTTTTATATAGTTATGCAAATGTAGCTGATCTTCAATATAGCTCTAACTTTTTAGGAAAACTTGAATATAAAACCGAAAAAAGTTTAGACAATTATATTTTTAAAGAACTTTTACTTCAGTTCACAAATAATAAAAATTTAAAATATAGAGCTGATGGCGAATATTTTACGGTAATTAACCCAGAATTATCATCAAAATACATCTATTACAAAGACAATAGAAATATAAAAATATGTAAATTTATCAGTAAAGGTATGTGCCCTATATATCTTGAATCATTCTTAGAACAGATGCACAGCATTAAAATTGATGCAGAGCAGTATTTTTATTACGGCTTAGTAAACAGCATTTTTGGTTTTAATGAAGACTATACAGAATTCATTGAAATGTCTATGAATAACCTAAATCAACTGGTTAAAGCATATAAGACCATACTTCTCAATAAACTTACCTTTAATTTATATGAATTTTTAGATGATGATATTGATGGTGCGATCTTAAATCGTATTTTAAAAGCTTGGCATTATGCTCACTGTATTATCAAGGATTCATCCAATCCAGCTGATTGCCTAATCACTACCCCATTTGTTCTAAAATCTCTTTAATTTATGGAGTTGTATAAGCCATGAATCAACTGATGGTTAAATACGGCATAGACTTCAACACACTCTTTAACGTATTTAAATCTCATCTTGAAAATGAAGGCATCGTTTTTGATCGTGAAAGCGACTTTAGCCTAGAAAAATCGTCAAAAAGAATTTATCTCCGCACTAACCACCACAATGACGCAACCAAAAACAAAAAGAAAACTGCTTGGTATATCGTTGATATAGACAATGCTCGAATGTCCTACGGTTGGTTCCATGCTGGTGGTGCATCGTTTACTTATAGTCTGTTTGAATATATCCAAGAAATGAACCTCCAACCTGGAGATATTGTTTATTCTAAAGAGCAGCAAGAAGAAGATTTAAAGCGTTACTTAAATTCATGTAAACGCGCTGAAAAATCTCGAATTGAGAAAGAAGTTACAGCAATTATTTATATGGGCCTGGAATGGTCTAGAAGTTTAGATCTACCTCAAAGACCACATAACTATATTGTAAAGAAACAAATTCAATATCCACATGCTAGATTGTACAATCCAGTTAACTTTAGTAAACCTGAATTGCTTGATTACATTGAAAAGCACCATCCTGAATATAAAAATAATTCACTTCTAGTCAATCGAATCCTAGATTTGCAACCTGATATCACTCAACAAAATTTAAGACTAAATAAGCTTTTAGTTGAGGGTGTTAAATTAGATAACCAAGTCGTTTTTCTTCAAACTATTGCAGAACATAAGAATAAGAAAGGTGAAGATAAATTTTCCCTTCGTGGTGTATTGCCTAATGGTGCATTTAAGATTCTGTTTAATGGTGATCTGGCACTTTGGGATCTAAGTAGATTTATTTTCTGTGAAGGGTATGCAACTGGTGAAGCGATCGCAGAAGCTATTAATTATTCTATACCAGTTATTGTTGTTTATACCGCTGGCAATATCTTAAATGTAGTTAGAGATTTTAGGGCTCAATACCCTTTCTCCAGATTTTATATTTTTAATGACAATGACCTAAAGACAGCTTCAGAAAGTAAGATTGGTAGGAATCCTGGTGTCTATTACGCTATTGAAGCGAGTAAATGTGTTAATGCGAGTTTGATTGGCCCTGACTTTACCAATGATGAAATAGATTCAAGCGATTGGTGTGACTTTAAGTGTTTATACGGAGTTGAACACACAAGAAACGTTATTCGGCATAAAATGAAGTCTGCAGTTCCAATAACGGCCATCCAAAGCCCAATCAACCCCAACTATTCAATTAACGCGCTATTCTTCAATACGGATCAGTTATTGGAAAACTTACGCATCTATCCCGAAAGTATGACTAAACAGCATTGGTCTACACTCGTTTTAAAAGCCTACTCTCAACTTACTCAAGAAGGGTTTAGTCAGATCCATCCAATTGAGGTAGTTAAAGATAGATACCTTCAAATTCTTGGCCAGTTAGCAAAGCAGCGTAGATCAGTTACCCCATCAAACCAAGATCAAGAGTTAACGCTAACTTTTACAAGATTAGTCTCCTTATGTGCACGTAATGAATCAACGACCGAATTAAATGACGCCGTATTTAGCTATATTCGCGCATATCAAAAAACAGGACTTGAATTAGAAAAAATTAAGAACTCTGTTCAAAATATTGTGTCGGGTTTTTATGATGCTGGTTGGTCTTATAATTTTGTAAAAAATATTTTCGATTCCTTTGAATAGGCTATAGTTAAAAAAAGAGGCTGAAAGCACCCTAAACATTGATAAAATAACCAATGTCTTTTAGAATGAATTTGTCTTGCACTTCCAAGTAAAAGACAAACCTATAAAGACTCATGTTACAGCATGGGTCTTTATACTTTCTGCAATTAATTAAAAAATAATTTTATAAATTTCCCTCCTTTATTCCTAATCTACTGGAATTTATTATCTTTAGCCCATTGAGAAATCACTGTATTAAATATTACACAGAATTGTTTTGTTATTCGGTATATACTAAAGAGAATTAAATAAAGTAATTGGCTTTCAAAAGTCATTTGCGATCTGGGTAGCAAATTGCACCTAAATACAAATTAGAAATATGGACCCGTTATGGCAGACAAGAAACCGAATGCCCAACATAATTGTGATCTGAATGAAATCTTTAGTTTCTTTCAAAAGGAATTAGAACGCCATCACGGTTTTGTTTTTAAAAGCTCAGGTAAATATCAGTTTATTACCGAATTTGATGAAAAAATTGCATGTCTAACTGAATCAGACAATCCCAAAAAACCAAACGATATTAAGCCTCGTGGCATGTATTGTATCTATCCAAATATGAATAAAGAGACTGGCGAATATTGGCCTGTTCTAAAAGGTTACCGTTTTGGTTTGGTTGATCAGGAAATTACCATTGCTTTTGCGGATCATTATAAAAATGAGATCAAACCGCAGCGTGACTCTAACCCTAACTACAAACCTCCTAGTAAAGAAGACATTGAAAAAAAGGTTAAAGAGTTTGAGGAACAAAAAAAGAAACATCAAATTCAACTAGAGAAAGAGCTACTTGCAGCAGAAATTGCGATCCGGCTTGAATGGAAAAGAGCCGGCAAAGTTATTGATGACTCATTTTTAAATACTCAAACAAATCAGATCCAAAGCTTTAAACGTGATATTAAGCAAATGCCTTATATGGTTGAGAAGAATCTTGAACCATATGGCACTAAAATTATGCGTAAAGATAACTTTACAGAAGCGGAAGCAATTGAAGCAGTAAAGTCAGAATTACCAGAAGCAATAAATAATAAAGAACTTTTAAATGAAACAGTAGAGAACGTTCTTCTTTATCAAAAGCACTTTATTAACCTTGAACCTGAGGTTGAAGGTTCAAAAAAATCAGGGTTTGATTTAAGAAAAAGCCGTGCAATTATTTTGGCTCCCCTTATCAATACAGATAATAAAGTTGTTAATCTACAAAAGATTACTCACCATAGACAAAAGAAGAGAAATAAAGAAACCAATCAATTTGAAACAGTATTGCATAAAGGTAAGTATTTCTTCGACAAAGTAAAATCTAAAGACGCATTCTTACCAATTAGTACGAATCCAGACGTAGGATATGAAAAATTTAATCCTCAGGCAAAAAACTACTTAATTAATGAAGGATGGGCAACTGCAGTCAGCGCAAGAAAAGCCTTTGATGCTGCCTTAAATTTAGGAATACTTGGATCTGACTTTACTGCAGATAATACGCAAGTTTTGGCTTCATATAGTAAGGCCAACATCTCAAGCGTAGCAAATTTGATTAGAGAGATTAATCCAGATGCAAACATATTTGCTGGATATGACAATGATGCTGGCCAAACGTTAGAAGCCGGCTCTAACCCAGGCATACAAGAAGCATGTCATAACTTTTCATTAAGTGGGATCTTGGGTAATTCTCAAAAACATAACAGAACCAGAGCAATACTCCCCCCTGTTTTTAAAAACAATTTAAGTGCTTCCGATTGGGATGATGCAAGACAATATCTAGGCATTGAAAGATTAGCGGTAGAACTAGCTAAAGAATTAAATAATGCTGTTGTCCGTATGCAAGCTAATGATTCTGAAGTTGCCCATATTATAGGTCGTTATAATAGGCAACGTCAGTCCTTCGCTGATGCACATCCAAATAAAGACTATCAAGTTAACTATGGAGTTGTAATTGCTAAAGCAGATTCTGATTTTATTGAAATGCAAAATATTCGTGCAAAGAATAAGGAGTCACTTGCCAACTACAATGCTGAAGTTGAACGTAGAAAACAGAATATTGCAAATACCAAATTTCAAGACCCGAACAAACCTAGAAAGACAGTAGTAAAACCAACATACAAAGCCCCATCCTTTGATAATCTTTTTGATGAAAAACCATCTGAATCCAAGAGCTCTATAGTTGAATCAACGAATAATGAAGAAGGCGTAAAAACGTATTTAGATATATTGAATGAAATTGATGTATCTAAAGTGCAAAATGATGTCTTGAAAGTTGTTGCAACAACAGATGGCCATCAAAAAATTCAAGAAGGTAAAATTGAATTTACAAAAATGAGCGCCGTATCTGGCGAAAATAGTCCTAAATCTGAAATGGATAGTATGCAAAAATCTGAACTTAAAATTGACGTATCTAATGATCTAAACAAACCCACAGTAAAGTTAGATTCAGTAGATCCTTCCACTATTCCAGAACAAAATTTACGACAAGGTGTAGATCATCAAAGTTATGCTAAATCTGCAGTATTTACGGCATTCTGGCTTCACTCAGCAGAAATGTTTAAAGCCAAACAACTTATTAAAGCTGCAGAGTTAAATACATCCGATTTTTCAGATAATGCTGTAGTGGATGAAAAATTAACTCAGACTCAAGCGGAACTTTCAAATAAACATTCCTACCCTGAATTGTTTGTGATTAGTGCATCTGACAGTGAGTACCGTGAATCAATCATGACTGTACTGAAGGACTTGGAGGAAAGACATCCAGAATGGGATAATTTAAAACAATTTAGAGAAAATTTAACAACTAAAACAATTGCATTTGATCAAATCAATCTAGATACGTTAAAGATCCAAAATAATGTAGTCAACCTTATTGTTGGTAATCTTTCGCACAATCAAAATTTAGAAAAAATTAAAGAAAATTTGACTACATTATTGAATACATCAAATAGTTTGGCTTTGGATCGTGAACAGAAATTTACATTAGTATCTGGATTAAAAAACACCCTAAATAACATGGCCAAACAATTGCAAGAGCCACCAGTATTTCAGCGTATTAATGAATTCTTCCAAAGATTTGATGATCGAATCAACGACCTGGTAAAGGGAGAAGGTTTTAAACTTTACGGTATAGATCCTAACAAAGTACTGAAACCAAGCTCACCTGGGCAATCTTTAGAACTTTAGTTAACGTTTGAAACACAAAAAAAGACCTTAATTCATAAAAGAATTAAGGTCTCCATTTTAACAGTAAAATATTATATATTATTCAACTATATTGTTTTTAGTATTTTTTACTAAATTTACTGAATATATTAACTCATTAAGTTCTTGAATATACATTTTATTAGGTATCGAATATATTGACAATAATTTATCTTTATCTACGCTATTAATAATACATAGTGAATCAATCATATCGTTTATTTTATCTATGCCAATGTAGTTGTTATTTTTACGATACTTGTAAATATAACAATCTAATGCTCGATTAAATATAATTGTATACATTGTTCTATCATTAGTTTTGTATTTTTCTTCTAATAGCTCATATTCAAATTCCAAATACGCAACAAAACTAATTGGTTGTATTTTATAAAAATGATAATCAATTGGAATTTTGAATAGTAAAACTTTATCATCAGTTCGATTATATAATGTTTGCTCTCTATGAAGGTTTAGAGTTATTTCTTCTGGGGAAATGTAATTGGGAATAAATATTTCATCTAATTTTGATGGGTTAAATATTTCATCAAAAGTTGGTTCTTCCTGATTATCTTTTTTATATTTTTTATGATGTAAAATATATAACAATAGTGAATAAGCGGTTGTATGCTTAATGTTTAATGACTTCCCTCCTCTCCCAATAAAATCTATTAAATACAACATGCTAAATAAAGTTAGCGGAAAGTCCGAAATCGTTTGAGGGATTATTACATCTGGTCTATATGTTTTAAAAGTTAAATAATCTGCAAAACCAATTTTCATTAAATCTTCAAGACTTGGAACCCAGTAACCCTCCTTGGTAAAATATGTTACCTTACTGTAATCTTCATCAGGTGTGAGTGATTCACCACTACTAGGGTAATATGAACTATTTAACCAATAGACTTCTTTTAAAGAGTTTATGTGTTTTAAACCTGTATTCGCTAAAAGTAATGGTTTTATACCTAAGTGGGTATGTGCTTTATAGTCTACTCTGCCACCAAATTCACTAAAATTAAAAATATTAGAACTAAACTCTATATTTTCTAAAACTCTTTTTAAATTTCTTTCTTGATATGGTTGGAAGTGCAAAAGGTTAGGCTGAATATAAGCAAGTTCTTTGATACCAGTTACTTCACTTAATCTACATTGATAGCTATTAAGTAAAGTGACAGAATTTATATATCCTAAACTACTTTCATCATTTAAAAATGCACGATAATCATAATTTTCATTATCTGTTATTTCCAGAAAAGGTTTTGTGTAGAGAATACATTTTTTATGCATGTTTTTATTAATATTGAAATAACCTTTTAAAAGTATTTCTTTACTTTGTTTCTTAAAAGATTGGTATACTTCATTTGAAAGTGTATAAAATAAATAAAAACGATCGCTAATACCGTATTTTAAACGAAATACTAAAAATGGTAAATTTGTAACTACCATTAATTCTTCAGTAAGCGTGATATAACTTCCAGGTTCTAATGTTACTAATTCAAATATCTCATATTTTTTTTTGGGATTTTCCTTTAAATTTCCACTTTCTAAAAATTTACTAACAATACCTGTTAAATTTACCGTAACAGGTTTTGTTAGTAATGGCGGATTTAAGTTGTAATTTTTAAATAAATTAATTTCTACTATATTTTCTTTTAGTACATTTGTATTTAATTGAATATTATCGAAACTTAGTAGATTGTCTGGTATTTTAAAATTAACTTCATTTTCAAGACTTAAAGGCTCAATTTTAACAAATCTATTTTTCATTTAGTGTTACTTCCAATAAGTTTAAAGTGCGTTTCCAAAAATTCCAAACCGATATCAAAATAATTTGAAGCATATGAGACATTAATTATTTTGTCTCTATACAATTCTTCACCTAATTTTGAAATTATAGTGACAATCTCTTTATGAAAAATTGCAGATTCAAGATTATCAATTAGATTTTGAATATCAGCTCTGAGAAATCGAATGCTGGAATTACTCTTTTGTAAAATAGAATTCAAAACATCTAAATTTCTAATTTCTTTAGATGTATTCGGATTATCAACCATGCTAGATATCACTTACGGCGGTACTGGCTTGGATAAATTGGATTAGGATCAGCCCATAGTCCTATTTTCTTGTTACGAGCATTTGTTTCAGCAATGATAAATACCTGATCTTTTAAATATTCACGATAAGCCCAAGCATAGCCATCTTTTACCTGTTTTAAATTAACACTGTTATTAATGTTAAGTTTAGGTACTTGACCATTTTGTAATTGATAGATAGTGCCTAAAGTACGACCGTAGCGATCTTTACTATTTTCTTGAACGTACACAAATGTTTGATGGAGGTATCCAAGATTTTGTCGTGATTTTTGCCCAAAGGCCTGGCTACTTTCCGGAGCATCAATTTGATTAAAACGAACGCGAATTTGTTCATTTTGCTTATTCAGAACGGTGATGGTGTCTCCATCAGAAATACGAACAACCTTTCCGATGAAATCAGCTTGTGCAGCAGTCGAAACAGCAGAAATAAGAAGTGAAAAAATTAAACTTTTAGAAGTAGTGATAAGGTTCATCTTGAATCCTTAGGTAGTTAAAATTAAAAAAGAATAGCCTTAATATTAAAGACCTTCATATGGTGATTATAACTTAAAGCTGTATATATGCTTTTTTTATTAAAAATAAATGCTTAATTAATTTGGATTAACTCCCTGTTTTAGCAACCAGTTCTTCCATTGATTTGAATATGTTATTAAACCGGGTTGTTTGCCATTTCCATTTTTGTAAATACTATTATAGTGCGGAGTCCATGAATGGTAGGCAGCAGCACGAGTCCAAAAGTCTTTTGATGTATTAGTAGTTAGTCTGTCATGTAAAATTTTAGCTGCAAGTCGAGCATTTAAACAACCATCGTTATTCACATGCTGTTTGTTATAACTCTCAAACATCCCACCTTTTTTGAAATGGATAGTATTTATTTGGAATTGACCCATATCTAAAGAAGAATTCTTGTTACGTGCGGTCTGGCCATTATTACCACGCTCTTTACTATGTATGCCTAACAATACATATAAAGGTACACCTTCAGCTCTTGCAGCATATGCAACACAATTTATTGTTGCTACCCGACCAGGTACGATCTGATCATAGTTTCCTGAATACTGATTTTGTGAATACGTATATGTTGCTGGCTGAATAGTTGGTCTAGATACACTTTGCTGAGTTTGTGGTTGATGCGTGTTATACGCAATTTGGGTTTGCTTCTGTGATTGTTGAGGTTGAGCAACAGTAAGGTTTTCTTTAGTTTGATCCTGATTATCCTTGTTTGAATATCGAACACCTAAATATTTTGTAGAAAAACCAGATGATCTTACAGATGACGTTGGAACCTGTTGGTTGGCCATAACTTGAAAAGGACGATAATTAGAAGCAGGGTTAGGTGTATTTAAACTATTTGCATAATTTGCAAGGTTATGTCGATCTTTGGGTAGATCAGCAAAACAAATACCTGAAACTGAACATAAAGTTAAAATATTTAAAGTTCTAATCAACATGTTATTCCCCCTTTTGCTCATCACGGCTTAAGTCATTTAAAAGGTGCTCTTTTTGTTTAGCTAGACGTTCTAAAGTTTCAATTGGAAGTGGATTAACACCGTCATACCAATTTAAATTGTATTTAGAAGGTGCATATCGAAACCAAGCTAAAAACGGTGAGTTAGGTAAGAATAAAAGACCAGTCCGAACTTGCCATGCTCTATATGCTGCAGTAATACTCCATAAGTAGAATAATGCGATGAGCAAGAGACCTGGAATCAATAACAAAGCGTGTTCTGCCTTGAACATCATATATGTTGCATAAATTGAAGCTAATACAACCAAACAAAGATAAAGCTTTGCAGTAAAGAAGTGATTTTTAATCAAAGTTTCTTTTTCAGCATCTGAAAGTTGTGACAAACGTTTCTGTGCAATTGGATATTGAGTATCTGCAATTTGTTTTTTTAATTTATTAAAGTTGTTTGGCGCAATAATCTCGAAGTCACAGATTGGGTTACCGCACTCCCAATTTACATTACCCTTAAAATTACGTGGAATACGATTGTCATGCATTAAGATTGATTTACCACATGATGGGCAAATTGGTGAAAGCATAGACTTAATATTTGACATATGTGGACCAAAACCGGACTTCATTGAACTCCAATGCGTTTTACGTCCAAAATCCAAAAAAACTGTTCTTAAAACACCTGGTTTTTTTGGTTTATTGTCCTCAATAGCCTGTTTAATAGCAGCTTCATCTAAAACCTGTTCGGTAATGTTTGACTTTTTGCGCGTATTATCAGAAACATCATTTTCAGAAGACATACTTTTACCTTCAATCTTTTATTATGTAGAATACAACAGACATATTAAAGGATTTTCACCATGTCTAAAACCCTTTTTAGCTTTACTCTATGTATTTTAAGTTCACTAGTTGTTATTGGGTGTAGTAATGATACAAATGAATTAGATACTGATCCTTTAAAAGGTCAAGAAAATAAATTTTTAAACACTGAGAAATCTGCAAGTGAACCAGAAGTTGTTTTTTACGATTTAGTTAATCCAAATGCTCCTATTGAACGTGAGGCATCTGCTTCAATGGCTGCATCTGAGGCAGTTTCAGAAGATCTAATGAAACCTGACCCCCTACCGCCTGAAATTATAGAAAGCATAAAACGTAATCAAGAAATTGAGGCTAAAAAGGCTGAAGCTTTAAAAAGTATTGAACAAGCTAAACGCATAGAAGCTGAAATATTGAACGAAAATCGAAGTTCAGATGACGGCTATACTTATAACAACAGTTCACAATAAACTAAGTTAAAGTTTAATAACACAAAATTATTATTTTAAGATAAACTATTTATAAATTTATTTGGTATATACAATTATGTTTAAAGATATCTTTAAGAAACATAAAATTAAAGTATTTATGATTACACCGATTATAATTGTATTATCCCTATTAGCATCATACATTTACTCATATACCTTTAAGCCACGAGTTTTTAGTCCTGATTGGTTTTCTAGTAGATATGCCGGTTGGGAAGCTGAACAACATGATTTATGGGTGGCAACAGTAATTGATGTTATGGGTCCAAAAACCATAAAAGTGGTAGATGTAAATGGCCAAGAAAAAATTATGGATCTTCTCTACTTAAATACTCTAAATTCCAGTCCAAAAATGAATAATTTCTATGCAGAAAATTTGTCACAATACATCGGACAACAATTATTCATCAAAGGGAATCCAGACAAAAGCCATTTTTCTGGTGTCCTTATAGATGGAAACGGCGAAAATATTAATTTAAATCTAACTTATGTTCCTGGTGCTGTTTTGGATATGTCATCTACAGCATATATACATGAAAGAGAAAAACAATTAGTACCCTATTTCGCAAATTTAAATGCAGAAAATAGAAATTTTTAAGTTAATAGTTAGGGATATAAGAAAGGCCATATTATGCCAGCACCATTAAGTTTTCTCACATTGGAACTTACCTCTAAAGTTAAAGATCCGATAGATGTGCCTGACATTATTAAGTCAACAATATTGACTCGAATCAAGAAAAGTTCAAACAACGCTGATAATCGTGTTCAGTATTTATATGATGTGAATGAAACACTCTGGAAGCCACGACAATTAGTGACTCAAGATGCAGTTAATCATCATGGTTTGAGTAATGAGTTGTTAAGCACTAAGGATAGTATTGCTGGGCTTAAAATAAAGAACTACATTGTTTATTGGGCAAACGTATATACATTTAGAATACTGCAGCTGAGTAAAGTAAAATTTTACAATCACAGATTCATTTTTTTGAATAATTTGCTCAACGTTATTGGCGAGGATGGTACCAAATCAATGAATACTTGGGCCAAGACCGTAAGCAAAGTTGAAGGTTTAAATATTGATGATGAGATACTTAAGAACCCGAACAATAAAGCAATTTGTCTAACGATCGTATTTGATTACATTGCTCAAAAATTCATTCAGTTGTATGGCTTTGATATCAACAAGCATTATGATCTAGTTGCTGCAGTACAATATAATAGTGCATTAAAAGCTAAAGAGAAAAAGTCCTTAAAGGTACATAAAGTCATGTCAAATGACTTTATTGAAATAAAAAAACTAATAGATAGTGGTCATGACGTTAAAGGTATTAAGAAACAATATTTTGAAAAACACAGATATTCACCTTAAAGCTTTAAAGCCACCTTCTTAAATAGGTGGCTTTTTTTATGTTTTTTAAAAATAAACTATCACTAAAACCATTTTTTAAAATATAATGGTTTTAAACCTTATTTTAATCGGTGATAAACTGTGTTATTTGGTAGTCGTAAAGAAATAGTATCGCACTTCCCTTTAGTCTCAATCTACAATAATAGCGATACTTTAACGGTGTCTGTAGATACAGATTCGGAAGACTTAAATCGCCAACCTAAAAATATTAAAATTGCAGCTTCTGACATCCAAGAATTAACGATGGAAATTTCTGGTTTTGAAGAATTAGAAAATCAAGAAGGTGGACGATTTTTTTCTTGTTTAGGCAAAGTCGAATTGGTTAATTCATTGCCTGATGGTAATAAAAATCGATACACTTTAGCTGAACCTAATATCAAAGTTCATGCTGCTAAAAAGGGTCATTTACCCCCTGCACCAGAAATTAAGCAACTGGTACGCAATGCTTGGCTTGATGCATACAGCGATGCTTGTCAGAACCTTAATACACCAGCGTATTACAATGAAGAGTCGCGTTTTCAGCGGTTTAAGAATTCTACCGCTGGCAAATTCTTAATGATACTTTTTAGCGCATTTATTGTCATTTATTTAGCCTTAGCTATATTTGGTTACGTTAAAAGTAAAAATGCACCAGTAGATCCAACAGTGGCGATTGCAAATCAAATTGCAAATGATCCACAGGCTGCTCAACAATTATTGAATCAACTAGAACAGCAACAACAAAGCCAAACAGCCACCCCAGGTACCGCATCTACAACTGAACAAGCTGCTGAGCAAGAACGCCGTGAAGAAATTAGTTCATTTGGATTAGATCCCGGTGTTAGTGACGAATAATGTAATAGTTATAATAAACCCTCATAAAATTGAGGGTTTTTTTATATCTTTGTCTTTGGAAAATATTGTCTTATTGTTAGAACACAATTTTTGATAAAACATAAATAATGACTAGGTGAATTGGATAGAATAAATATGCCCACTTCCCAATTCTAGGTATATTTAATTTGAGGTCAATGTTGCTGATATTTAATAGGATAATACATCCAATTACTGTAGCTAAAAAACTGTTAACTGCGAAACTAAAAGCCATAGGATAGGTTTCAATATAATTGTAAAAACCACCAATATACCAAGCACTTAAGTTACCTAGTACAGCTAATATTCCAGAAAGTATTACGAGGGTTTTTTGTTTATTTGCACTACTGACTTTTAAAGAAAGATATATTGTAGCTATTAGAAAAACACCATAAAAACCATACATAATGTACTTAGAAAAAAAGATGGTTATTAAAGCTAAAATAAAAAATAGGATTGTATCTGATTTTTTAGTCGATTCACCAAGTACAACTAAGATAAAACCTATAAGCAATGTCGGCATAACACTTAACGTTTCAAATGGACCAGTGATATACATTTGATATGGGATTTCTGATAACAACGAAAAAATAAATAAGTTTTTAAAATAATTACTTAAAGTTGTAGTTTTTTGACTATTTATTGCGGTATGTAGATTGAAAGCTAGAATTAAACAAAACAACGGAAACGCCCAGCGACCAATAGACCTAAGAAGATATGACTGGTCTGGGAAAAGTATCGATATGTGATCTACTACCATAGTTATGATTGCGAACCACTTAAGTAGATCTAAAACTGCATAACGCGTTCCGACACTATCTATTTGTACTTTTTGAATATGTTCCATGTATTATTGTTCGCAATTGGGTTAGTGTATGCATCGCTTCTTTGCTTTCTTACATTGTTCCTATTGTCTAATATTTCGATAGTTTTCCATCCAGCTGGGAAGCCGATTATCAAACCCGAATTATAAAAGCGAGTTCGATGTCGATCATTATCTCCAGCATAAAAAATATATGCCCTAATATCGTTATATGGTCTATGGCCAACTAACACATTATCTTCATCTTCTTCAAAATAATCATAGATTGATTGAATTTCCTCATCTTTGAATGATCCACATTTTTCAAATAATGCAGCACTTGATCTGAAGGTAATAGATTCTTTCGCAAGGGTTTTGTTAATGATCATTCGAGTAACATTCTTCGCGAAAACTGGCAGGTTATAATGTACTGGAAGATGGATTTCATTGGTTTTTGTCAGGTCAATTGGATCATCAAATGGATGTGATAGCTCCATGGCCCTATTGTAAAGGTGCAGCCATTTTTCTAGATATTTTTCTACGTGCAACTTTTCACCAAGATAGATTGGCAATCCATCAATAGTTGTCAGGTTAGTTGGTGGATAAATATCACTTCTTAATTCAAGGATATCTTGTTTTAATTTTGCGATTTGTATTGGATCACTAATCATCAGATCTCCTTTGAAAAAAGTGACTTATGGAATGTATACTTATAAGTTTAATATAAATATTCTAAAAATTATAATTAATCGGTATTGTTAATATCGACCTTCTATTAGTTTAATGAGAATAATGCATGGGCTTTAGCTGTCTAGTTGGAAATGAGATCAAATATAGTTTTACTTATTACGATACTGAATGGGAAGCTTTAAAATATGATTATCTTGCTCCTAATATCCTAATGCCCTGCTGTGGCCATGCATGTATTCCCAAAACTAGTATCTTAGGTACCAAGTATTTTGCACACAAAGCGAAAGCTTAGTGTAGTTCTAGATCTCCTGAATCGAGAGAACATCAGAAAAGATTGCTTCTCTTGAGTGATACCCCTCCATATTTTTTTAAAAAAGTTTTTCGCTAAAAATCTATCTATACAATAGATAACAATGATGCACCTTAATGAGGAATTGTATAATGAAAGAAATTACTCGAAAACAAATTCAAAGAGCTGATTTAGTTTTCCGTGGCCGTATGTCTCGTACAACTTTCTTAGACCATCCTGCATTTTGCTATTCATTTGAATCATCAGGATTTAAAGACTATATATTCGGTGCCACTACTGGACCGTCAATTGGAATAGATAATTTATTTCATGAAATGGCTCATGCAATTGATTTTGTATTAACTGGAGATGATATCAAGCGCCGTACTTTAGGGGGGAGATTCAATTTTGAAGTAAATATGGTCTCCATTAACGGCAGACTATATGAGCAACTTGAAACAAGTCAATGTACTATGCGTGAATGTAGAGCTTTTGCCATTCAAATGAAGTTGATGCACATCGTGGGATTTAAAACCAATTTAGAATCAATGGCTGCAAACTATGCACACCTAACCATATGGCTTCCAGATTGGTATTTAATAGAAGGTGATAATGAAACTGAGCGTGTGGAATGGTGTAAGAATCACATTATGAAGCTTTACAATGAATATGATGATCAAAGTATCTTGAATGCATTTCAAATTTGGTTGGATAGTATTCAACACATAAAGCAGTCAGTTAAAGCATCATAATTAGTACTTTATGCTCCTGAGTAATATAATAAACTTATGTTCATCATGACCAGCCATATATCATATATGGCTCACAGCTAAACTATAGATTAATAGGATTATAATGGTTCCGAAATCTCATTGTGCAGATGCATATAATCATAAACTTGAAGTAAACATTACAGCTAAACCTGAAATGTGGTCTTGGTTGCTTCAGGATGTAAACCTTAATGGTAAGCCACATATAGCCATATCAAGCAGTGATCCATGGTACTACGCAGATTTTGTAACCTATCTAAAACTATTAAACTTTCGACTTGAAAACCTAAACTTTTCCAAATTAGATATAAAGGATTTCGATCAGATTGACTGGTCCTTCCTTAAATCTAATCGTTATCAAAATGCAGAAGTGTTTAAAGATCAAAATATTCTTTTAAATAAGCCAGATTTCCTATGTCATAACAGCAAAGTTCTATCTGTTGATATCAATACATCTGAAAGCCAGGTAGCTCAACTCGTCTATGATTATTACCGCCGTTATATACCTTTTCTTTATTCATTCCTGAAATTGATTAGAATTCAGCAAAAACTATCTCTTGAAATAAAATTACCAATTCTGGACATGTTTTTTTCAAATTTTGGCAATGTTGATACAGGCGAGTTTAAAAGAACCCTCCCATTTGATGATGGTAAACTGATATCAATGCTAATTGATCGTTTCACTGAGTATTGCATATTAAGAAGTGAGAAAAAGTTTGGTCGTGCGATCTCTCAGCTGAATGATGTCATTAAAGGATTAGCAGAGTATTTAAAAATCATCACTACAGTTAACTACATCGATTATGAATTGATGCACTTCTTACACACATGTTTTATGGGAGATCGGTTTGAAGACTATTATAATTTCTTTAATACAGCAGAAGAAGAATTCTTATTAAATAATTTAAGTTGGACATATACGAAAGCATTTCAACTGTCTGGTAGCTAATCACCAGTATAAAAAGATACAACTTTATTTAATTCAACGACTGATATAGCTATTCCGTCTTCCTTGTTTGTATAGTAATCAGTCATTCTATGACTCCATTTAATGTGTGGATCACCTTTAATTAAGAAAAGCGTTTTAACATTTGGTATGTATTTCCATTCAAGCTCAGCATAAAATCCCATTAATGAAGCTATTTTCATGACTTCATTAAACTCATTCTCATTACTTATGTTGATTTTATATGACTCTAATAATGGCATATTTTTACCTCTTGTTTGATGCAAGAAGACGTTGATACTTTTTCCTAGAAAGATAAGACGCGATTAATAATGTGAGAGCTACAGCAATACCGATACTTATATTCCAGGCCATAGGCAATATTAAATATCCCATAGTTCCAACGAAGGTCTTCAGCCAAAATATAGGAGCTACAAACATAAAAAATATTAAAGGACAAAGTTTTATGAAATTAAGGATTGTTCTGATTAGTATGTTCACATAGTTCACCATATTTAATTAATAAATTTACCGCAATTATCATACTTACAACCTTCAAAATCATAAGGATTATATTGCCATACTATTCTTCCACATTTCGGACAATTCCATTTGGTTTTACCAGTCCCACTTTTTTTCTTTACTTGTAAATGCATTGGTAAAACCAACCCTTCATCAATGACCATTTTTTCCAATAAAAACTTCGAGTACTGGAATGTACGGCGTTTTTGCTTAAAAGCAGTTTCAAATGGGATTAAAACAAAATGTTCAGTATATTTTTGAACATCTTCTAGTTTGATTTTGGAGGCTTTGTAAAAATCTGTAGATACGGCGCCTGAACGCGCATCTAACCAATACACATCGTTTCCATCATACTGACTTGAATCAATCCCCTTTTCATATGCTACGTAATGCATATAGTCATCAGAGATCTGAGAGGTTTGTGGGATGTATTGATAGTCAACTTTCCAAACTGTTGATTCCAGGATATGTTTTAAAGATATAGGCTGATCATATTCACGCGCCGTATCCCAGGCCTTTTGTGCTTCATCTTTAGTATATACGTGTGCAAGATCAATATTGGTTGAATATCCTTTGCCATTAATACAGTGAAATCCTACATTTGAGCCGACATTATCTCTAAAACACGCTAATAAAAACTTATTAGATTCCATATTATGCTTCATCCAATATCATATGTTTTGATAACAACTGTTTTGCTAAACGTTTAATACCACCAGTATCAGTTTCAAGTTTTTCAAATAGATCACCGTTTGGATTATTAACGCCTTCTAATTGACCTTTTTTGATACCCAACACATCTGAAATAATTGGATCTGAACCAGAGTCAGCTAAGAGGTAATACACGGCGATATTTTTTTGTTGGCCATCACGATTCAAACGTCCTACACATTGCTCGTGCACACCTGGAGACCAATCTAATTCTCCAAAAAGAATATTTGAACAGTCAGGATGATACTGTAGACCATCTAAACCAGCACCAGATCTCAATGAAATAATTAATACCTTACTTTCACCATTCATAAATGCTTCTTTAGCGCGTTCTTTAGCAGCTGGACTTTCTGTTCCTGTATACATTACAGGTTTTAGATCTGCTAGGCGTTCAAGCCATATATTGTAAACGTCACGATGCCAACCATATAAAATTATCGACTCGCCAGACTCAACAATCATTCTTGCAAACTCAGCTACATAAGGTGCTTTTGCTATACCAGTTGCTTGGCGCATCATGATATTAAACTCTTCGGTCGCTTTTAATTTTTGACCTTTGTATTCTTGAGTAGAGTTCAAAATAATTTTTGCTAACTCAACAGCTTGACCCTTAATTTTGTCTAATATTTTAGGATCACTTTCGATGTATTGAGGAATGGTTTGCACTGGAGGTAGTTCTTTTTTTACATCTGCTCGAGTACGGCGCAACATTATCCCCTCATCACGCAGATATGTACCAAATGCTTTAGGATCATTGATCTTTTTTTCAAAAGAACACCACTCACGTTGAAATTCTGTTTTCGATCCTAAGCTCCCAGGCCGTAGTATTTCAATTACATTAAAAAACTCATCACCATAGTTATAGATAGGTGTAGCCGATAGTCCTAACCGTAATTCTGCAGCCTGACTAATGAGTTTTGCACCGGCATATTTTTGGGATGTTGGACCGGTACGCATTTCCTGACATTCATCAAATACACAGAATTTAATTTTACCAGTTAAGTATTCTGCCCACCCATTAAGTTTAGAGTAACTACAGATAATTACATCTGGTGCTACTTCATCCTTTTTGTGTAGTGGATAAGGGGACCCTTTCTTTAAAATATGACATTTTAAATGTGGGGCGAACCGGTTAATTTCTCGTTCAATCTGCTTTGGTAGATGTGTCATCGTAACGAAAAGTACTGGTAACGTTTCTGGCAAAATCATTGGACAAATAGCACTGACTGTTTTACCCAAACCTAGATCATCAGCTAAAAGTAAACCTTTGACAGATAATAGCAAATCTGCAGCTGCTCTTTGATATTCATACGGCGGAACAGCTAATTCAAACTTTTTGATGGGCCGTTTGTAATCCATTACATCTAAGATATCTTCCTTTAAATTTTCATAGTTAGAAGATTGCTCTTTAAGATACTCAAGGTTCTCTATCTGCATTGGATAACGATCAAGAAACCAAAGTAAATCATGGCAGTTCGCTAAGTTATTCGTTAATTCAATACATTCTGATGCATATTGAGTAACTTGAGGGAAAACGCGCTTTAAACGTGTTTTAACATGGGGCTCACAGCGAATAAGCCAGATATTATTTTCAAATGTCACTGAACCATATGATCTATTCATTAGAAAATCCCCGTTAAAATGCGATGACGGTATATACCTTTATCATTTAATTGAATGGGCAAGTTATTTAGCCAGTAAGGGCTACCGATAACAAATACTGCAGTAATAGATTCATGACCAAGATACCGACTGATTTGGCGCAACAGTGAGTTACGAGCACCATCTATTTTGATTTCGACCCCAATCCGTCCTATATCAAGTTCTACGACAAAATCCACAATATCTTTATTTGATAAACGTACTTCTCGTTCGAAGGGAATATTTTTAGCAATGAAGAGTTCTTCTAAACATTTTTGAAGTTCTTTTTCATTTGAGTAGCGATACTTATGTGAAGCAACTATGTCACCAAAATTATCTATAGTGATCATTCACTTTCCCCTTGTTGTTCAGCAGCCTTTTTTTTCTGTTTAATAAGTTTTTTATCAACCGTACTGGAGAGCACTAACTCAATTTGACAATCTGTACACGTCAACCTAAACGTAGGTGCACACAATGCCCCACGGCCACAATCTGGGCATGTGAAAGATTCTCTTGTTTGCTTTTTTTTCTTGGGTAGTTCGTCATCCAGTGAGCCAATTTCCTGAACAATGGTTTCACCAAAAACGAGCTCATTTAATACAACAACTGCCTTTTCGGGATCTTGAATTTCCCCTTTAAATATTTTTACAACATTTGGTTCAGAGCTAGATTGATCTGGATCTTCATCAAGAAAGGCCGATGGGAAAATAGATCCTAGAGTCTCTACATGATCATCCGAGGTATCAACCTTTGAGATAGCTAAGTCAAAATGATCAACCATTTCTTCGCTTATGATTTCATCTTCATCGGATAATGGAATACCGTAACCTGTGATAAGTCCAATTGATTTTTGACCTTCAACTGATTGCTTTCTTAAATTGGCAGTATTAAGCACTTGGTTAAGATCTTTACCTAAATGAGCAATATGAAAAAGCTTTGGTGAAGCAGAAGGCAATAACTCCATAAGCTCAATTTGTTCTTGAATCATCTCGATACTAGATAAAGTCTTAGGTACATATTTGTCATACCATTTTATGATTCTTCCTTCTTCAACGAGTTCATTACACACTTTAATGAACTTACCATCATCAAGTGGGTAATCAGACATCTTCTCACCAGTCTCTTTACCCCCTTTTCGACCAGTATCACTCGTAATTAGTCCAATTTCACGCATGTAAGATGAAAATTCAGCATTGTGATATGAGCGCTTAGACGGCGTACCATGGACTGCTTGTTTGAGGTGACAAAGCTCGTGTGCGTATGTTTGGAAGATATCAATTAAAGGTCTTATTCCGAAATAATCAGGATTTAACGCTAATTCATGGGTATAGCTGTTCCCATCATCTATTGACGCAAATCTATTTTCAGACCAATAACCAGTATTTTTATTGATACGTTGGAGTGTAATCAAACATTCAGGTAACTCATTGTTGAATAACCTGTCATTGAATGTGTCATACACATGCTGCAGTTCTTCATAAAACTGCAGAGTAGTTCTATTCTTTATCGTCATTTTTCAGTCGTCCAAACAGGATCAAACTATAGTTTTGGAGTGTACAAACCCAATGAATGAATTTTACCCATATTTGCAATTATCGTCAAATATCTCATGTAACATAAATTATAATTATTTGTGATGTGTTTACTTGTTGCAAATCACTTGATATATTTTAATAAATTTATATTTGGCATTTATCATGACTGGTTTCAAAGCAAAAAGCCTTACCACTCCACCGACAAATGGAACAACACTTCGAGTAAAAAAGGATGAAGTAGATGCAATCAATACTTTACTTCTTGACTTGGCAAAAAGAATGATTGACGAAGGTTATGAACCCATTAAATTTAGTGAACTTGCCGATATAATTATCAAACTTGGCTTGAAAAACTTCTCTGCTGATAAGTTCATGGCAGAAATTAGTAAGCCCTCAAATTAATGAAATAATTGGTAAAATGCTATCTGTACAAATATTGACTATTTAATAAAGGAGTTCGCCTACTTAATAAAATTCAGTAGTATTATGTTTAATTAATATTTTCAAATGTTTATTAAACTTTTCTTTAAAATGTTGTTAGTAATTATTGCTTTTCTACAAAAAGATTGGATATCAAAATGAGTCTATATAACATGAAATTAGCAGCTAATTATTTTGCAATGACACATCCAGAAGGCGTAACAGATATTTATAAATACGTTTTCCAGAAAATGCTTAAAAAGAATAAGGTTGATACATTTTATTCTTCAAAGATCATTTACTTTACAAATGGTAAGCATATATGTGTTAGAACACTTGCAAGTGATGAGTTGATCCCTATGGCCATTGAAAGCCATGATTTAACATTAGGACAAACTATTAGTGGTCATGTAATGGTACCGCTTAATAGAGAATGTAGCTTTAATGCTCAAGAAATTGAAGAATATATTGCTGAACATGGCGCAGCTCCCAAAGGTAACTCAGGGAAAAAACGTAAAAATCTTACTGTTGATGAAGCAATAGGTTTTATACAAAATGCTCTTCTTAATAAGGGATTAAGTGATCTTAAAATCACAAAACATATTATTGGTCCAAAACTCAATATTATGAAATTTACTGTAGATACAATTGATATTGCATTTACCGCAAAAGTTACTGAACTTGAAGCATTTCAAACGGCCTGGTTGCAAGGTGTAGGCCGTGATAAGGCTTATGGCTTTGGGATGATTCGATTAGATAATTCAAAATATACAGCACCATCATCATGATGGTGTTTTTCATATGGTTGTTATATTAAATGCGTAATAAAGATTTAGACCCTAAAATTGGATTGCCGTTAAAAGTTATTACAGCTCGACTAGAACACGTCAAAATGAATCTTCCTGGCTTGATGAAGCGTGTTGAATCATATGCAATTGAAAGACAAAAGTCTGATGATTTACATGAGTGTCTAATTAGTGGTGATGAGTGGACCTATGCTGCCTTGGATTGCAAAGATCCAATTTGGCGAAAACGCTTAAAGAGAACCACAAATATAATGGGTATCCAGTCGGAATCAACTGAAATACCTTTATCGTTTATCAATCAATTGCCTTGCAATATCGGTGAAATTATTACTCTTGGATCTTGGTCATTAACAAAGAACATTTATCGTTTTGAAGATCAAGTAATTCAAATGCTTGTTAAGACAAAATACAATCGTAGCCTACCCGGTTTTTTACTCAATCTTCCTGATATTGCAATATATATTCAAACAGATAATGCAGATCTACATATCAATGATGAACAGGTTGTAGGTGTAATCTTTGCAAAAAATACACTTCATGATAAGCAAGTATTGTTTACAACGGTATATACAGATTCAGGGCTAGGTAAAACAATTGCCATGAATTTCCCAGATGAAGATGATTTTGAATCTACCGTTGAAGATTGTATGACTGATTTTATTGATACATTTTTTGATGAAAAAAGACCAGATGATGTAGAAGTGGCAACTTATACTGAGCTGCAGAAAAAACTCATTAACTTAATTTTATGGTTTAGTCAAAAAGAACCTGATTTTCGACCACTATCTAATGAAAATAGTACTTATAAGCCTAAGTTAGAACTTGTAAAACGTGAACTACGTTTATTTGAGGCAAGTAAGTATAAACCTACACTTGTAGGTATAGAAACCAATAAAAAGATACAAGAAACGCTAAAGGCGCGTGAAGATGATATAAAAAGTGGTAAATATGTAGGGACTAAAATTCCACACCCACGTAAACCACATTGGAACTTTTACTGGTTAGGTAAAAGAGGTACCCGTGAAAAATGGGTCAACCATTGGATTCCATTTAAAATTGTAGGTGGTGTTCCAAAAGAAAAGTCTGTTTGAATATTAATAGAGGCTATTCGGAATAAGTGATGAAATTTAAGTTTTAAGAGAAATATTATGAAAAACCAAGATACAGTGCATAATCAAGCAAATGACGATGAAAATATTTTTCAAACCGTCTCTATTGAACAAAATGTACTAGAAACAACCCTAAAGTTATCTCCAGACCTAAGATCTCAATATTTATCTGCTGTTTGGCAAAACAATCGTATTAGAACTAAATACAATCATCTTTTTGAAATCCCATTAACCATAGACGCTAGTATTTCATTAGATACTCTTCGTAAGAAGGTATTTCATTCTATGCCAGAAGAAAAATTTATAGATGAATTGAAAAAGTCAATCTATTGGGGGAAATTCAAACCTTTTAAAGTTAAAACTAAATAATGCCATCAATTCAGATGAGGAAAGCAATTAAGCTTCCCACCAGTTATTCCGTAGAGCCATAGATCACTTGGGTAATGGGGATTTAATATCCTCATTATCTTTTTTAAAAAATGCTCTTCCATTTGGGTAAGGCATTTCAATTAAGAAATCAATTCTATCAAAATATAAATCTAGATCTTCTTTTAAAAGTAACTTCTTATGAACTAAATTTTTGTGTAACTCCTCCATTACAGACCTATTTCGTTCCATGAAATTTAGAATACTTTCTGTTTGATAATTCTTTAAATTACTAATCATCTTCTTGTTATGTTCAAATTCTGAATCTGATTTAGGATTTATAAAATACAAGCCCTCAAATTGATTTTTTAGATAGTGAACAGCTAAGTCTTGCCATTTTTCATAATCGGACGATGCGCCATTAGAGTTAATATTAGTCAGAAATTTTTCACCTAATTGACCAGATAGCAAAACATGCATTCTCCACAAATCATAGTTTTTGTAACTAGAGATATTATCATTAACAATATTGGATACAAATCCATGAATATTTGTTTTATTTAAATGATAAATTTCAGCTCTAAATGATGGTGGAAACTCGCCATACAAAAAACTTAAAAGTAAATGTCCAGTTTCATGTGCTCCCACCAAATTAATATCTGATTCTGTCATAATTCTATTTATTTTAGTTGAATCGCGAAATTCATTAAAATGCGGTATATCTACAGCAGTAGACTTAAGAGTTGAGTTAATAATGTATGGATATATGGTAAGTGCACTTAATAATAAAAATGTTATTTCAATAAAAAAAAGAAATTGTGTCTCAGGTTGTTCGGTGAAGAAAGTTAATGCCATCTGCCCAAACTCTGCTAACAACAAATTAGTTGCAAAAAACAAGAAAAAAACATTAAAAACTATATTAATTATTTTATTAAATAAAAATGATATGTTTGCAACACTTACTAGCATAAAAGAGATAATTATTACCAACAGACAGCTAATTTTCAATAAGTTTTGAAATTCATTTAAAACAGGATCATTGATGACTGGAGTTGTAAAATATAAAAATAATATTATTAAGACTTTTAAAATAGATGACATAGGCACTAATTTAAATATCCTATCAATAAATATCATAATATTAATCTCATGTAATATTTAATTAGAAAAAAGTTTTTTATCCCATTAATGAACTTAAAATATAAATATTAAATCATTTGGAGAAACCTTATGTCGTTAAACATAGAAAAACTTTGGAATCAGTTTGGTGAGGTAATTATAGACCAAAATGAATGTATAGAAAGCAATTTTCACATTTGGGCAATAGGTACTGATCGACACGATATATGGCAATGGTTTGATCAAAATAGTGAATATGGTCTTGTAAGTTTAATGTTTGGGAAAGGAAATTAAGATGGGACTTTTTACATGCCCTCAGTGCAATGAGGAAATTAATACTGACGATAAATGCTCTACGCATCAAGTCAATGATTTAACCCAAGATACGTTTTGTTCTGTTGAATGTAGTGTTGAATACACTCTTATAAATGCCGTAAGCATAGTTGAGCAGCACTTTGGAAAATTAGCATTTACACCATCCGAGATGGAGGATGTATTAAATGAATTCTCTGTTGAAGGAATACAAGATGATGATCTGATGAGCCTTCAATCAAAATTAAAAATCATACAATAATGAAAAGAGTAAATTTATAAAAAAGGCCTGGATATCCAGGCCTTTTTTATTACGCGATTAAAAAGTCTTCCAGATTTTTCCCGGCTTCTAATTCACGTTTGACCCATCCAGGTTGTTTACCACGGCCTGTCCAAGTTTCTTCAAGATTATCTTTATTCTGATATTTAATTGCTGCTTTTGCTTTTACTTTATTTAACTTACGGTTGATGCCGTGTTCTTCTAACTCTTGAATTGTAAGACCAACCTTCTTAGCAATCGCTGCTATCTCTAGATAGGCATCATCAAACTGTTTGTTGTCAAGAGCTACAATCTTATTCTCTGCATCTTTAATTAATTTCACTAACTCTTTTTTTCCAAGATTATTTAATTCCATATCTCTATTACTCAAGGTTATTTACAAGAAGTTAAATATACACCAGATTGTGAGGTTTACAACGTATACGATTTAACTTTAATTGATTAAAAGTTTTCGAAATTATTGCTAGGAATTTGATTTCATGAATAAATCCATAGATGGAATATGAATACTAAAATAGGTATAGATACACAACCTAATGGATCGAAAATGTATAAATATATTTTAGTGATGATGTCGGTAAATGACACCCCTACACTTCCAGTTGCAATTCAGTTAAGTGATTTCAATACTGGCTATTACGACACAACTGATGTTTCAGAAATTCCTGCATTACTAGCATTTATAAACTATACCCTCTTTAAGTATTCACCTTTTGATGATGATGACGATTTAAATGATGTAGATTATTTCTTTATTAATTATAACTTTGATTGTCATTCTGATACCTGGATAATAGATGGAAATGAGTATCGATATCACAATATAAAGGAAATTACATATGACGAATTTCAAAAGCTAAATTCATTAAATTTATTAGGAATAGTGAACCCATTCAATTACGAGGGTAAATATTTAACAAAAAATGGATCATATAAGTTTAATGATTATATGTCTTCATTAACAAATAGCTTCAAGAACCAGTTTGTTAAGGATTTCAAAAAAGTAGCTTTTGATTTAAATTCCAAAGATCATTTAGATAATATCCATGCAATAAACATTGCAGACTTATTATCATCGTACAATTTTGGAAGTTGCTTAGAAAATATATGTACTGTCAATAAGAACGATGGTAGTCGCTTATATAAAAGTTACACACTTGATGGTAGCTTCTCTGGTGATGATATACAGCTTGTCTTCTCTAACTATGTAACTGTTAATGGAGTTCAAGAATACACTTCTATAGAGCCAATTAATTTTGAAATCTTGATCAATGATGAAGAAATAGACAATACCGAACTTGATGAAATAGTTAATCACTATGGGTACATGATTAATATTATTAAAACTGATTTGTATAAAAATACTTTTAAATAAATATTGAAAGTGAAACATGCACTATGTTTCACTTGGACAGTTTAAAACCGCATTCGGTGTTTTTTAATTGATTAAAATTAAGGATTTTTTGTAAGCTAGATATTGACCAAAAAGCTCCTGGGTACATTCTATAGTTGTAAAAGGTGGTTGATCCTTAAATGTATAAAAAGCAACCTCAATTGATTTGATGTATTTTTCAAAAGTTTCTAGGTTACTCGATAAGTGTTCATGATTTGGATATAACATTTTGAAGAATTTATTATTTTTAATTTGCTCATCTATATGAAATATAGTTTCAAGTATTGCAAGTTCATATGTTGCTGAAGAGACAAGGTTTTGAACACCATTTATCTTAACCCAAAAGCTAAATAACATTCTTTGGGTGAATGACAAAACTAGCTCTTTATTGTCAATTTGAATTTGATCTCGAACAAATTTAATAGAACCATTAAACCAACTGGTATGCTTCTCTTCTAACTCACATAACAATAACTCAAGATCATTGGTTCCTATCTTTAAGTTGTAGTATTTTTTTGTTCCATCAATTGATGGTATTACCCAAGGCATTTCATCTATTTCAGTGTGCTGATTTATTAGATTTTTTTCTTCAAGTTTATCAAGCAAAATATCTATTAATAAATTTCCCCCAAAATTGAAATCATTTGTAGCCGAGGAAATAAATGCATCGTGATCTATATTTATATTTTGACGTCCTTTAGGGCGTAAATCTGCAGTAAAATTCATTTGTATTTCCCTTATAATCAATAATTAAGGGTCATTTGACACCTTGTAATGAATTATAGTTCATAGTTTAAGCATTTACTCATCAATTGGCTGTTTAATTTTTCGAAAAAAAAATCTCCGGGTTCCGGCATCTTATAATATCCATATACAAGCACATTGCTTAGCATTTGGAGATATCAAAATGAAATTGACCGCTGATTTTTGCCCACTAGATTTTATGAACTTACCAGCAGCCACTTTAAATTTTCAGACGTACCTGGTCAAAGCTACGCGTCAAGATGTTCGAGATGATGAACATTCTGATTATTTCTTCCTTAAAGCGCCAGCGGAATATCGCCTCCCTTTCTTTTTAGCTTTTATGCTTAAAAACCATGTTAGTAAGTCAGTTCTTACTCTTGAAAATTTAACAGCTGAAAACTACAAAAATATTCCTGAGCTTGACGAAGTTATGTCATCGTTTTGCGTGATTGATGGTGTTGGCCAAGACACAGTTTTTGATTTTCGAGTAAAAGAAATTTCTGAAGTTGATGCGTTTAAAATTATTGAATACATCGAAGTTAATCCTCTAAATACGGATTTCGTTCCAGAGCTATTTTTAGAGGCTATGTGAATGACTTTAATAATGAATAGTGAAATTAAAACCGTTGTACCAGTTCAATTCTTCAATGAAAAAGAATTATCTGTTCTTAGTAAAATTTCAGCGATCGACAAGTTCATGCTGGATGATTCTAGAGATTGGTTCTATTTTTCTGAAATAGCGATCGATAATGCATATAAAGCAATGAGGAAAGGTATAGAGCTCCTTGTACTCGACCAGGATATTAAAGATGCTCTAAAGCAGTTAATGGCTCAAAATAATAATGAGTTTACGGATCTATCTATACTTATTGTTATCTTCCCTTTGCTTGCACGATCTGAAGAGAGCTTGCCACTAGTACAATCTTGTTTAAGTCATTTAATCACAAATAAATTGGCTTCTAACCCGGACATATCGTTTTGTGTACTTAAGCCAAATACGCTAGATAGCGAATTAGATACTTACAAGCTGCTACCCCACATGAAAGCACTTACTGAGCTAATTTATGAAATAAATGAAGATCTTCAAAAATCATTACTTATCGTGTCTTAATCCTTTTTAATCATATTGTGAGCAAAAAGCTCAAAATTTGGAGTTAATATGAAACATACTATTTCTATTGAGTCAGTTGGTGTACTTGGTCTTTCCAGTCCAATTAATACGGTTATCATTCGTTTGGCTGTAAAAGGGACTCCTTTTAAGATTAATCAAATTAACGCCCAGCTGTGCAGTTCCCTTGATGTATCTTACAAGACATATGACCAACAGTATGGTACTTGTCTCAATCATGCACAAGTGCGTCAGCTGTACCAAGTTTCTAATAAACATGAAATAGAAAATATGGTTGATGAATACCTACAAACTATTCGACTTGTAGATAACAATGGTTATGCAGTAAGAAAAAATATTAGTAAATCTAATATTTCCATTCCCGGTTTTGATAATTTAGACTCATTAAAACGAAAAATTGTTGCGGATCTGAACTCAGAATATACAAAATTTATAGATCAGAACTATCTCAACTAACCCACAGATACGAAAAGAACCCTACCTTAGGGTTTTTTTTGTATCATTAACTATAATAAATTATCAAAATTACAGATTTAGTATCTACATATGCCATATATTATTTTTTTAATTTTCTTGGCTTTTGCAACAGCCATTGCCGTAACCAGCGATCAGCTTAATTTTGATTTGTACCTCCCAATTTTAGCATTAGCCATTCTTTTAGGTCAGATATCCATTTTTTGTTTTACATCTGGTGCAACTTTATTAAAAGGTGGGAATAAGAGAACAGGAAGCAAGAACATTCATTATGGTATTTCATTAAGCCTAGTTGTATTAACCTCTATTTATTATTTATATAGTTCAGTCTTAGATCCAAAATTAAACAACATAACTGCTATCTATATTTTTGGCTCATGGTTTGCCATTACGTCATTCGATGCATGTTTTAAGTTTGTGAAAGTAGGATTGTTAAATTCTAAATCTGATAGTCATAATGTTGTAAAAGCTACTCGCGTAGTCAGCGCGGTTACTTTGATATTGTGCTTAGTCAGCTGTTTCTTATTTTTTCAATTTTTCTTAAACATCGATCTAAAGATAGACCTTTAGCACCAATCATCACTCCCTTTATCTCAGTAGATATACAAGCCCAACTGAACAGGTAGAGTAACCAGTAATAAACAATATTTGTCCTATCATTGGTTTTATTGTAGAAGTAACCTCACCGTTATACACAAGATATATAACGTATGCCATGACGCTGATCGTACACATGGTCATTGAAAAGATGATCATAGCGAAAAAAACCAAATTGCCTACAAGTGCAACTGGCAAACTTAAAGTTAATGTAATTGATAAAACAGTTGTCATTATGTTCATAGCCGTTATCCAAACTAGCCAATGAATTCATGTTAACCGTATCTATAGTTATTATCTGAAACATTCCTAAGAATATTTGTGCTTTTGAATTGCCAGCATGTAATAGGTATATACCAGACAGCAAAGAGCCAGCATAAGCTGGCTCTTTAAAACGAAAGGTGAATAAATCAACTTATGGAATCTGATGAAAAACCATGGAATCTTTATCACTGTATAAAGTGTAATTAAAATTTACCAAATTGTCCACGTTATCCGTATATACCTAAAACATATAAGAATTTCATCTAGTATTCTTTTTTGAAAAAAGTTAATTGCAGTAGCACGTCTTTATAATTAAAAGACACGAGCCAATGTGCTCAAAATTTGGAGTTAAAAATGAATATTGATATCTTAGGAAAAACACACATTGTTGGTCTTAATGAACATTCACTACAAGGCTTTCAATCACTCATGCTAAATAACATTAACTGGGATAGCCAAGTTAAAGCTGATCATGGTCAAAGCAAAAAAAATACTGTTCTGCTTGAATTACCAATCGTAATTCGCCGCGATATTCAGATTGAAAAGCTTAAAGCTGGCTTAGATACACAAATTGATTTTGAGCTTGTATACCAGCAAGATATTGGAAAACTTACATCATCTTTGGCACTAGATACGCTTTATCTGCTATCTATTGATGATCATGAAGTTGATCTCTGGTCTGTTGATTCTGAACTAGTATTCCTACCAGAATCTGATCGAAATCAGTTGAAGCATTTAATGCGAAATTGCGATGAACTTTTTCATATTTGGGTACGTGAAATTAAGAACTATTTGAATCGTCTAACAGACAAACCACTTAACACTGAGTTTCAAGACAAAGTACGTAATATTGTCGGTTATTCTAATCTTTTGCCGAAAACGTTTGGCTAATACCGTATGCGGATTTCAATATTGGAGTTTTAAGAGTAGTGCTAAAGAATATACTCAATTCAAATACAGCTATTGTTAAAAGTGAAGTAATGAGTGTCATGGATCAATACAGCGTTGATTTTTCTGTTAATGAAAAAAAATATAACCGCACATAGCGGTTATATTTTTAACAGTTTAAATCTTATTGGCAAACATCGTTATATGATTCAGAACTACCAAAATAAGACTGCCCTTTCTTATCTACAAGATCCACGTATAGATCTGGCTTGTATGCAGCTTTAGATTGTTTAAAAACACCACAGTAAAATGGATGAATTTTCTCAACAACAAAGCGATTTAGAGAGTCAGTTTCATCTGATGAGTATTTATTTGCTGTTTTATCTGTCATAAAAACAGTTAATTTGAAATTATTTGAGTATTCAACTTTTTTAAGAGTAGCACCCGGTTCTACGATAAGTGGAAGTTTTGCATTAAGTGTAGTAGCAACTTTTTCTTTAGTAGCCGGTGTAGGAGCTTTAGCAACCAATGTCTTTAAGCTTGATGTATTCAATGCAGATAATGAAGTACCAGCAAAGATAGTTGTAGACATTGAAACACAAACCAATGTCAAAGCAGCCAACTTAGCTTGCTTAAATATTTTCATACCGCTACATCCTTAGTTTATTTAATGAAAGTATATACTAGAATTTTATTAATAACGCAATATTGCAAGATTTCGTATATATGCAGAGTTACAATAGGCATATATAGAACATAAGTCTGGAGACCTTTTATGCAAAGTTTAGTTAATGAAGCAGACAAAGTACGTGCTGCTTATCGATCAGCACAAGCCAATGTAAATCAGGAGTTTGCGCCTGAAGTAGTTGCTGCATGTCAAAAAGCATCTGAGGAACGTATGGAGCGTATTGCGACTGGCCAAACAACAGCACAACAGGAAGAAGCAAAACTATTAGCGCTCTGGAAACAGTTGAAATAATAGTGAGTGATGTTGAGGGGGATGTCACAGATGCATCACCCCTCTGTTTAATGAATATAATTTAAAACATTAAAGTATTAAAAAGATGAACGACAAAATTGAATACTATTTAGATGCAAAAGAAATCCTTAATGAACCTACTACTTCTAGGGCTCAAAGAGAATTTAAACAGCAAATTGAAAAAGATATTACAGAAACAAGAATCTATCAACTTGAACGAGATCCTATACCGGGTAATTATGATTTCGAACACTTAGCAAAAATTCACGAAAAAATATTTGAACATATTTATGATTGGGCTGGAGAAGTTCGATTAGATGATATTTCTAAAAGGGCTATTGCTCCAGATGGTAACTATGAAATAGGTCACTTTTTATATAAAGACCAGATTTTTGATGAATTTGATAAGTTTACAAAAAGTATTCAAGAACAGGATTATCTTAAGAACTTAGATAAAGAAACTTTTGTTAAGGCATACTCTAAATTATACGCACAAATTAATGAAATTCACCCATTTGAGGAAGGCAATGGCCGGGCAACAAAGTTAATGATGAATCAGTTAGCTATGGATGCTGGATATAAAATGGATTTAACGACTGTATCAGTAGCGGATTGGAACTATGCTTGTAAGAGATCACTAACTGATCAGGAAATTTATATTGATTCTGGCGCTGATACAGAACGGATGCCCAAAGATATGACCTATCTTGAGGATGTCATGAACAAAGTCATTACTCCATTCGAACTAGATTATCGAAATGAAGCAAAAAATGAAATTAACAAAGATAATGAACCACCGATTGAATTACCTACACCAGGATTCTAATAACAAGGTATACGATGTTTTAATTGATTAAAAATGTTTGAAAAAATAGTTTTTTGCAATTAATTGGAAACTATCTGCAAGATTATATAATGAATATTCTTCTAATATAAACAAAGTAGAGGTTCTAATTATGTGGAATACATTAGTATTAATTCGAGATACGGCAATCTCAAAAGATGTTAAAGATAAAGCAACAATGTATTTAAACCAACTAAATACGGCGACTATTTCAGCTAGTTTAAAAACCGAAATACTCTCTTTTATCGAAGACTACTTAAACGACTAATACAATAAAAGAAAACTTTAACTTTTTTAGAGTATCAATTATGAATAACCCATTTACTATACCATGTAATTTCAAGATCCAGTACATGAATACTGGTCGTTTTAATGTGACATATGCTGATGGCTCTAAAGTAGAAGTCACGGTAGAACAATTTGAAAAAATCCAATGGGTACAACCTGAATTGTTCTCATTAGATCAAGTATCGTTAATCTCAGAACAGTTAATACCAAATGATGATGTTAACTGCATTAAATACGCTACATATCGCTTAATCGCTGATACTCCATTGATTGATGATGATGCAAGTAATCCTGAGCCAAATAGTCTTTATTGTCTAAAATCTAGTATTAGTACAATGCAAAACATTTTTCAAATTTCAAACAACGAATATATACCATGCTGGCTGCTTACTGGAAATAACGTTCATATATTAGATTATTGTGAACTGACTGAATCTTAAATACTTCTAGGTGAAACATATGTTTGTTTCACTTGTATTAGTTTAATACCGCATACGATTTATATTTAATTGATTAAAATAGGTTAAAATTTCTCACTTTAAAAAAGTTTATTCAACATTGACTCAGTTATAATAAATATTCGGAAATTATGTATTCCAAACTTGGAGTTAAAATGAAACAATTAGACCAGTTGTTTGCAGTAAATATTATTGCTAAATATGATTTTAAGAATGGTAGTAATTCTCAAATGAATTACATATTTGTAGGTTCTTCAATAGAAAAAATATTCGATACAGTTGTTTATAAGTTGGTATCAAGCCATGTTGCAACGTATGAAGACGGAGTTGTTTGGTTTAAAGCTATTGATGCGATCAAACCTACAGACACAAAGTTCTATTACCATCACAACTCAAATAATCTTGTGATTCATTTTGATTATACACTAAACCCCTTACTAATGAAGTCATTAGACTTACATATAGCTAATGTTGAAGAGTATGACATTCAAATGCTTAGTAACGAACATATACAGGAATTGTATGAAAAAAATAAAACAAATGTTGTTTTAACTGAAAATGTTCAGAAGTTTCAATATTCATCTGAGCATGAAGACACTTTAAATCATGAGTCTATAAGAGAATTAAAATCACTTTTTATTGCAAATAGAGTTGTCGGTGAAGATAACTTTATAAAATTATTCCCTATTAACGACCAGATTAAGCATACAAATTTCTAAAAGGACTTATGAAATGCTCATTGCATCTATAAATCAACCACTAAGTTCTCTTATTGACATGAATCGCTATACCGCGCTTTGTTCAAATATGCCTGATGAGAACTTACCAGCTGGATCACAATTTAAGATTCTAAAATATGTGTATGGCAATCAATCGGTAGTTGTCTTAAAGAAGTTTAAGGATTTAGAGTCTTTGGATGAACAGTTGCTTCAGAAGCACTTTTTAAGACTTTTAAACATAGATCATGAAGCATTAATCTACTTATCATTGTTAGGGCTTAGAGAAGCCATTATTGAAACAGATGCATTCTCCCAAGAAATTTTAACTAACGAATTAGAAGCTGCATTTAATTATTTAAAAGATAATGATGTTCGAGATTTTAATTATGTTGTACACATGGGATATACTGCCAAATACTTCAACTGGAATATTCTGCGGAATCATAATAAGGATGAAGTAGATAATCCTTTAACTTTCTGGTTGTTTAAAAATGCAATGTACTCGTTGTTTTTCAAACTAACAAATAATTGATTTGTCATTAATCAATATGAGTTGTTCTTTTCAGCTCATATTGAAAATTTACAACGTATACGTTGGATTTTTAATTGATTAAAATATTTTTAAAATTATTGTTGTAGCAAAAAAAATAAGTATCAATAAGAACAATTATAATAACTACTCAATATTAAATCAAATCGAGTTTATTATGAATAATCAACTTCAAGGAACATTATTTATTGGGTTTCCAAAATCAATGACCTTTAATCAAGCAGATGGCTTATTTGATGAATTATCCGACTATATTGATAACAATTCAGAAGTTACATTGGATATTTTAAAGGCTGATAAAGATTATACTCATCTTGTATTCCAACAGACTATGCCAACGTTGATTGAAAAAAGTAATCACTTTTATATGGAAATGGAAATCTATATTTCCAAAATATCTAATGTTGAACCTAGCGAAATTAGCGAAGAAAATAACCTAACAAACATATTAAATATTTTGTCTGTAGATTTTGGCGATGTTTGCGAAACATTACATAATAATGGGTTTATTTATAGTGATAATCAAGATTACTGGTTTAAGCCAAGTCAAGATAGTGAGTGATATTTAATAGCAAATTGCTAAAAGTTTGGAGTAAAAATAATGAATCAGATTGAAAAATTAGAGCATTTAAAAGCAATTATGGCTAAGGTTCCATGTGACAAACTGGATATGGATTCTTGGAGAGATTTAAACGGATTAAACTTGGTTTCTCATCAACAAATGTTAGACCGTGGTGCTAGTGCTTGTGTCATGGGTTGGGCAACAGCAGATGAAATCTTTCAGAAATTGAATTTCAACTTTGTTTACGAGCTACCAGTATATGTCCCTTATAAGCCTTTTGGTGTGGAACTGTTAGCCAAAGGTGTAAGAACTGGTTTTGAATTTTATCAAGCGACTGAAGCCGTTATGGAGTTCTTTGGATTAGATGAAGATCAAGCTGATTTTCTCATTTCATCAAATTCATATAGTGGAAATAACCCAAATGAGGCTATTGCAAATATCAACATTCTGCTTAAAGAAATTGATTGCATTCCTTATGAGCTTAATCATTTGTATAACACCTCCACTCTAAGTCTAGATTTAGATTTAAGGGAATTTAAACTGGAATCTGATGATATCCGTGAAATCACTGTCGCTATTGACTGTGAAAATAAGTATTTCCCAGATGGTGGTTATCTAGAGTTTATAGCAACTATAAATATTCCTAAAGATTTAGACCCAATTCAATATATAGAAGATAATTTCAATGTTACTTCCCCCCTATCATTTGTACCTAATCCAAATGATCTTTTGGAAGAATATTTAGAAAAAAATGAAATTATTGATTTTCATTTAGGATGGCAAGAAGATTTTGTATCGCCGTATGACGAAACATTCAATGCAAAGTTGACACATATTGTTATGGAATCTATTTCAAATGCTCGTATTTTATCAAGTGTTTAGGTGGTTGAGATGTATCTAATAGAAAATGTACAGCTATTATCTGAAATTAATAGCTTAGGATTATATCTACCTAATCAGATATGTGAGATTGAAAATAAAAATGATAATGGATTTATAATCCATTATTTAAATCTTGATTCATCAGAAGATTTATTAAGTCTAGTTAAAGGAATTAATTCCAATAATAGCGCACCATTTTATGTACAGGATGATTATGATCTTGGTGTTTTTTTTGATGGATGGAGGCATTTTTCACCCAATATTTTAACAGGAACAAGTGATGACCCAGCATACTTATTCTTAATAGAATTAGATGATAAATGATTTATAAAGTATGTTTAGTAAGAGATCATTAGGCTTCGGTCTAATGATTTTAAATTAATGACCGCAAACGATGTTTTAATTGGTTAAAAGTGATTATTTTAATATTACATCATTAGATTTTTATAAAAAGGTTTTTAGCATTTGCACCATATTATAATAACTTTATCCCAAGGCAAAATGCCTAAAACTTGGAGAATGACAATGAAATCTGTACATCAATACGATGATAAAGTTGTAATACCAGCATTAACTCAACAGCTAGATATCTTTGCTGGTACTGATCTTGAGATTAAACTTCCAGAAAATACATATTTTAATGCCCCAGAGATTGATCTAAGTATTTATGATCTTTTTATTGTATGCCTAAGTGGTGGTAAAGATTCGATTGCGTCATATTTACGATTACTAGATCTGGGAGTTGAAAAATCGAAAATTGAACTCTGGCACCACAAAATTGACGAAGAAAATGACCCATTTATGGATTGGGTTTTTATGGAAGACTATGTAGTAAAGTTTGCTCAAGCTTTTGATACGCCTATTTATTTCAGCTGGCTTGATGGTGGTTTTCGTGGCGAAATGATGAAGAATAACAGTTATTCTCGACCACATTTTGTTGAAACCCCTGAAGGGCTTATAAAATTAGAACGCGATTTAAAACGTTCAAAGCCAGGTACACGTATGAAGTTTCCTCAACAGGCTGCAAGTCTTCAGACGCGTTGGTGCTCTTCAGCTTTAAAAATTGATGTTGGGCGTAGAGCGTTAAACAACCAGGAACGCTTCGATGGTAAAAACATTTGTTTTATTACCGGGGAGCGCCGTGAAGAATCACCTAACCGCAGTAAGTATAACCAGTTAGAACCACATCCATGTGATCGTAGAGCTGGTTTAAAAGCAAGACGTGTAGATTGGTGGAAAAATGTTATTCATTTTACAGAAGCTCAGGTCTGGGCGCTGATTGAGAAGTACAAAGTAACAGCTCCAGTTCCCTATCGTTTAGGTTGGGGAAGAAGCAGTTGCCAAACATGTATTTTCAACAGTCCTAAAATCTGGTCAACAATTGCTTGTTATTTCCCTGAACGTGCAAAGATGATTGCTCAGTACGAAAATATGATGAATTGCACAATCAGCCGAAAGCAAATTGACGTCCTTAGTTTAAGTAATGGCGTTGAGCCTTTTGATATACAAGATATGGAAGCTCTCATTCAAGCCAAATTTAAGGAATACACCTTACCAATGTTCACTGATAACTGGAAACTCCCAGCTGGTGCATTTAATACTGAAGGGTGTGGATCGCTTTAATATGAAGGTGCCACGGCGCCTTTATTAGTATTTACACCGTATACGATGGTCATTTAATTGATTAAAAGGTTTTTGATTTTATTTGCGTAAGAGTCCTTTTCTAAAAAGTTTTTAACATCACTTGTCACCTTACAATCTTTCTAAATCAAATCAATACATGAGTTTAAAATGACTGAAACCTTAAACCAAACTATGCAAACATTCTGCAAAGCTAAAGCAATCATGACTTATTTAGCATCTGATGATCCTTGTATAGACATTGCTGTAAGTCGATATGAAAACTGGGCATTAGCTTATGATTTGCTAGTCAGTATTTCAGATTTAGGGCTTCAAGAAATCGAAAAAGTGTGGCAAGAAAAAACACAAACACAATTTGTCCTTTGGAATGCAATTTGTGATGCCTCTACTGATGACATTCTTGAATACATCACTGAAGAATATGAAGTACAGGTAACTACAGTTGAACAAATTTTAGAATTGCAAAACGGTAAGACACTGGAAGAAATCTAATAAGATAGAACGCTTACACTTATCAATCATGAGATGTGTAAGCATTTAATTATTTTTTAAAAAAAGTTTTTATTTCAAATTTTTAATTAAAATTAATACATCAAAGAGCAAATTGCTCAAAACTTGGAGTTCTAAAATGGAAAATAACTTTTTTGATGGTGCTGACCTAATTAACGCATATTCACTTCAAAATGCTTTAGACGATGGTGTTATTTTATGCCTAAGTACAAAAAAAGGTCATGAAAATGACTGCCGTCAATTCTATAAAGTGCCTGTATACATCACTGAAAATCTCTATAACAAGCACGTAGAAGCTGCAAAAAAATTATATCCAACAAACTCTATCCATGATCAAGAAGCAGTAGAAAAAACTGTCGGTTGGACTATATTCGACATGCTTAACATGAGTCGAACTTTATTCACTGAATTGTCACCACAGGTACGCCAGTTTGAGTATCACCTCCAAGCTACACCTGATACATTTCAAGATAAAACTATTAAAAATATCGCTGTTTCGGGTCCTGGTTTAGCTGGTGAGCACATTATCACCTTTATGTTACCTGAAGAGCAGTAAATGACTATACCCAGCTTCGGCTGGGTATTTTAGCTAATGCTATAAACGTGGAGCCATAAAATGAATAACACATCAATAAACAACCAATCACTTGACCTCTTTGGTGACGTAGATTTAAGCGCAGACTTAAAACAAAAGGAAATAATTGATCAAACTAAAGCTGATCAGATGAAGTTGCTACGTGCGGAATGGATAGTTGCTGTTACAACAACTGGCGAGTTGTTTAAATACAATAAAAAAGTACCGTCTAAATATCGTACTCAAAAAGGCGTTAAGTTGTTTAAATGCTGCAATGAAGCAACAGCAGATCTGGTTCTAAATGCTGTTAAGGGTGCTGTTAAATATAAAACTTTTGAAATCCCAGAAATCAGAAAGAAAAATAATAAACGATATGCAATTTCGCATTGGATTTACTTAGTTGAAACACGTTTATGTCACTTACCATTCGGACATTTAGAAAATTTATATCGTGAACATGAACAAAAAGTAAGAAAAAAAAGAGAATTGGCAGCTATTCAAGAAAAAGAAAATACCTATGACGTTGAACCTCACTGATTTTATTATAAATAAGAAAGGGCGAATTTGCCCTTTTTTATTATTCTAACGTTTAGTATATGACTGCCAAATCTAGAATTTAATAACCGTAAACGGTATTTTTTAATTGATTAAAAAGTAATTGGAATTTTAATTTTTAAATAAATATTTATAGAAACTATCGGCATTATAATATTTATATCAAGTAGCAAATAGCTACAAACTTGGAGTAAACAATATGACTTCTACTAATAGATTCTTTACTGATTGGGCTAAACAACTTTCGGTATTTACAGAAACAAATAATCATCTTAATTCATTTACGCTTTATGATGTGCTTGATGATTCCGAACTTTCAAGTTCTATCAATACGGTAACCTTGTTACCATATGACCATGATGCCTCTTTTATGGCAATTGATTTAAAAGACTGGTCTTTGATTGAATCAAAAATTCAATTTCCTACACATTTTGATTTATCTCAACTTTTAAGTACATTTTGGGAATCACAACCCATAGTTGTATTAACTGATTTGGCAACAGCTGATCTATATGAAAGCAGTCTCTTGGATGATCGCCTTAGAACATTGCAGTTTGCTTACAGCCGGGATCTTTCATCAGATCATGCACCAGAAGAAACTCACTATTTAAATCAGTCTTTTGATTTAAATAAACTTGCTCATTTCGGTATATACCTACAGGGTCATTGTTATACCGCTGATAAGTTTGTCATCACTCCTAATACTCTTCCAAAAAACACTGCTTACATTATTCCAGTTTTTAATATTCACTCAATGGATACTTCTGAAGTTCAACAACTCATTGTTTTTGATGAAAAAGGTAAGTTCTTGGATTGTGTAGTTGGTACAGGATTAATTCGATAATAATAAACATTTTACCGTGTATATAAATGAACGGTTTAAGGAAAACAGCATGAGTAAACAATATATTCACATTGAAACGAGTTATGAATCTATTCAACCCGGTACGAAAGATGAATTACATGATTTCATTATTGAAATTAACTACCCAGAAAACCTAAACCTGTTAGGTGCTAAATGTAAAAATCGTAATATTATCAATCAAAATCCACAAGCTTGTGAAATGATTGCATCATGGCTACGTCTATTCGGAATATTCACTATTCTTGATAAGTCAGATCAAGATCCTACCAGACCCATTGCATTATGCCTTAGTGATGGAGCTGATCTTGTGATTGATGGTTGGGATATCTTAGATGAAGAGAGAAAAAATACTTTAATCAAAAATAATTCACCAGATTCAGACCTTGCTGAAGATGATGTCGTTCACTTCATTTATGAATATACTGACACCATGGATTTGTCTTTAGTTAATGAAAGCGTTGACCCGGGTATACAAATAGCAGCACGTAATTCTAATGGCAATCACTACGATCTAGTATTGCGACCGGAGATGAGTGATAGACATACATATGCTCATTATACTGGTACATATGGCATCGGTGAATCAGTTATTAATTTAATTGCTTCAGATCTCGCATTACTGCCGTCTGTTAAGGTTACAGACTCAAATAACGACATACGTAAATACATTACTTTTAATGCTTTAGAGTTCTTTAAAAACTCTGATGATGCGATGTGCACAGAGTCTGATGCTTATGAAACATTTGTTCAATTCGACATTACAGAAACTCATAATTCAACGATCGTAATGGATTATATAGAGCTTCAGGCTGTAAATATAAACCAGAACCTTTTTGCTTTTTATGGTAATGATCCGCGCTTTTAAGCGTGGATCTATTTGTCTAGTGAGCATATTGCTCATAATTTGGAGTTTCTATGTCAAAAGATCTTTTTAAGTACTATATAGGCACAATTGAAACTAATGAAAAACATATGCAAATTGTTGAGTACCATTCTAGGTCTAATCTATTAGTACAAGCGCAACTTATGGAAATTCAATTCCCAACATTAGGGGTTATTGAAGGGTTTTTAAATGATTTTGATGTTGATGAAAAATTATCAATTTTTTATCGAAGTTTAAGTCACACGCTACCCCTATCTTCTGATGGGATTTTCCTATTTTCAAAAACCAATAATCAGTGGAATATTCTAGATCAGAGTATATCTTCAAAGTTAATTGGCATTTATAAAGAATCTCCAGATTTTGAAGATATCGTAGAGCATATATGTTCTTGTACTGTGAAGAACAATCCTAAACTTCAAAATACATATGCTGATCAAAGTACTCCAGTTAAGATGATTTTTGCTTCTTATGGATTTGAACGTTATTGCAATCATTGTCATAGCTATGTGCTAATTTCTAATTTTTATCGTGATCGCGGTGGTAAATCATTCGAATCAGTATGTAAGTCCTGCTATATTCCCCACTTTAAACCTTATAAACTTGCAAAAAAATATAAGCCTCAAATAGTAAATTCTGGAGTATAAATAAAGAGCTTCGGCTCTTTTTTTATGCTTATATATTTTATAACCGTATACGATTTTTTAATTGAATTAAAATAATGAAATATCTCTATCTCATTATTTTAATTATATATTTTGTTAAAAGTCTATGCAGTGAAATACGTCTTAATATTAATACTTCACATCGAGCAAGAACGCTCAAAACTTGGAGTTTTAATATGTCTCATTTCACTGTTGCTGTTATTACCACACCTGAAGGTGATGTAGATTCTGCATTAGCACCTTTTCATGAATATGAATGTACAGGCGTAAAAGATGAATATGTTACTTCCTCATCATCTCTTGATTATCTTCAAACACGTTATGAAGAAGCAAACATTACCTTAATGAAAAATACAAAAGTTAAGTTAGAAGCAGATGACGAGATATATGTATTTTGTGATGACCCACGTTTCTTGCGAGATCCGATTGACGGAGAAATTGAAGAACTAAATAGTCCTAAAGGTACGGTAAAACCATTGGGGCATAGCGAACGAGAAGTTGTGAATATTCGTAATGCTGATGGAACTTATACAAACAAAATCCGTGACTTTGGTATGTTCATTCAATGGAAAAAGTGCAATATGCCATGCCGAGAAGTTTTTGATTTGAAAAATTTCGCTTCATGGTTATGGGAAGAGGAATTGCCAACTGTCGTTACAGGTGAAGAACCTAGTCCCGATTGGGACACATGGCTTGAATTAGATGAAAATGGTGAAGTTGTAGATTTCTTTACTTCTACAAACGAAAATGCCAAGTGGGATTGGTATGTAATCGGAGGTCGTTGGGCAAACATGCTTAAAACGATCAATGGTGAGTTAGTCGATTTTTGCGAACTTGGACAGTTGGATTTTGATGGTGAAACCAAACGTCTTCAATCTAAAGCACATGAGATTTACGATACTTTTGAAGAATATTTAGGAAACCTTCCGAAATCATGGGTATCTTGGAAAGCAGTTCTTGCTGATGATAGCTATAAAACGATTGAAGAACGCCGTGATTTTTATAATAACCAAATTCAGGTTAAGTCACTTAAAGAAAAAGATAAGAATCATACCTTTGGATACTTTGGCTATGATTATGACGAGTTTCTAGTAGATCGTAATACGTTTGTTGCATTAAAAAGTAGTAATCCTTTTGGTACTTATGCCCTATTAGATGCTACAGGTGGATCTGATATAGGTAATTGGATGGGTTCAGATATTGGTATGTTCGGAACTACTTTGCGAGAAGAACCCAATTGGGAAGAGGTAAATCAAAAAATGCTACGAAGTTTTCCGAAAAACTATGTGATTACTATTGTTGATTGTCATATTTAATTAGTATCAGAAATAGAGTGTAATTGCTCTATTTCTTATGCTTTTTATACCGCATACGATGTTTTTTAATTGATTAAAAGGTTAAAGATATTTTGCTGCGTATTCTGGGTGCAAATGAACATTTAATAGTATATCGTTGGACATAAATTCTTCAAAAACAACCTGGTTCCTATGAAAAAATCAATTATTGCACTGAGTTGCTTAAGTACATTGTTGATGAGCTGTTCTACTCTTCTTAATCCAAGTATTCAGAATTCACTTAAAGAAGTAAGGGAATCGAACTTCCTAAAAAATGAAGATAAAACAAAAACCATCGGTGGGATTGATGCAAACAGTAATGGTGTGCGCGATGATATTGAAGGATATATAAAGCTGAAATATGTAAATAACCCCGAATTTGTTAGCGTATATATGCAGTATGCAAAAGAATTACGAATAAAGATGACTCTGGCTAGTGATGATCGTGAAGTCTATCGTAGAGCTTCACACAAAGTTAGTATGCAAATGGTTTGTGCTTCGAAAATTGACTATGAAGTTGAGCCTGATAAAATGTATCGTGACACAATGAAAATCTATGCTCTGACGGTAAATACCAAGCAGCGTAAGGCTGAAAGTAATCGTATTAGTTCATTAGTTAATGGCATGGCCTTTACATTGCCAAATGAAGAACATTGCGAAAATTAACGAATAAAGCTACCGCTAAATAATATGTTTGAGAAAAAAAATTAAAAAAAAATTATAGCTAATAATATGAAGTAAAATAACTTAATAAGCATAAAGCTTAAGACTTGGAGAATACACAAATGACAACTTTGAATGATTTGTTTTTTGGTTCCTTAGACCGTAAATACGGACGGATGAATGATAATGAAATTATTCATCTTGAAGCTGCTGCAGCAAACTTGGATCATATCGTTAATCCTGGAAATAAACATCAAAAGATTTATGCTGCTGATCTACCAGGCCTAATATCTAAGGCCAAAGAATTTAACTTATGGGATAGTTGGAAGCATAAAGTATCATCTGAAGCTCTCCCTATTAATCCTTACGTTAAACCCAAAATATCAGGTGTTTTATTTAAAACAGATCATCTAGATCGTGACGTCTATGAACATCTATTACAATCTACTAGTTTTCCTATCTTGGTCCCTGAAGATGGTAAAACGTTTGTTAATAAAGAACATAAATGTTTTTCCTTAAACAACGCTTTGTATGATTTATCTGAAGAGATGGTTAATCATTTAAATCAGGGCAAAAAGTTTTGGATTTATTCTTGTAATGGTCGTGTGGCCTGGTATACCCGTGCAGAAATTGAAGCACAAAAAAAATGGAAGTCTGCAGAAACTGAAACTAAGGAAAAAATTAAAAGCTTATTTGAACTCGCTGAAGAGATCCTTAGGGCCAAACCTATTTTTGATGCAGTGAAACAGAAAAACACTTTTGCAGTTTTACCCTTTACCTGGTACACCGGTATTAAAACGGTTCTTTCTGGGTTAACTGAAAACTCTTGGGGGGATGGTGAACAGGCAAACACCGTAAATCATTTAGTTGTAGCCGAAGACTATTCAAATGGCCGATTAAAGCGAAAAGCTCATAGTTTTTTGTGTACAGCTGGAGGGTTTGGTTCAGCTGAGGATTCAAAGAAAGAATATAGTCTTAAAATAGCTGGATATGTTGTAGATACAGTACCTCATAAAATTACATGTAAAACATGTTTATCGCGTATTGAACGACTTCTTAACAATGTTGATGAATCCTAAGTGGATTCATCTGGAGGACTGGATATGAACAATTTAAAAACACTTTTAAAAAAAGACATCTCTTTAGTACACAGGGCTATAAGTGATATTCAAGCTAAAAAGCTTTTAAACACCTATCAAGTGGTTGAGTCTTTTTCACATTTTTATGAATCACATAGTCATATCTACTTAGTTGGTAAAGATATATGTGCAGTTATGGCCAAACATTTCCCGTATTTTGCTTTCAAAACGCGTGATAATACTAAGCTACGTCATACTGTTGGTGATGGAGCTCTATCAGATATTCTTAATTCTATGCGCCGTGAGTACCAGATTGAATTATATTCGAATGCTGTCTCTAAATTTATTTCAAAAGTTGGGACTCCAGAATATAAGAAAAGTCAGTCCACGAGCCCTGTTGCATATTTAATCGATGATGTAATGTTTACATTAGAAGAACCATTTATTCAATTATCTCCTAATACAGGTTCTGACTTTTCTGATCTATTTAATTAATTGTAGTATTAATATAAAAACTCTTAACGAGATTGAAGTATTATAATCGAATTACCATACAGCTATTATTTTGATTTTGAGGACTTTTATTATGTTTGATAACATTAGTTATAGTGCAATTTTCTGTTTAGTTTGCGGTATTGTGTTTATTTTTTTAGATTTATACTTTCGTAAAACTAGACCTAAAAAAAATGATGGAATGTTAATGCTATGTGGATTAGGGTTGATTCTTATTTCTTTAGGTTTTCAATACTTTAATTAAATACAATCATTCCCTCTTCAGTAAAATAGTTTCTGCTGGCCCTTTCACTTTTTGGCGACCATAACCGGTTTTTCATATTACATGAACCAGCAGCTATTTTGTTTCGCCCAAATTTTGACTGGATCTCAATGTAAGTCTTCTTAAGTGAGTCATTTTTTTCTATCAAAGAAAGATCTGTTAAAAGGTCATTAGTACGATGTTTTTCAGCTATTAAGTCGCAAAGCATAATTCCACATTTTTTAAATTCTATATCTGGCTTATACATATCTTCTATCAGTACAGTGGCCATCTTTACAACTTCTAAAATGCTGTCTGTAGGTTCAGGAAAGTTGAATGTCATTGATTTATTGAAATATGGCTTACTACGATCGAATGGGTTGGATTGTAAAAATACAATGATGGTACCGCATAAAGCCTTTTCACTATGCAGACGAGATAATGCATTTTGGGCATATTTACTAATCGCTTCTTGAAGAAGTACTAGTTCAGTTACCTTCTGGCCAAAAGATTTACTAGATATGATTTGCTGTTTTGCCTTAGGTGCACTTTCGAATGGAAAACAGGAATTACCTTGTAACTCTAAAATTGTACTTTGTATATTTACATTAAAAAGATCGCGCATTCGATTAGGATTAGCACTAGCAAGGTCCAGTACTGTAGCAATACCCATGGCATGTAGTTTTTTTGAATACTTACTTCCTATTCCCCATACCTCACTAACATCCATATTTAAATAAAGCTGCTCTACATCTAGAGGGTCCATAGATATTAAATTACAGATTCCATTGAACTCAGCCTTCTTCTTAGCTAAGTGATTCGCTAATTTAGCCTCTGTTAGACTACGCCCAGCTCCAACGCATGTATCCAGGCCAATATATTTCTTAATTTTAGTTTTTAGTTCATTCGCTAATAAACTTACGTCATACAGCATCATGTAATCTGTAATTTCTAGAAAAGCTTCATCAATACTGTATATATAGTACGACTCCAGTGCTACATACTTTGCTAGAATTGAATGAAACCGGCGAGACATTTCGCCATATAAAGCAAAATTACTAGATAAAACAGCAACATTATTAGCATGAATTATATCTTGGACTTGAAATACCGGCACTCCCATTGGTATTTTTAGTTTTTTTGCTTCAGCATTCCTAGCAATAATATTCCCATCATTTGAAGAAAGAACTACGATCGCTTTATTTGCAAGTTCTGGGTTCCAAAATGCCTCCATGGAACAATACGCTGAATTTATATCAACATGAATGAAGACTCTTTCATTCATTTACGTGCTGCCTTAATAATGTACGTGATGACACCCCATACAATAAGTTCTTGTGCATCCTTTAAAAAGATATTTGGATAATCTGGGTTTTCAGCCTTCAACCACACTGATGGTATTGAATCTGGTTCACAATCATCTCCAAAGATTTCCGTTAATTCACTATTTGTCATAAATTTTGACAACATTAAACGTTTATCTGTGAATTCATTATCAATTTGAGCCACAATGATATCAAAATGCTTTGCATCCAAACTTCGATCTATAAGCAGCTTATCATCAATATCTATACCAGCATTTAACATGGATAAAGAACCTACTTTTCCAATAAAAGTAGAATTCTCATCAGTGATTAGCATTTCATTCAAATCTACGGATTTTTCTATGCTGTCCTGAGCTGGTGAAGCAAATCCGGCTGATAATAATTCAGCTGCAATAGGAATTTGTAAAAGCGAGTTAGATCTGACGTGCTCGAGGTCAAGAATATCGCTTATCTTTTTATTTGCACCGCTAAATGCGATAACTTTCGTTTCAGGTTTTCCTGACGTTGAACTGCAAGTAGACATGAAAAAAAACCTTACTATGATTTGAGATCCATTGTATTGAGAGCTGTATGTTTGTTCAAATATTTCTTAAAAGTTACCAATACACAATGGGTTATCCTTGGAGTTAGAATAAAGATCGTCTATCTTATGAATAATAAAATTTACACGTAATATGTCAGAGATGATGCCAATTATTCATTACTTAACAGTACAGGTTTGCAAACGGGTATTCATAGAGCCTAACTACGGCGTAATGCGTTCTAATGATCCATTAGTTATAGATCCTGATTTATCAATGCAGCCATTATGTTTACTTGGCATCTCCGTCAATGATTTTCCATTAAATTACACGGAATATTATGAAAAAAATGACAGTAGTTGTTCCCTGTCTAAATTCCTGAAGACTTTTTGGAGCCGTTACTACAAGACTAATGGCCCAAATATTCCATTAGTTTTTGGAATACCAGATATCCTGGTTATCGATCATCGTGTGAAGGATATTATTAATCAATCATTTTATAGTTGGTTAGACTCGAATAATGTTCAATATGAGTTTTCTGATAGTAAGAATAAGAAAGCTATTGCTAATTTTCGTCAGCATCAACACTATCCTTATATTGAATGTTACTCTGAGATAGACGTCCTAGATACATATAAAACTAAAAATGAAGAATATGCCTTACCTTTATCCGTTCTAAACACGATGACTAACTATTTAGATAGTGTTTTTCTCTTATCAAAGCATCGTAAAACTTTATTAGCGTATACCAGCAGACCTATAAAGCATCCAACATTTACAGAGTGCTGTCCTAACGATCTCCGACTATTTGACATTACACCTTTAGAAAGTAAAGCCGATAGAACTTTACAGGATGCATATTGGGTTAGCTCCGATTTAGAAAATGGCAACTATGGATACTTGCGGAATCGACAAATGCAAGAAGACATAGATTGCAACAGAGATGAAAAAAAAGCTTTTTTGGCCCTAATAAAATCATTACCAGTTACCCAATGGATGGATATTTTTACAAGCAATCAGATTGAATTATTGAATCAATTAAAAAAACAACGATACAAAGACACAATTGATATCGATCAGATTAATTACGCAGATATGTGTTTTAAATTAGGGTTAAGTAGGGATTCTCAGTACACAGTTTTAGCACTGGAGACATCTAAACTAAAACGTTCTGAAATGATTGAGCTTTGGGATCAATATTCTCATGGAGGTGATGTTAAGTACTCTTGTGAAATTATGCTTCCTGACTGGTACTCTTCGCGAAATGATAAAATTTACAGATATTTTTATTTATCTATGTGGAACAGCAGCATTATTTTTATAAGTGAATCAGGATCTCCAGCAACAAAATGTTTTGATCAAGATGAATGCATTAATTACATGTCAAAAAATCAATTCAAAATACATAACTTAAGTAATATCGTTGATATAAGACACTTTGATGAATTGTTATTAAACAACAGACAATATTTATTGAACATCGTTAAAGAAATGGATACTTTTGAACTTTTAAACGATCTAAATGCTGTATAAAAAGGTGTAAGCACCTTCTTATACAGGCAAAGAATCACGTAATAGTTTTAATTCATCATAACGAATATAGTTATTCCCTATTCCAGCTACATTGAACAAATTTTTTGCAGGTTTCTCACCATAAACTTCTACAGGAAAAGATTTAGCTTCATTGGCTAAAAGCCACAATGAACGTGTGACACCATTCACAAATCCTAGATACGGCGCCCCTTTATTGTTCTCTGCATATACTTGTGCAACTGGTACCGGATTGGATCTACCTTTAGAGAAGCCAGCGACCGCCCAATGGTATTTATAATCCTTGTGCATTAACCTTTTCACCGGGCAATTTATGGATCTATGCTTATCAAGTTCAACAATACTTGAACTCAACCAATACTGATAAAAGCGTAAAGCATCAACATGGACCAGATAAAACTCATTATCTACAGCTGTAAAGTGATTACTCATATAACAAACATTGCCATTTGCCAATTCAATTTGCCAATTTGCCGAGTCATTATTCATTGTTAAAAGTTTTGGAACAGATGCGTCAATATGTGTATCTAACTGATCTACAACGCGCTGTAATTCAAGTTTTTGCAAATAATAAAAATGTGGTTTAGATATCATGATTTGTTTCTAACAAATTAATTTATAAACAGTTTAACCATTTTTTCTTTAAAAACTTTTTTATTCAAAAAAATGGTTATATTTGTATATACCAGAACAGAGATTTAATGCTGTCCATGTTTTAAAGGTGCACACTGCCCTATATTTGGAGTCAATAATGTTTTTTAGATATACTCTCTTTAAAGTTCGTAAGGATCAAATTCTGGAAATGTATCCAGTTGGAATCAATATTAGTTTTATGCATCATGCAAAAAATATTCTTTATACTGAAGCAGATACTGAAGAAAGTTTTGATTATTTCATCCAACATTTACAAGCAAATGCAAATAAAAACTACTCAAAACATTCAAGACACGGCGAAAAAGCCAAGGTTGTAATGTACAATCCAAACGTGAGTATGATCTCTTATAGTTCGGACTTCTTTGATCGCATTGAACAAGCTCAAATCACAAATTTAGTTGAGATTGAGAACTTTGTGCATCATCACGAAAGCCTACGTTGTTTGATCTTTGATATAAATTCTAATCACTGGTCAGAAAGACGTTATACACAGCAACTGGATTATTACGGACTTATTGAGCCACTCAAAAAGCAGATTGCTCTCTTTTAATGCAAAATCAATAACTACTTGGATACCCATTTTTACCTTAGTTGGACACTCTAATAATCTTTTAAACTTATTAATGCAAAAAAGCTCGTTCTTTAACGAGCTTTAAATGCAAAAATGCTAAAAATTTACAGCCAATATACGCTGTTTTGGTCACTATGCCGCTTCCAGAATAAGTGACTAAAATCAACATCATTACTAACAACAACTGGACAAAAACACACTTCAGAAAATGCATGGTTATACCCATTGGTACGTAATCCATTGCGCTCCTTAGGTTCTTCTAAAAAAATATAGCCATTGGAATTAATGCTAAAAGCTTTTCCTTTTTCAAAAGTTTGATTTAATTTGATTGCACAATCCAATATGTCCGGCTTTCGTTCAAAAGAAACTTTTTCATTTTCTTTTGTTGTTTGAATTACTTTAATTTGCTCATTATCTGCAAAATATTGATCAATTTTATCTTGAAAAGATGCTGGACTATAAAGCCATTTAACATCAATAAATTGATACTCATCAAGGTTTTCAGCCATTACGAATTGATCCCAGACTGAACCTCCAGCAATACGTAACCGCTTTGTTTCTAAGTAATGAATTAAAGCTTTAGCTTTATCTGAACCAGGTAAACTATTGGTCTTCAATAACAAAACTAGTTCAACAGTTCCCGTAGTTTCATTTACTGTCCCACGCACACTTGATAAAACATTTTTTGCGTTGGTTTTATTCTTTCGAGATTGATCCACGTAACGTTTTTTACCCTCATGGATTTGAACACTTTTCACACCAATTGCAAAGTTAATATTTTGAAAAGTCTCACGTTCTAGCATATGTACAAAACCACCAATACTAGTGACGCTTGGCATTCCTTCAGCAATCAGGCCACTATTAATATTCATGTTTTCAACTCGTGCTGTAAACATGATTAATGAACCATCTAAGTTCTCATTAATATAGTCAAAATCATCTTGGGTAATGTATTTTTTACGTGGAATATGCTGATTAAAAGCGCGATATTGCCCAGATTGCATTAAAAGCGTTTCTCCATGGTTAGAAAGAGACATTGCGTTTAATTGGAGCATATGCTTAACCAGGTGATTGGGTGTACCAGTTTCAAAACCACGTTTATAAACTTCATGTACCAATCCTAAGCTAGGAACCGGCGTAGTAGCTACATAAGGTAGATCATCTTTAGATTCATATAGATCAATATTATCTACAGTTGGTACAAGAACACTTTTAACATGTCCATCAAAAGAAGTTGGAAATTGTTCTTCAAATTGGAATGTACCATTTTCAACCATTGGTAATGCTTTAGCTGATTCATCTCGCCAAATACGGATCTCAGCAGCATTAGACGGACATGCCCAAAGTAATTGACGCATTTGAATGTTTTTAGAGCAAATTAAGTTTTCATTAACATCAAAATCAATAACTTTTTGAATACCTTTCATTTTTAAAGTTAAATCTAAAAATTTAAGATTATGAGTTGCTAGCATTACTCAACTCCTTTTGTTTTCTGAATATATTGTTGCTTTAAATCTACGGACAAAAACTGTAAATCAAAATATTGAGGAATAATTTCGATTAATGCCAAATTGTTACCATCTTTATATGCTTGCTCTCCAGCTGCTGCTATCACAGTAGAAATAAACTCAATTTCATATTGAGATTTTAATAACTCACCATCTATTAAGATTGTATAGTCTGAAAATTCAGGTCCTTGAAATTTATCCCATTGACGAACGCCAAACTGGTCAAATGACAATATGTTAAATTCAGATGTATTTACGATTAATTTTTCTGGATTTTCCAAGAAAGCCACGGCATCAGCTAAGTCCTGAACTTTCTTTTTCATAGCCTTTATAGTGTCTTCTTTAACACCATTACTGATGTTACGAGTACCCTTTGCTAATTTTCGAACGTTGCCACTTTCTTCACTAAAGTGAAGTGTACGAGCAAGTTCAGTTTGCCAAGTTTTTCCATAAAGCATATGGCCACATGCGATAAATTCATATTTGTTCATTTGACTACACCAAGCGTAAGAATAGGAAAGGTATGGCCACTAGTTAGTGGCCAAGTAATTATTATTGAAGATCCCGATTATCATAATCTTGACGAGATAAAAACTCGCCTTCACTTGTATATACAGTTTCCCACTCTGGTTCATATAGTCGATCAATGTCTGATTTAAGCTGCTTAACTGCTTCGCTGTACTCTTGCATTGATTGAGAAAAAAATGGCTTAACATCATCACCACTTAGCCATGTTGTTGCATCGTACCAATTGCCGGCTGTATTTAACTCTATGTAATACAGTGTTTTTTGGATCTGCTCATCAAACATTACATCAACATTAAGTTGAGTCGGTTCTGAGAAACATTCTTCATCAAAATTAAAATCATCAAAATATTTTAATTTGGCAGCTGCTATAACTGCTCCTAAATCTGTACTGAATAGCTTTTTAAATGGACCACCATTCACAGGTTTAATGTAATTCGCATAAGGAGAAGTTGAAGCTATAAATTTAAAATCTGAAGCATCTTCTAAGCTTTGCTTAATTTCAAAATCAAAGCCTTTAGTCTCATGATTTTCAAAACCATGAGAAATTGCTTCGAAAAATGAATTTTCAAAGTTTTTACGTCCTGTCTGGTCAGTAAGATTTGCAACGATACTGCCCACATCACTTACAGTACTTTCATAACATGATATTTTGCCAAATTTAGTAAAATTGTCATTAACACCAATTTTAAAAGGACTAGTTGATGGTTGATTGAAAGCACCATTATATCCCGTGCATTGAACAACAAACTCGTGTTGATCATGAAGCTTGTTATAGTTAAAGAATCGAACTGTAAATTTTAAAGTTTTCATTTTTAAACCCTTTTTGGTTTGAAGTCTAAAGACCCTTTTGATCTTTGTGTTTTTATTTTAGTACCTAAAATACGGTACTTCAAGAAATTAATGATTTAAATTGTAAATTATATTGTTAATTTTATAATCCAGGCCTTTTGAAGGCATAAGAACAATAAATCATAGGTTTTATTAAGTATAAACAGTAAAATACAGATATTTAAGCAGTAAAAGATACTGCTTTTAAATAATAATCAACTTTAGTTTTACCAGGATAAAGGGATCATGAAAAATATTAAGTTAGTACTAAGCTCAGCTATTCTTCTACCTCTTGTTGGTTGTTCCATTCTGCCTCAACCGGATGAAATTACGCCAAATCAAATGCTGAAATATCAGACCCCTGAGAACATAATTAATTCCAAGAACCTAAATGGGAAAGCTGGGACCGGTAAAGACTATATGCTTACTGGATATAAAGAAGCTCTTTTACCCCATTCATACATGAATAATTTATGTAAAAGCCAGAATGGATCGTTGAGACAAATTCAACGTTCTACATATGCCTATTTAGATAAACGTAATAACCCATCTCCTAAGACTATCGGGTCAGAACTCGCACCTCACATTGGTATTTTTGAATGTAATGTAAGTTCACCCTGGTATGTAAGTATTGAACCATTATCAAGCCGATACGGTGGTACTAACAAAAATCTAGACATCATTTCGCTAAAAACGAAGGTTGTTGATCGATCTTCACTTAAAGGTCATATTGATTATTACAACGTTCATAGACAAGAAGAACTTGAACAAGACAAGAGAAAATATAATGAGCGATTACGTCAAGAAAATGAGCGTCTACGCCAGGAACAAGCTCAAATTAATGCAAAAAATAGATTTATAGCTGCAAATGCCCCTACAACAAAAGACATAGGTAAAACTATCTGCAATGAAACAGTATTGTCTGCTTTTACCGGTATATACGTATTTGGGCAACCTAATTTTAAGCAGACCAATGGTACGGTTATCGCAAGTGTAGAAGGCTTTTCTAACGATCAGAAAAATATCAAAATCAATATCAAAGGCTTTTTAAATACCCAAAATGGAATCTCAGCTGGAAGTGATGTGTTGTACAACCAGATCCCATTAGAAGCCGGTAAAACCGTTTGGGACAGTAAAGCAAACTGGTATAAGTGTAATTACTAAAAAATGCACTAAAAAGAAGATCCCGAGGGATCTTCTTTATGTATTATCGAAATGGTATTTATTTTTCTAATAATTATAATATTCCTCAAATGCTTCTCGCTGTTTTCTTGAAATATTCATTTTTGATTCAGGATCTTCTTTAATTTCCTTTTGTTTTAAACAGTCTTTTAATATCGATTTAAGCTTCCGATGAGTTATAGGATCTGGCTCACAGGTATGGCCAAAACATTTTTTTAATGCAAACCTTATATCACTACTAGTATCAGGACAAATTTCTAAAGCATGTTTAATTTCTTCAGGTGTTGCTGGCTTTGAGCATCCAGTTAATATCAGAAAGCCCAATATAGTTAAAAGTGGTTTTTTAAATTTAATATTCATATACATGTACCCTCTCATTAAGAAGCCAAGCTATATTCTTGTTCATGTGTAAAATTAGCTTTAACCAAAGCATGAGATAGATCCGGTGGTACCGAATTCCCGACCATACGATATTGGTCTTGTTTAGTTAACTTCAATTGTTGGTTATTTTCATCACGTCCATAACTGAAAATATAATCATGCGGAAAGCCTTGAGCCTTATAAAGTTCAAATGGTTGAAGCATTCTAAAGCCAATATCTTCAATACAATAGCGTTCACCATTGATTTCAATGATTCCAAATTTTTCAAAAAGTTCGTTTTTGAAATTTAACCCTTCAGTAAATCTCGTTAATAAAGCTCGTACCTCTGCAAATTGATTTACTGTTGTGAGTGTATGCATAGGTTCATTTAATTCTTGGCCAGTACATCCATTTTTCATTTTTGAAAGGTGACAAACATATAGTGAGTGGGTACCGCCTTTAGTTTCAGCTGTAATTGTCCTCAAAGGCTCATCGATCGGCATTGATCTCCGACTTGATCCATTTGCACATTCTGTAAGAATTGGAGCAGCTGCATCAACGATATATGGCTCTGGATTATGAACGATATATTTCAAAATACCGCGAACAATACGCTCTAACGTAGCTGGTGCCAGTGCTTTTTTTCTTTTAAATATACTAGGGCAATCAAAACTTAGATCTACGCATTCAGCAGCTGTACGCCATGGCAATAAACGTCCCTTTTTTACAAGACTGGTATTAGGATTACCATGGGTTTCCTTTGGCCATACGATTGGCAATCCATCACGGCGAGCTATTAAGAAAAATCGATTTCGTATAGTTGGTGCACCGAAGTCACATGCTTTTAATTCTTTGTATTCAACTGAGTATCCTTGATATTTCAATGCATTTACAAAGCAATTAAACGTTCGTCCCTTACGCTTTGGGCATGGACGTCCATCTTTATCAAGGTCACCCCATTCTGCAAACTCCGTTACATTTTCAAGCATTATTACACGAGGTCGAACCTTTGCTGCCCAGCGCAATGCAATCCAGGCCAATCCCCTAATGTTTTTATTGAGAGGTTTACCTCCCTTAGCTTTGGAATGGTGTTTACAGTCTGGGCTCAACCAGACTAATCCCACGGGTTGATTACCAGTGATTTCAACTGGATCTACATCCCAAACACTTTCACAATAATGTTTTGTAAGAGGATGATTTACCCGGTGCATCGCCAGAGCTTTAGGATCATGATTAATAGCAATATCAATCGGTCTCCCAAATGCACGTTCTAAACCGGTTGATGTTCCACCACCCCCGGCAAAATTATCAACAATAAGTTCGTGTGGTAATAAATTAAACATAATATAAACTCCAAGTTTTTGGCTTTTTGCCACTAAATTCGTGTACGCGAATACTGTATGAATACTTAGGCAAGCATTAGTTCATTTATAGAATCAATGGCTGCCAGATCATCATAATCATAGTAAGCATCATCGATGGCAGACGAAATTTCATATTCAGAAACTCCTGAATTCAGAGCGAGTTTTAAAAGATTCCGGTCTAATCGGTCATATTTGTTTGAAAATGCCATCAGCTTATGGTCATGCGCGTTATTGGCCATAAAGAATGAATATGCAAAACCAACAGGCGTTACACTTCGAGCATTTTTAGTGGCCAAGCTTTTCCCACCATATAACTTGTGCATTTTAGATCCCTCTATAGGCTCTACTGGTGCAATAGGTAGGTCAGCATTAAATCTACCCCATAATAAGGTTTTCTTAGTGTAAGTATCCCCAAAATGAAATGGATCAAATGATAAACGCCATGGTGCTAAACCACTTAAGCGTTCAATTCGCCCAACTGGGTTTTCAATGGCCCATATAGATGGTTTAAAGTATTCGATTGTACGTAGGGTTTGATATACGAGTTCAATACTTGCTTGAGTACGACCGTCCAGATCCTTAGCAGCAAAATGACGTGCACCTGATACAGCAAAATCTGTACAAGGACATGCAGCTAAAATTGCATAAATATCTTGTCCTTCAAAATCAGCAAATAAGTCACTAAAGAACTCGACATTAAAATTATTAATATCACCGTAGAATGGGTCGTCTTGAATATCAAAACAATAAACCTGATATCCAGCATCTACCCATGGTTGTGACCATGTGCCAGATAGATCAAAGAGAGATAAAACGATTTTTTGGCTATTTTCTTGGCGTATAGTTGGGTCTATGAATTGATTTAACGCATGTCTTTTCCATTTTCCAACTTCATCAGTGGCCTGGGACGGAGTTAACCAGTTGTTCTTAGCAACAAAGGTTTTTGACTTTTGATTTAGCCTAACAATATCTTTTGTATTTGGTGCATCAAAAATATTTGAAACAGAAAACTCGCTATTTTGGGTTTTATTACGAGCATCATTGAATATTTTAATTATTTCATTAAAGTGCTCAATTTCGCCGTATTCAGCAAATAAATCGGACATATTAAACTCCAAATTTTAGGCTTTTTGCCCTTTAAAACATTAAACATATAATAATAGATTTACGCTATAAAAATATTTTTCGCAAAAAAAATATTTTAGTTTAATGTCAGTTATTATAAATAAAATTAAACATGAATGATCTATGAGGTATATATGTTAGGTAAAATTGCATTGCATTATGGTTTTGAATTAGAAGTACAAGTTTTAAAAAGTGGAGCAGGCTTTTATATTGGAACTTTTGATTGTGAACCTGTAAGCAGAGAGTCAATTGAATATTTTGAAACTAGAGACATTGCAGAAGAAGCTTTGAAAAATAATACATGGACACAACGCGCATTAGATTTTTAATAAAAAAAGGCTAGTAGTTACTAGCCTTTTTTATGCTTTAATTAAATTAGTATTTGAGAATAGATACCAAAGTTACAGCTAAAGATAATGGCACAATAAAATACAGAATATTGATCATAATTAATTTAGATTTAGACATCTTTTTCATGAGATCATAGACATCAGGTTCATTTGAAATTTTATTAGTCAAAATTCTAGTAATATATGTACTTACTGGTGAAACTAAGATCATTGCTGTACAAAATATATTAATAAAGAGAGGTGCATAAGACTCTTTAGTTACAGGAAGTAAGTCAAATTTTTGGATGCTTAATAGTCCGATAAAAATACTAATAAGTAGGGCTGCCACTAACTGCCCTACTTCATTTTTATGCACATGCAAGCCCATAACTTTATAGTTAATAGAGTTATAAAGCATTTTGGTAAATACTTGTATATTATAAAGAAACATCAGAAAAAAACTAAATGAAATAGCGTTATCCCAAAACGATTTCATGATAAGAATCATAAATAGAAGTGCTAACATGAAAATAACATTCATAGATAGAACTAACGTTGCTCCTGATAAAAAGCTATTCTTTTTATCTAAGAGGATAAACATTTTTTCAAACTTTTTTGCACTAATCATTTTTAATACTTAAACCTATTAGTTGAAATTATTGTAATAAATACTTCATCACTATTTCCGAATTCTTTCTCATTGATCCCAGGCTTACCAGCAATACGATTTCTAAAGAACTTACCGCGTGGGGGCTTATCACCAAGTTTCAATACATATTGTAAATAATGCAAGAATGGTGGATATAATTTATTGTTTGCTGGACGATTAAATTCCATAATGATTTCTCAAAATTATTTAGATCTTTGGTTAAATTGTATTTCATTTAAAGATGCTTTTCTGACATATTTTGCGGAAGTACTCCAGATAGCACCATCTTGATCTTTGAGAAGTAATTCCTGAATATCATTTTTCACTTCAACAATAGTAAAAATAGAATCGATTTTATCTATATTTGAATAGCCAGTATTGCAAGTTAATACAACTTTCTGGTGAACAACAAATGATGATTCAATCGTAGTATTTAATTCTGCTATGCAACTTGAAAGATGCATATCTACATTGTGTTTTAAGCAGCTAGACCACTTATACGATAAGGCTTCAAATGCATTGTTCTGTTTGGCTAAGGATTCACTTACTTTAGAAAGCTGCTCATTCTGTTTCATCCACAATTTGAAAGCGAGTTCTGTTTCAGCGAAAACAAACTCACCATCTTCTTCATACGTATCAAAACCAATTAAAATAGCATCTTTCTTAAACTGTTCTTTCAGCATTAAATTCATCATTTGGATTACCACGGCTTAAAAGTTAAAGTAAAATAAAAACACATAGCCAAACAAATTATTAAAATAATCTGCATCGCCCTAAAAGGTGTAAATGTTAAATAAAAGAGCTTTAGTGGAGTAAAAAGTGTTTTACGGTAATCCCCACTCAATAACATTAGTCCTGTAATACTCATCATCAACAATGTCATTATGCCGATTGAATTAATTGGAAGTCCTTGTATAGCACAGTACTTGCCTGTACAAGACTCAACAATATTTTGAATTGGTCGGTAATGGTTAATATTCCAATAAACAAACACACTCACCAGACTCAAAGGAATAATATAAGTTTCGAAAATTTTAATCGTTGTTTTCATTACATTACTCCTATCACTTAAGATGTTCATGCAAATCAATGGATTCAAAGGTTTCTAATTTTTCAATTTCTGATTTTATATGCATCAATGTAGCCAGCCCAAATGAAGCTTGAAAAACTTCAGCTTTATTTTTTGGAGAATTTACTACATATAACCCAAAGTCACAGGTACTACCATGTGTCGGATCACTATCTACGCTCCAGCGATCCAGAAAGCTTAATGCCAGTGCTATACTTGAATTACAGTGAGAATCAATGTGTTTGAGTTCTGGGCGTTTTAGTATATACCCGAGTTCATAGGTAACCTTGTTGATTAAACTATATGCTAAATCTAACTTGGAATTAAACTCTTGAACTTGATCACTGTTTAGCTCCAATGATACTTCGCCACATTTAATAAAACCTTTCAAAAAGTTATATTGCTTTTCAACATCTATCGAAGCTGATTCAACATAGATATTTGATGCACACAATTTCTGAATACCAACGATAGTTTGAGAAGCGACATTGTTCTCCATGGTAGCTTTCATACACTGTAACTCAGTGATAAGTACTGCCAATTCTTTCTCTGCATTAATCATTATTTTGCTCCTTTTCAATAAGGGAAAAGCCCACATTTAAGTGGGCTTAAAAAATTACTTTGTATAAATTACAGCGCGGTACTGGCTTTTCAATTTGTAATATTCACGGCGAGACAGCTCTTTAGGGTTTTGAGCCATTAGTGAATAGAATTTTTGGATTTCTACTTTCTGATCAGCTGAATTCGTCATGACTTCCTCATAACGAACATCTTCATACCAATTAACTACATTGCCATAATCCTTAGCTGCGATTTGCGCCGTGTTATAGAATACGAATGAAAGAACAATAGTTGCAGCACCAGTAATTGCAATAAGGTTAAAAGCTGTTTTACCAAAATTGATAAGCTTTTCTTTGTATTCTGAAACTGTTAAGAACCAAGTACTCAACATTACTACTGCAATTAAATCAGTTAAAACCATTTGAATTATTCCTATATATGTTTAATCACCTTTCACTTTTAATTATATCCACTAAACCTTTTAGAAAACTTTTTTTAAAATATTTTTGTTTAAATCATTAAACTTTAAAAAATATTCACTAAAACCAAGATGAAAAAATATTAAATAGGCATACGATGTTTTTTAATTGATTAAAAGTGTTTTGAATTAAACTTTTATTATTAAGTTATTAATAGGTATTAAGCAGATATAATATACCTATCCTAAATACTTTTAACAAATGAGGTTTGATGATGGATAAGGTGAAACTCGCTATCCAGAGTGGGAAAGTCCAAGATGGAGATGTCTTGTTTGAGCAATTAAGTTCTATTCAATCTAATGACGTTATTGAAAAAATTAGCCCAGAACAGTTCGCTGAACTCTCTGAAATGGTTTTCTTATTTCAAGATGACTGGATGGACAATCCACTAGACTATTTTCAAACTATAAAAGATTTTTTAAAGGTCTTAGATTTTGAAGTACTGGATTGCTTCCCTGCTGATTTTGATCTTTGGTATTACTACTATGCGCCAGAGCAAAAATATGAACCTACAATCGCATCATACGCTCTATTTACAGCACCTAAACTAGATAGTGACGGCAATGTATACAATTGTCTGCTCTCACTTGAACGCGCTGAAGCCTATGTACAAAAAGCTGTTGGTTTCGCAAAGTCTAGAAATATTCAGATCCCTGAAAATGAATATTCATTTTTTAAGGTAAATGATGGCCTGGACGTATTAGGTGAAAAGCTATATTCACAAATTGGTACTGAACGCGTTGTATTTAAGACCATTCAGCACTTACAAGCTCTTATTGCAAAGAACAGTAATAAAACCAACGTAGTTTGTTTACGTAGATTTGCATCAACTTTAAAAATCTGGATCAAAAATGAGTTAAGTAAAGAAATTTATTTAACGAATTGCTCACATGGAAAAATTGCAGATCTTTTAGACCGCCCCGAAACTTGGGACGAATTCGCAGCAAAACATAGCAATTAATTATTTGGCAAAAAGCCAAAAACTTGGAGATAAAACAAATGAAACTGGCACTTTTAGACAATATGCGAAAAAATATTTTTCATTTACTACATACCTTTAAAAATGATAATGAAGGTATGCCCCTACATCATACGCGCCTTGTTGCTCAGTCGTTCAAAAATGATCCCCTGATTGTTAATTGTATGACAGTTGAAACTTCAACGATCATTTGCCTTAACAATACGAATTATAATTTTGATACACGCCTCGCTATTGATATGTATACACTTGCTGAAGCAGAAGAAAATGCAAAGTGGCGAATATCACAAACTCATAAATTAATTGAAGATGAAATGATGGACGTTGCTATTGGATTACAGCGTTGTTTATTAAAGCGTATGGTTGAGCTAAACCTACTAACAGCAGATCAAAGTCATGCATTTAATAACTGGAACTGTATTATGCCGTCTGGCTTACTCACTGAGCTAGAAACCGATTCTATAGACTTCAATCCTATTCAATCAGCCTATTCGGTTGCGAACTCTGTCTACATTGAACTCACAACTTTTTTCAAAGATAGAATCAAATAAGCTAATTTAGGGAGTACTTTGCTACTCCTTCTATTTTATGGCCGTAAACGATTTATTTTTAATTGATTAAAAGGGTTTGAAAATTAATTAGAGTGACAGATAATATTATTCAGCTCTTTCTTCTTGTTCACATTCTTTAAAATCTATTACTTTACAAGATATATTTTTAATTGGGTAATATAAAAGGCTTTCACCATATTTTTTATTCAGAATAAAGTATGACTCTATAAAAAGAAATCCTGCTATAAGAAAACAAGCAATACCCTTTAACAAACTTATTAATCGATTTTCTTCATTTGGTAACATATAAAAATCTCACTCTAATCTATTTATGTAAACTCTCAAATTCTACTGGACAGCAAAATGTTGAGTCAGATCCCCAAACTCGAGAGTCGTTAGTTTTTAACTCTTATACGTTTGCCATAGCTACGTCTACCTGTACCCGAACAAACAGGACACCAGGATTTATTGTGAAATAAGTTTTGAAACGTTGGATTCCATACACCAAGACTTTTTATGAATATGAGCAGCTGGAGAAGCATAAAATTCATGCCCTTTTGGATTGTACAAACCTATTTATTTATCATCACAAATATATTGGTACGGTGTTGTATTGCGTTCATACGGCGCACCAGATAAGTAACCTTGGACCTTGAAGGTAAGTTCCTGATCTTTTCTAAAACTATTTTTCAGGATGAAGAATCCAAAAGCAGTCAGATAACCATTTTTACAAACATCACGCTTAGACAATTCGGTATATACGCCGTTATACCCATCATTTTCCCGATTAAAAGCCTGTTCATACTGAACAAAACTATCTTGTATTTTTACTGGCACAGGTAACACGAAGTAAAAAACAATGAGTCCAGCAAGAATTGTTAGGGCAAATAATTTAACAGCCTTAGCATTATACAAGTGGAATGATCTATAAACTAAGTATGTCATGCCACAAGATAGATAGGTAAGTAGTAGAGGGAAAAACCACTCTGTATAGAGCATTTTAGAAATATCATCAAAATTCATATTTACTTACCATGGTATTTTGGAAACCTATAAAGCACTACTTAGCACAGTACTGATTGTATGCCCCTAAACTTCGATATTTGTTTAGTAAAATCATTAGATTGAAGAAAACTTAAAATCTCTGAATTAAACAATTCTGGACTACGTTTTAATAGTTCAAAAAATAGCTCATTAGTTGCTCGTACATCCGTTACAGCATTATGGAAGTTTGCAAAATTATACTTGGTATTAGATGAGATATAACCATCAATACTTAGATCATTTAGAGCTTTAGAAAGCTTTTGGAGCTTATAGCCACCACGACTAGATAGTACACCATGATACTCAGCATAAATTTTGATTAGATCTATCAGACCAGTAAAACCAAGATTTTCCACATCTGGTAAGTGATTTTTGATCATTCGAATATCGAAATCTATGCTATATCCAATGATGTACTTATCACGAAGTAATTTCAGTATTTGATCACTAAAAACACTAAAACTTGGCTTATCGAGAAGTTGCTCCATTGTAATTCCATGCACATTTGTAGCTTCTTGAGAAATAGCTACAGATGGCTTGAAATATTCATTGAAGAGGATTTCATTGTTTAAATTTACGATCGACAATTGAATGATCTGATCATCGCTGCCAATACCTGTTGTTTCGGTATCTACCGTTATGAAATTATCCCATACAGTCATTAATTATTATCCTAATATCAAAAAGGAATGATTCTATTGAACAGGTCATCGAAAAATGGGTATTTCGTCAATGATCCTAAATCAGTATTTTTTTTAGATGAATTGTTAGTGAAAACACCTACTCCTAGATCTTTTAGATTAGGTTCCAGAGCCTGGATTCCAGTTTGACTCAAAACAATACCATCACGTTTCATATAGTATGATAACTTACATTTCCGCTTATCATTAAGATTTTGAAGATTTAATGTATTGTCACTATTGTTTTTAGAAGAAGGTAATATCTTAAACTCTTCATTAAGTTTTTCCTTCAAAGCAAAAAGAATATTACTGTGACTTTTAGCATATATCATAACTTGATCTGATAGTTCTTCAATAAAACCATTATCAGAATATGTAAAGTCTAGTCGTAAAAAAACCACATCCATCATCGTCATATTTAACTCCAAGTCTTAAGCATTCATTGCTTTATAAATAATATTATAATCAAAAAAACCCAATTATATTTTTTTATAAAAAATAATAGATAATAAAAACATTTAAAATATATTTATAAATTTACTGGAAAACATATATGAATGCCCTAAGTACAATCAAGCCAAATAACTCACTGGAAAGTAGCTCATTAGATTTTGTGATAGTACAAAATCTTATAAAAGAATACGACAGTGCAAAAAAAGCAATCTTTGATATTTATGCGAGTTTAGATAAAATTTCATTAGATAACTATCAAATCATCGCTGCTTTAACTTATAAATCATATTCAAGTGGTTTCAATAGTATTAAACAAGCAATTCAACATGTTTCAAGCTGCTACTGGAAAAAGTTAGATGAAGCACTAAATTTAAGAAACTTCATTTCTGAGAAAGAACATGATGCTTTAATAACTAAAGTAGCAAGAGATGAAATACAAGAATTTAATTATGAAAATGTAAATTCTTTTATCAACAGTATATGGAATTCACGACATTATACCTATGCCAGAAAAGTTGACTCTCTTTTTGATTCTCTATCAAAAGACTACAAATCAAATTTAGGAGCTGGTGTTAATCCATTCATCATTATTCATAAGAATAAATATGCATCAACCTATAGCCGTGATAGATCAATAGATGAAGTACGATTTATCGCTAGACAGTTGTTTAATTTAGATATTACCTTTGAAAAAGCTGAAACTTTACCTAATGCTTATGGTGAATGGCAATCTATTGACAATAACTTGTTAAAAGTGAAGTTCTATGAAAATGGCAACTGTCATGTCTGGTTCAATCAATGTCTCATTGATCGTATAAATGTCGTATTAAATCTAATATATCCTAATCAAGTAGGTACAAATTCCCTACTGAAACATAAGCGCCGTGCATATGATGAACCACTCAATTGAGTGTGTTCATTACTATAGTTTAGCTATTGGCCTGGTAATATTTAGATTTAAATTTTTGCCTCTTTTTTATTTAATACGTAAGCGATTATTTTTAATTGATTAAAAGGTTTTGTGATTTTTTGATTTTTGATTTTTGATTTTTGAAATAAATAACCTCACTACATTAATCACTATAATAAATATATTACCTAACAAATAATTTATGGTGAATATATGACACTTCTATTTACTGCACATACCAAAGTTAAAGTTATACATGCTGAAGAACAGCAAAAAAATGTAGGACCTTTGGTGATTGAAAAAAATATTACATTTACAGCTTCAACCATTGAAGAGCTATTTTCTGCAATTTGTCAGGATGGTATTAGATTTAAGGCATTATATGATGGTCACTATAAATTCATACAGCATTTAATCATCCCAATTGAAAATATAAAAGTTGAAAGAATCAACTTAAATCAGATTAAAGTTTTAATTAAACCATCTACAAGCCCATCATTTGAAGTAACTGTATATCACCCTTCTGAAATCATTAATAACAGTACCGTATTTGATAATTCAGTAATTAGAACACTCATACGCAACCATCAAACCTCATTCCAAGCTCAAATCAATAATTACTTTAATAAAGATGAAAGCTATCTTGATGCCCTTGATGCTTTTACTAATATCTTCAATGTAATTCATGCTTAATTTAGACAACTAAAAGGAATATATCCCATGTCATATACAGTAGATTTCAAAACAGAAACATTAAACCTTGCTGCTATTAATGTATATCAACCTTTAGATCGTATTAACCTTTCAGCTCGCGTACATCCAAACTTTCCGCGTGATCTTTCAGTCGTTAAAGACCATTTGTTCAGCAATATTTGGGCAAAACCTAATTTTACTCTTGGTTTCAATTTATCTTTAAAATTAAAAGGTGTACGCATTTACGATTCATTATGCACTTCTACAGGCGTCCGTACATATTTCTATAAAATGGTCGGTTCAGAATTTGCATTCATGTACCAAAAACGTCCGTTGCCACAAAAAGACTTTATTGTAATTTTTCCAAATATCACCCATATGTTTAATGATGCTATTGGTTCAGATAGAGTAAATGAAAATGTATTTGCTGATCAGAATTTTAATTTAGCAAGTGGTGTTTCAAGACATACACTTCAAGCCTGTATCCTTGCTTATGCAAAAAAATCAAAACGCGCTCTGTCTTTAAGTGAAACAACTCGCGGTATCTTTGGTGGACCTGATGCCAAATACAATATTTTCATACGTAACTATCCAAAACTTGATATGAATGGAAAGGCAGTTAAATGTAAGAAGAAAATTATTGTGCTCAAAGGTGAAGATGCCAAGACCGGAACAAAAGTGGCATTTTATAGCGGTAATTGTTTTGCCCCTGTTGAAGTAAAACATCATCAATGCATGGAGCTTACTTCTGATGATGAACAGCTAAAAGTCACTTTTGATATTTTTGTTCTATATTCTGTAGATCAAGATATGTACACAGTTTATAAACCTAATGGCTTAAGATCATTTGATTTCAATCATAATGGTTATTTTGAAGGCTTATTCATCACTAAAGAAGATGCATTAACTGAAGTTGCTAAGGTTATTGACTTAGAGCAAAGCGCCTTAGATTCAAAAGCAAGATCTGATCGCTTACAAAAGGAAAAAGAGTCAAGAGTTGCATAAATACTAATACCAGTTGATCAGGGCTTCTGATCAACACGGCGTATTATTACGCATACGTTGGTTTTTATTTGATTAAAAAGGGTTTTTTATTTTGTCTTTACAAAAAAAGAATTCTTCCTAATCACTGCTATATAATCTTTTAATAAATGAACTGGCGTAGTGCCTAAAACCTGGAGTTAAAATGTTAGATCTTATCAAAATATTTCGCGATAGAGTTTCTATTGAGTATCTTGCCTTACAGCGCGAAGCTGATTATCAATCTGCTCTTAAAGAAGGATTAGATTTGTTTATTGGTGTCGGCTATTCAACTGAACATTCACCAAATTATTCTTGTACTTATTACTTGGTTAAGGATAATGCGATTCATAAAAAATACTATTGGCAATGGGAATACCCTCGTGTGCCACTTAAAATAGAAGAAGTTAAAACAGAGCATCTTCATTGGATCAACTTTGCAGATATCAGGTCTACCCTTTTAGAAAACCAAATACTTAAAGAAGAAGATTTCAAAATCTTCCAGGCCAGAACACCTTCATGCATATAAATCAGGTAATTGAAAATGTCTTCGAAAACTATAGATTTTGAACAAGCAGAAACTGTTGTAGCTACAGTTTATTCTGTTGGGGATACATCTATAGTTTTTGTAATAGGACAAGGTATCGTCATAGAAATATCTCTACATCAGGATCTCTTAAGTTTTTTCAAGAAATTTGAAGGATCTACTCGTGTTTTTTTATTACATGGCATCGCACAATATATTTATTTAGAAGATTGTGAATTAGAACTCTCAGCATTTAAGTTTCATTCATGTGAATTGCTCACAGAAACCTCACGAAGAGACTTCCTCAATAACTTTGTAAGAAGCGGTGCTGCAAGTTTAGGACCCTTAGAAGACCCTTATATTGCGCTTTTTATAGAGGAAAAAACATATTCTTAATTGATGTAGTAAATCAATAGCTACTTGGACAGTTCAGTTAACTGTTTAGAATCAAAAAACGCACATTTTAGTGCGTTTTTATTTAAATTATCGAAATGATAAAGATCTTATATCTGTAAGCTTAATTTGATATTTACCCTTGTGGCTTCTGACTGTTCCGGTACCACAAACATTTTTATATAAATATTGTTTACCTAAAGTCTGGTTATTCACATAGAAGTAAAACTTTTGATATGGGTGTGGACTATCTATGTTTATAAACGTGTCATTTCGAATAGTCGTTATCTCAGCTATGATTCCACAGACAGTTGCGTTTTTGCCTACATAGTTCGATGCCTGGTTCGTTGTAATCTTATTGGCCATAGAATCAGTTGATACTAAGAATAAGATTGCCAGTACGATTTGTTTCATTTATTCAAAATCCTTATTTTCTATTTTTAGATCACACGGCGCTTTAACTCGAATAAAATTTGCCCATGCATTAAGTTCAAAACCCGTCTTCGGATTAGCTACCGTCTTGGAATACTCCAGCCAACACGCCGTATAATGCGTAACATCTTCCTTCCTACCATTTCTATACTTGATTAGACTGTCTCTTAAATCCGAAATATTGCCATTTTTTACTAAGGACATATACCCTATCGCAAATACATCTGCATATGCTTCACGCCACAATTGCGTCTCTGGTTGCTCTTCAGCTTTAAGATAAGTCTGAATATCGTCAAACTTAACATCCTTGCGTACAGATGGAGCTAATGAGGATACACCTTTTATCTTTTCACCCAGGCCAACAGGTAAATCTGCTGCACGGTCAAGACAGTGACTTAATTCATGAGCTAACACCATAATTTCCCAATCTTCATATTTGATCTTATTGGAACTACGACTATACATATATTGCAAGTTAGGTTTTGACATATTTACAGTGCAATAACCGGTACCGGATCTTAAAGATGCTGGTGAAGCTTGAGGAATATTAAGAGTTGTAAGAGCCCAGCTTTCTTCATACCCACCTAATACAAGTGGAGCGTTATAGTATTTTTTAGCAAACTGCTGGATTGAATAAAATGAACTATTCCCCTCAATTTCGTTTAAATGTTCTTTTTCAAACTTTGACCTTTCCACGGCAAACACAGTATTTAAAAATGCAAATGAAAGTAAATACATTATTACTGGTGCTGCAAATAGACTAATGATTGAGGTAAGGACAACACGTTCTTTGAAATTGGTCGAGGATGAAAATATAATCCATGAAAAATAGTAGCTCAGAAGCGCCGTGACCAAATACAGTATTACTAGATACAGATTGGTAAACCCTACTGGTTCAATAATTGAGAAATACAACCAACCAAAAGAAGTTAATGCTGCAAGCAGAATGCAAACAATAAATAACGGCGTTTTAAAATTAGCTTTAGAAAATCTCATTGCTGAACATAATCCGAATAATTTCCACTTACATATGAATCATTCGATTTAACTATCTCGTCATACCAGATTGGTAAGCATTTACTCTGATCCTGTTGATCAATGGCCATATAGGGCAACATAAGTTCATTCTGTATAAGTTCAGGGCCTAGAAAGTTAGACAATGCATGTATGGGCAATGAAAGCATACATTCCACATACCCATTTTGATCAATCACTGGACGCCCGGCCTGGCAAATATGATCCAATTTTAACAAAGCCCATAATTGAGATGCTGCATTAATTTTGTGGTGCTCAACACTATAGTTGGTCTGGTCAGATGAATATTTTGCGATCTCAATCAGTTCAACATTTAGATCATATACATTGGTTTCAGACAGTTGGGTTTTTGGTATATACAACTGAATTGCGCCGTATCCTATTTTCCGCTTTATTGGATCAGGATGCTGACCTAAGCCACCAATCACCGCACTAGAAAGTATTGGGAATATATTATTAAGGTTTTTCATAAAATTACATTCCCTTTAAGCGTATTGTGTTTGTTCAATCAACTCATCCAATAGACTGAGTGAATAATTGTATTGATCGACTTTGTACTGGCTTTCTTCATTACCGTCATTAATGAGTTGTTGCAACTGCTGATAATTAATTGAAGCAGCATATGTGTTTCGAATCGATTGAAGATCTCTCAATGTCATTCGTTTTTGGCCATTAGAAAATTGGCTAAATACTTTCAGTAAATCTGGATCGTATTGGCTTAATTCAGTGTATAAAACAGCTAAACTTTCTGTTTTAACAAATGGGTTCTGTTTTTTGAAATAGTTGTACAGCTTGAACATTGCCAGGCCACCAATTAGTAGTGGTACTGCGAAGCTTAAGATTAATCCCTCTCCTAGAGACAACATATAAAAGAATATAAATAAAGTGACTAATGCAATAATAATTGCAAATAACCGGTAGGTTTTATTCTCAAACATTTCATTCATTAATATTTATCCTCTTTATATGGCAGTTTTTTGAATGTTCGTACAACCAATGAAATCTGAAAAATCCTGAAGAATTCGGTTTTGATTTTGGAATTGGATTCGCTCTGCTAAAACTTCATTCAGGCATGTATAACGTTCTTTGAACAATGAGATGATTCGCGAGTTTTCAGCAAGGGTTTCAAAAAAATAGACTTGGTGATCGATGAGAAGACTAGGGTTGAAATCCATACGAATAAATTTCAATTCACTCCGTTCAAAATGTTCCACTAGTCCATTAAGCGTTGAACTCGTAAGTACGAAAGCCACATATCGTTGATTGAATGCCTTCAAAGCTGCTTCATTTAACGTATAGCAAGTTGTCTTAGCTTCAAGGCATACAAACTGATCTAACTGCTTTGCTATGTATTGAGCAGCTGCTAAATGATGGAATCCACCATGATTACAAATGGCAATTTTAGGACTCCAGCCAAAAATTGAAAATGAATCAGATGTAGTCTCTGGAGAGTTAACAATACTAATTTCTTCATGAGACAGCATTTCCTTTAGAGCTTCTTCTGTAATTGATTGAATGAGCTCAGGTCTATTCTTTTTGAGTAATACATCAACATCACTGTAAGCATCTAAATTGGATTTTGAAGCTGAAAATGCTTGGATCTCAGATATGTCGATCGCATAAGTAGGATAGTGATTAACTTCAAAAATTGGATTGAACAAATCAGCAATCTGACAAGTCTCTTCCGTACTCATTGAAAATTTAGCAATATTGGTAGGTATGAAATTTCGTGAATCGATATATAACTTATCAATAGCAAGTTTATGAAATGGGTAAATTCCATCAATATTCACGTTGTTAAAATTATCAAGAGACAATCTTTCGATTGGCTGTAATTTTAGTTTTTGATAGAGATCATGCTTTAGTGAAACGAAAGACAATAATTTATCCAACATTTTAAGCACTCCTATTAATAATAGTTAATTAAAATCTACTACCTATATTAATATAAAAAGTGCTTATACATTTTTTTTTATAAATTAATTAATGTAGTGTGGCAATTGTGTTTTAAGAGATGAAGACTGAACGGCGTTATTTGAACGTGGTGAAATCACTTTTGAATCTTTAACCACTTCCACACTTTTAAGCTGCAAACGTGAACGATAGTCAGTTTTAGCAAGTGTTACAAGGTTTTCCAGTAGTTCTTGAGTCATGATATTTCGCCAATCTGTATTACTTAATAAGTGCGAATTTAATTGAAGTACTGAATTTTGTAAAGTGAAATAACATTTACTTAAATATTATTAGAGATGGTATATACCAAATAGATTTAAAAACCTCCTTCCAATGATCAAGTACCTTTAAGGGAGTCTAGAATTTTATTTATTACCACTTATGAACTAAAACAAAATAAAAAAAGATCTCTATTTTGAGACCTTTTTTATGTTTTAAGTACGCTATACCCTATTTCATTCAATCATCCTTTTTCTTAATAGAAATACCAGCGCGAATTGCGTTGATAGATCCTTTAGTTGCAAGCTGAATCAGCAATTTATCAAGAGTTAAGCATGGATGACTAAATGGATTGGTTGTAAGTGCTTTATCCATTGCTGATCTAAAGTCTTTTTCTTTAGCTTCCATTTCTTCTTTATTAGAATGCGAAATTGCATGATCTAGGGTTGCAGTAACACCGCCTACATATTCACTTTGATCTTCAGGTTTAATATGACGGGGAATAGACACGATTTGATAATCACTGATCGGCGCTACATTAAGATCATATCCGTTTAAAATCTCACGTAACTCGTCATAGTAACTATCAAGGTTCAATAGCGTAATTATGGCGCGTGGTGCTTCAGTAGCTTGATCTGTTTCCTGTTCAGTTGATGTGTCAGATTCAGTATTCGTATCTACAGCAACAGCTTCGCCGTGTGCATTAAAATCCGCATCTAAATCAGCTTTATTAAACTCTCCAGCCTGTACTTGAGGTGAAAGTGATGAATCTTTACCGAAAAATTGGAATTTTTTACGCTTCTCAATAATTTGGTCTTGAATCGAAGCTTGACCATGGGCAGATACAATACTTTCAAGATGCTTTTGATCTTTAGAAATTTCATTTTTAGATCCACCAGCTACCATTACTGTTTGCTGGCCTGGTTCCATACCTTCTGGGACTACAGCTTCTAGTCGTTTAGCATCCAATATCTGATGAATAAAATCTTGGGTGAAATCACCGATAACATTGTCATTGTCATAAATGATTTTATTTAGCGAACGACAGATTTTGAAATCTGCAATTTCTGTAGTATTCGCAGCAGTATTGTTATCAGTTAAGAGAGTATGTTTTTCTTCAATTTCTGTTTTAAAGTATTCAATCTTCAGGGTTGGATCGTAGATCTCAGACTTTTGAATATTGAAAATTGGGCAGAGGTCATTTAGACGTAAGTATTTTGGTTGTTCACCAGCAACATAGAAAGCAAGCATCGAAACAATTTTGACATCTGACGTTTTACCACCCTCACCTTTAGTTGAGATCAATAAAGTAAACTCGCCGTTATGTTGACCAGCAATTTGTTCGATCGTTACACGCTTCTCTTTGGCAAATTGAACTTCATTCTGAGGCACTGACCGGTTGAAGATTAAACCTTGATGCATACTGAGTGAGTTAATTTTACCTTGCCACTCTTCACCAGCAAAACCATCTACAAGTTCATATGTAGCACTCTTAGCACCTGATGTAGTACGTCCAATTGCTTTAATGGTCGTGTTACCCCAAGTTGCAGCTGCTTCCTCTTTAGATCCACGTTCAATATCTTCAAATGTTTGTGCACCAAAAGTAATAGAGAAGTTTAAAGAACGCGCCTGAGCTGGAAGTACTGAAGCACCAACAATAACGATATATCCCCATTCATCTAAAAATAGCTTAAATGAAGTATTTGCATTGGTAGGACGCGCATCAATAATGGCACGGCGTAAACCTTCCATACGGTTACCAAGGGAACCAGCCATCATTTGTTTAATTGAGCCAATGATAAGTTTACCAAGCGTTTTTAATGAATCTGGTGAACGCTCTAAAGCTGGTAGTGGGACTGTTAAAATACGGCGATTTAAAACAACGTCAAAGATATCAATGTCACCACCATGTTCAACACCAAAGATATGGCCATAGTTAAACGTCAGGTCGTTAATCGCTTTAGTGAGCTGCATAGTGATATAACCATGCTGTTCACGAGTTTTAGTTTCTTGCTTCTTCAGACTTTTTGGGTTTGTTGAATAACCTGGTAAAGATACGAGATACCCCTGTAGCTGTTCTGCTACACGTTCAAAGTCAATTCCGTACTTACCGCAATGTGAAAATACGAGTTCTTCCAGTGCTTCCAATTCCATGTATTGCGTGAATACTTTTGGACTCAATTGAATAAAGCCATTATCACGTAGATATACCAATACACGGGTTAATGCTGCAATAAATGCAATTGCACGACCTTTCCACATATCAGAACCACCACCGCCCCCAGAATCATCTAACAGGTTAATCAAGAACTCGATAAGCATACCTGAACTGGTATTACTCATTTGGTTCATTGAGTTGGTCATCTTATCTGTTTGAGCGCGGAGCATATTTCGACCAGAAGTAATGAAGTTGATCGTTAATAGATCTTCATTACGACCAAAACGGTTACATAACCGATAATGATCTTGTTGGGCCTTGGTATCACCTTTCGCATCTACGAAGATATATCCAGAGTTCTGTACGTATTGGTTCGCACAGTTACCCAACATATATTCTGTCTTACCTGAACCAGTTGTACCTAATACGATCTGATGCGTCCTGTCATCCGAGTTAGACGAATATACTGGTAAACCTGTATCACGACATCTACCTAAGTACGTTACACCCTCACCTTGCAATTTATCGCGATGATTACGTGCATACTCCAAAAATGCTTTTGGATTATCTAATACATCATCTTTTACGCGAGTTGTGATATCCGTAGATGCATCTAAAGAGTTAGAGTGCAACGGCGCACGAAATGGCCATTCAAAAAAATAGTCATTTGGGTGTGTATAGCGTCTGAGCAAGTAGAAAGTGATGATTAAAAATATTTCACCACCAAAAGGCATCACAAATAGGATTACTGCAGAAACTGCCAGTATTCCTACAATGTATTTAGCGCCGTCAATGTCCGTTAACTTTAAATGGATTTTCTCTAAACCAGGACGTGTGTCCCGTTTTAGAGAATGAGGTCTAAACTTTGTCTGTGTGCCGTATTTTTGTGTAGAAGACATTCCAACCTACTTTATTTACTTATGCTTTAAAAAGGTATAGTTGATTAGAATAATTAAGAAGCGTGTGCTTCATTATTCCGACTACTTAAAACCTTTTTCTTCATGTTCTGTTCCATTTCATAACGCTGATATTCAACAACCATTTCATTGGCCATTGTTGAGATAACAGAAGCTGTAACTTTCTTTTCATCAAAATCAGCACCACGGCTTTTTGAGTTTTTCTCAATCATTGTACGCCGTGTCTTAATTTGATCTTTTGCACCACGAGGATAAAACTGAGCAAGAATTTTCAGTGCTTTTGAGCGATCACCGACTAAATCAAAAGTGTAGTTACGAAGTGAACGTTCGTCAGGCTGTGTACTTAAAGACCATAATAGAACAGGTCCCAAACTAACTGTATATAGTCCAGCACACTCCATATTATTGAGTTTAATACGACTGAAGTACGTTAAACCGTGTTCAGAGAAACCTACACTACCTGAACCCAATGCTTCCATTTCAAGATTTGTTAAACCAACTGACTCTTGAATAGCTTTACGAGACTCCATTGTGCCAGGATCGACAATGACATACGCCGTTGCAAAACCAGCCAAGTCTTTAAAGTCTTCGATTTTATGTGATGCCAAATTTAAACGCGCTCCCCATTTACGTAATGTACGAGCATCTTCAGCGAGTTCTTCTAATAATACTGGATCACCTTTAGCTACATGTAACTCATCGTATGACATGATCTTACGGTCTTCTAAAAGCTCATGAATCAAATTAGATGCATAGTCTCGATACAATGGAGGGAATTTAGCAATATCCTCTTTACTGACAGCAAATTTACGCTTAATGAACATACGTACAATCTGGAAGAATAGTGATGTTGTCTTTGGATCTGATGAGGTTGCTACTTCGTTTAAGTCGATAGATGCTACACGCGCATTCCCGATATCGAAGTTTGTATGATAGAAAAAGGCTGGATAGCTGTTTTTGGCAGCTAAGATCTGATGTGATAAGAAGTTTAGTGCATTTTCATTATCAATATGAACATCACGCCAAATATCTGTAATTGAAGAGTCAGTAAGTGCATTCAACATGTCTTCAATTGTCGGCATTGCATAACGATGGGCTAAAGTTCGACCACGTACCTCACCAATAGAATGAAAATGATCACGTAGGCTGTAATAAGAGATGTATTTACCCTCATCTGAATGCTCTTTAATCAATCCATGCTTTTCCATGATGCGATCAAGTTCTGGATCAGCAAAGCGCATATACATACGTGCCTTATGATCAGCATTATTGTCATCAGCAAAATGGAATGTTTGTTTAAGAACATCACCAATTACGTCTGATGTATTTTTTGAAGGACGTCCTTTTAATTCAGGTGGTGTTACCAATGAACTTAGAAAAGCCTTCATTTGACGCATTTCATAGTTTAGTGGATAGCGAAGCCCCATAGAAAACTCTAACGGGTTAATCGCCTGTTCTTTACTGTTCTTGATACGCTGATAAATCGCCATATGACGCATATCATCTGGTAATGAATCTTGAACTGTTTCAACAAGACCGCGACTGGATTCACCAACATCAATAATGTACGTCAAAGGAATACGCTCATTACCCGGCATGATAATGTCTTCTAGCATTCCTTTATTCATTGTTACAGATTTACCTGTACCAGGCTTACCAATATTGATTGTGGTCCAAACAGTAACGTCATTAGAGAATGAGTCTAATAAAATCAACTTACCGTCAATAGTACGGTTTAACTGATGCCCTTTATGAAAAGGTGAGTTAATCCGCGTTAGTGGCAACATAAAGAATAAATCAAACAGTGGCGCTGGAGATATTGGAGCATGGTTACGAACCATCATACCGGGAATATGTGATGCCCACGTTAAGATAGGGTCACCAGCTTGTTCCATTACCTTAGTACCGCCCCAGGCCTCAAAACTTTTCCATAACTTTTGACGGCGACCTACCAATACTGAAACACCATCTTCTGTATTTGGTGCCCAAGTCATCATTGCCATTTGTAGTCCAGCAACTGTATCAACTTGATCTAAGTCATTTTTAGTCGCCATAAGGACATTACCAGCGTTCCTTACTGCTTTATTTTGCGCCGTCATAAAATGGATGATGCTTGATAATGTACGCTTGAGCATCGTACCAGCCATACCATCACCAGTAATACAGTAAGAGACTGCATATGGAATAGAACGAATGTTCCCTTCATTGTCGTAAGTTTTGGCCTGGTGAAGTAAACGGAATAAAGATTCAAATGCGTTTGTTTTCGCTGGGCAAATATCTACCATCAATGGCGCATATACAACACCGTCTGTAATAACACTTCCTACTGGATAGAATGATCCTTGGCTTGAACCAGGTAGGATTGTATTTGTCATTAATTGTTCAGCAATCGGCTGATACAAAACGTGAGAAGCATCTTCTTCAGATGGTATCTCTTTCCAACGCATCGGTAGTCGTGTATTCATTGCTGGTACTGATAACGTGAAGTCATCAGATGTTGAATTCGATGCTAATTGCTTTTTGATGGCACGACCAGCTTCTACTACATTCAACACTTCAAAAATAGCTGGAAACTCTTCTGTTGAAAGCGAGTTTAAGAATTGAGATACAAATGATTCATGGTGAATATAAAGACTGTCTGAAGCCTTTAATAAGTCTTGTGCGTTAACAGCACTTGGCATTTGTATTTGGCTTAAAAGCTTTTTACGAGCTTTTGTATCTTGCGCCGTATCAATGCTAGTTAAAAGTGACGGTTCACTAATTAAAGCTATATAACAAGTCTCGTTAAACACCCCTGAAGCAATAGTTTCTGTCATTTCATCAATGATAATATCCATGTTCATTTTGCATTTAGAAGTTGTAGCTTTCTGCATTGCATTAAGATCATGAATAGCATATGGAGTGTCATAGTCCACTTTAAATGCTAGATGAATTGTATGCCCTTTCTCTTTAAAGAAATTTCGTAGGTTTGCTGTCATAGACGCAATTTGACGACTAAAAACGTCACCTGAGATTAAGCTTTTAATGCCCTTATACTCTAAGATCGTAATCATTGCTCCAGACTTAGTAACAAACGTATTTTCATCTGCTACAGTCTCTAAATCACAATAATCCTCTACATCTGCTTTCATACTTTGCAGGAAGAGCATCAGAATGATTTCAAACTTCGAATATCCCGTCTTCTTATAACTTGGTTTTTCTGCTTTTTGCTTACTCATTACAACACCTTTATGTATTCACCTTTCTATGTCTATCTTTGATTAGACGTTAGCGCGTTACTCTTTAAACAAGGGTAATTCGCTTAGAACATTTAAAACACTATTGAAATCTTTATTTAAGATTGCTTCTTCAATACTTAGACGATCAGATAACAAATCAGGATCTAAAATCAATCTCAATAAAAGCTCATAGTAAGTACTGTTAAAATGGATATTATCATTTTTTGATTCGGTATATACATCAGTTTTAGAGTTTTCATCTACCTTTAATTCAACATAACTCTTAAAACTATTAACATCAAACATTAAACCCTTATTAATAAGTTGCCAAAAGGTATTCTCTAATACTGTTTTATCGGTATCTAAAGTACCCACCTTAAAATTAAGTGAACCAGTATTTTTTAACTGAAATTTAACTTTATCAAATTCGATATAGATACTTGGGTTTGTATACAGATCTTGATCTAGGAAAACTTTTGATATGTATAGTTTTAAATTTTGGTATATACAAAAAGACTGCAATGAGCTCATCTTTAAACTACCAGTATCTATCTGATTACTTGCATCCTCTTGGGTTGTCGGTAAGTGCAATAAAGGAAAGTATTTTGACATCTGTTGTGCGATGTTTACTTGCTCCGGCACACTAAGTAAGCAAAGAGCATTTTCGAAAACATATTCATTTGAAAGTAGCTTCTTATGTTTAACACTTACTGAATGCTTTACTTGTAGATCAATGTCGAGTTCGCTTTTGGCTATCAAGTCCTTTAAATGAGCAAGAGTTTCATCAAGTACTAAACACTCTGCATTTACTGGTAAATTAAGTAGAAGTAATGCCTTTACAAAGGGATCTTGATGGTAAATATCTGATTCATTGCAATCTAAGGGCCTGGCAACTGTCGATATATTTACTATGTGTAAAGATCTTAACGTGTTTGAAGTGTGCCCCGTGTCTCTTGTAGTTGGTATATACAAATTACTCAAAAGATTAAAAGATTCAGTCCCTATAACACCCAAGCGAAAAATTGTAAGTTGTTCATGAGTGTTTTTAGGAACTTGATCAAGACCAAGATCCCAATATCTATATAAATATGGTCCTATAAAGCTGTAAGCATCTTCTGTTAATAGATCAGATTCAAAAACACTATCAAGGATCGCCGTATCGTTGATTATTTCAGGTTTATATGGCTGTACCACTATCGCAGATATAATTTCTTCTACAGACATAGAATCAGCCATAATTACTGTACTCGCTTCAAATTGATGTTCTTGAATACATCTAAAGTTTGATAGTACTCATATTGCTCATTGGTAAAGATACTTGGTGAAAAAACAATAAAATGGTTTGGTAATTCAAAGGCCTCATAAGCTTCATCTGTCACTAGAGCCAAAGATTTAGCTAATTGATATAGCGAAAAGTTTTTATTTTCCTTAATAGCGCTTAAATACCAGTCTTTGTATTTTCTTAACTGGTCTACAAAGTCTACATTTGCGTTTAACGTATCCTCTTGCTTAGCTTCCTCATACTCTTCCATGTTGTTAAATTTTATATGGGTAAAATATAAGTTCGTATCTATGTTTTGAGTGCGCGTTTTGATTGCATTAAATGCTTGAATATCCTCAAACATAAGTCTTGTATATTCTGCATCAGAGATTTTTGCTGGGTTAGGACGTTGGTGGCGCTTTAAGGGCTCTAAGAATAGTTCTTGTCTATGGCGCCGTGCAAAGTTAGAAAGTTCGATATCTATGTGATCGGATTTATGCGACAAGACTAATAAAGTACGTTGGAGCTGATTTAAGATTTCTTGCGATATATCAGCACTTAATACGCAGATTTCAGCCTTTTTATCCAATGCCAATCCAAAGATGTGGTTCTGTGCATGACATAAAGTACATGCAGCAACAACGTTATCATCCGTATGATTTGTATGATCACCATCTAAGTGATGAGGTTCTAAAAAGTATTCATCATGAAACTCACAAAAATAACATTTGGACGGTTTCTTAGCCATGACAGCCTTTAAGACTTCATTATCTTTAAAACCCATGTGAATGGTTTTATCTCTTCTCATATTCTGGCTTTCAGTGCTACCAGATACTGGTCTTAAAATACCAAATTTTCGATTTTTACGCTTCATTTAAAACTCTAATAAAACTATTTTTCTTGTTATAAATTAAAACATGGATATCATTCTTTTAAAATAAAAAAAGACCTCATTATTGAGGTCTTTTTATGTTTTATATTAATACTATTAAGCTTTACCAGTAATAGTGTTAGCAGCAGAGAACATGATGAAGCCGATTACTGATAATGCACCACCTACGATAATGCAAATCCAAGCGGTTTTCTTTTTCTTCTGTTGATCTTCTTCAGAAGAATAGAACATCCACAAACCAATACCAACAAGGCCAAGACCGCCGACCATCGCTGCAACAACGAAGAACTTATAAATGTTTTGACCTAATGTTTCACCACGACTAAGAATTTCATTCGCATCAGAACCTGCTGAATGCTTACCATAGGCAGTTCCACCCGGGTTCCAAGTGGTAGCGTATGAAAGTTGCCCCATTAGAGCCGAAACAAAAGCGAGAAGCATTACTTTTGCGTTAATTACAGTCGCTTTTACAGTGCGAACTGATTTTTTTACTAATGATACCATTGTCATTTTCCTTTATAAATTTAATTTACGGGAGCTAATCTCCGCACTGTAATTAAACTCTCTTAAAACCAAATTGCTTTAAGTATGTTTAATTTTAAACTTGATATTAATTATCTTCAACCTGTTTTTAAACCGATAGCACAAGTTTAAGTTTATTTTTAGAAAATAGAAAAGAAAGTTCCTCCTAAACCTGATCCAAAAGTATTAACGAAAACCTCATGTACCTTTTCTACGTATACACAAAGAACACCAAAGAATATTAGAGCCCATCCTTTTCTATATGTCGCGTTTCCGTGTGCATCAATTTTTTCTACGAAAGCATACAAACCACGAGCAATAGCACAAATACCTACGATTTGAGTAAACCCGATAACTGCTACGAGAATATAAGCACCTAAATCGTTTGCTCCAGCGTTTGGCAAATAACTATCAACAGTAACTAATTCGACACCATTACCACCAAATAAAGATGATCCTAATGCTCCAATGATGTACCCATCGTAGCCAAGAGTAGCAAAAGCACCACCAATCAAGATCTTAATCATTGCACCTGGATAAGATGGCTCTTTCATCCCATGGCCAAAGAATTTCTTTTGCGTAGATGATGCTTGAACAATATCGAATAACGCCGTGTATGTAATCATTAAGCCTATTACAACAAAGCAAACGCGTATGAAACTTAATAACGGTCCATAAATATTCAATATTGCTTTAACAAGGTCTAATGCATCCACAATATATTCCTTTTATTTAACCCAAACTGCCTGAATATTAGAATCGATTGCATATACCTTTCTGTTATCTGGAAGTTTATCTCCAATTGAAACTGAATAATCATGATTATTAGAATCTGTTAACCAAGCACGATCTCCAACAACAGCAAATGCTTCAATTCGACTTGCACCTTTTGGTATATGTAAAGACCTTGAGCTAGTAGTACTTGTGTTAGCTGACTTTTCTTTTGCTTTTGCAATCGTAATTAAACTTGCTTTGAGCTCTTTAATAGTACGATCTTGTACTTCCACTAGGCTTTTAAGATCATCATTTTCAGCCTGAAGTTGCAAGTTAGCCTGATTATTCTCAGAGTCTTCAGTCCCTTGATTCATATTGGCCTGGGCTTGCTCTTTTTCTTGAAGGCGTTGTAACAGTATTAAAGGATTAGTGCCTTGAACTTGATAAAAATTAATTGCTTCTTTACCAAGGTCTGAATCAATAGGATATGCCATACTTTTATACTTAATCATATATTGACCAGTAGTAGCATCTTTATAAACTATTGTTTCATCAACGATAAATGATGTATTTTCAGAAATACTATTATCTTGCATTGGTTGTTGTGAAGGGTTATACGTTGCTTGCGTTTGTTGAATTCCCTGTCCTACGTTATCAATTGTGTGAGGTGCTTCTTCAGGGGTTTGCTGTGTAACTTCTGGCTTTTTGTTCATCTGCATCCACATGAATGAACCAATACCAATCAACACAATGACTACAACAATAATAATTGCCATAGGAGGTACACCCCCCTTACCGCCTTTATTTTTACCAGCTTGCTTACCACCAGCCTGTTCAAGGCTTTTTTTAGCTTGATCAGCTGTCATTGTGTCTGTGTTAGCAATTTTTTGATTTTCTGACATGGTATATACCTCTTATTTTTTTGGACTAGTCACGTCAGTATCAAAAAATACTTCGAATACTTTTCCAGCATTGACGATATATGTTGGCTGACGGTTGGTATTAGATCGAGCAACATTGGCCATTTCAGTTCCAACATTTCCAATAATATTTCCGGCTATTTCTTTATCGTTTGGCTCTTGTTTTGTACTAACAACATTGCCACCATTTGTAATTTGTGTAGTTCCAATATTTTGATAAGCCTGTCCATACCCTTCAAATATGCCAGCTGTAACTAAACCGCCCAGACGCTGCATAGTATGTTTTTGGACTTTATCAGCCATTCCTGATTGTTTAGTTCCAAGAGTCAATGCACGTACATTAATTGCGTATTCCTCACCCTTAAACAACATACGATTAAAATTAAACTCAATATCTGCAGTATTTTGTCCGACAGTTCCTAACAGTTTTGCACCATTAAATTTTCCACCAATTACAGTAGCAAACAGGTTTTTACCCTTATCTGTATTAACACCGGTATCAAGTCGAGCTTTCATTGATGTACCAGCTTTAATAATTGCTGGCCCCTTTTGACTTATCGCAACACTTGAGTTCGCCGTATCTAAATTACTTAAGTTAGATTGGCCAGATGCATTATTTGTATTTTTTGACTTAGCACTGTAATTAACTGCACTGTAACCAGTTTTTTCATTTTTCTTACTAGAATATGCTCCCAACTGATCAACAAAAGCTGTTTGTGATAGTTCACGAACTGCAGCATTTCGTTCAGCATACTGTGAAGCCTGTTGACTATATATACCATTGATATCAGCAGACGCGTTTTGTGCAGTTTCATATTGCTGTGTATAGCTTGACTGATAAATTGGCGTATTTGGTTGATTAGAATTTTGTTGTAATCCACCTTGAGTTGGTTGAGGCAGTGTTCCATTTTGTTGTGTTGAATTTGCCATATTAGCACGAGCCATCTGGTCGAGCTCTAAGGTAATATTCCCACCGTTCTGTCCAGTTCCATTTTGATTAACTGGTTGTCCATTAGGTCCTGTCAAAAAGTTTTGATCACTTAGTTCTGAATTAGGATCTGTTGCGACTGTTTTAAATTCTGGCAAATAACTTTCGCCGTTTTGACCAGCTTGAGCTGCGAGTTGGGCTTGTTTTTGGCGTTCATATTCTACATATTCTGCAGGAATGGTATTTGTGCCTTGTCCTTGAATTTCTGGAGTCGCGACAGAAACACTACCATCAACGTTCACTTGTTCACTTTTACCAAATGGATTAAATAAGAAAAGAAGAACACCAAAACCTATAACACCTCCACCAACTGCAAATACACGAAACCGTGTATCGCTCAATAATCGTTTTTTATTAACCTTATCAATACTTACGTTTTTTAATTTGGTTGATTCAGACTCATTAACAGACTGGTTAGCTGAAATAACATTTTCATTATCATGACCGACCTCAGTACTTTGACTTCGTTTATCAGCAATGTCATTTTCTAAGGGGTTATTGTGGTTATTTAAATCCATAGTAGTTCTCACTTAAATGACATTAAAATGCGTCTTCAATATATACAGTTTTTGGTGTTCCACCAGATGTAGAGAACGTTATATATTTCAGATCTTCACTCTCATCATATCGAAATATTTTCATTCCATTATTTGCTCTAAAAGAACTTAAAAATGCAGGCTGGATCACACCAAAGTTGCTACGCACATATATATACCCACCATATTTCCATGCTCTTACATTAGAACTATCAGTACGCATTTCAACCGCGCCCTCAGGAGCAAGGCCATCCATAAATTGAAGGCTTACAGAATCAGGGGTAATTGATGTTAAACCTCCAGCGGAATACATAGCTTTAGCATCTGGGCTTCGACCGGGTAATCGCGCATCAACACGTACATCTAGATCTCGTTGACCAGTGGTTAACATAAATATTACTGGTGTGCTCATACCTTTAAGCGTAATTGAAACATTACCAAAAGCAGCTGGATCTAAAGGTTCAAGTGTTAAAATATTGGTATCAGGAATATCTTCAGGTTGACTCTTATCATCAGGCCCAAGACCGTCATTGAAACGACTTCTATCCAAAGATACTTTTTCAATATTCCATGGATTTCCAGAAGAATCAGTAAATACAACCGTTGTTAACATTCCAGAACTTAGACGTAAAACAGGAGGCTCTTCTCCAGGATTCATAGAAATACCCAAACTTCGTGTTTTAGCTTGAGGGGTATTAATATAAGGAGAGGCTTGACTACGTTTTTGTTCTAATAAAAGTCCCTTAACAATTTTGGTTTGTTCAGGCGTAAACTGTAGTCCTTTTAAGTTTTGGACTTGACGATCAATCTCAGTTGCTGGATCAACAACTTCAGGAATAATTAATGGTGCTTGTGCATCAGCAAACGTATTTGGTGGCATATCAGCACCATAAGCAATAGAAGATGCAAAAAACGAAGCCAGGATAGATGTAGTTAATTTTTTAAGATACATAGTTTTCATCCAAATTAACGTGCTGGTGTAAGTAAAATAGATTTAACAGCAATACCGTTATAATTTAGGTAAGAGCGTGGATGCTCAACAATTGTCACTGTAGCGATAAAGCGGTGCGTTTCTTTAGGCTCTTTAGTTCCCAAGAAAAATTGAGTGGTGATAGGTACGCGTACAGTCCAATTTGGCTCAGCAGAAACAAGATCACGGTTTTCAATCTGAGGAACATCTGTTGCAGTCGTTCTCATAGTTAAATTGTTTTGAACAATCGTACCTACAGTTTGTGATTGTGCAATTTGCTTCATTAAAGAGTCCTTACCAGACTCAGTAAAGTACATTGAACCAGCATTATTAATTACATCACGCCAATTCAAAAAATCGAAATTATACACAGAAAGAATTGCACTCTTACCAAATTCAGAAATCACTACATCAGTTACACGAGGGTTCTTAGAAGCCTCAATAGGACAAATCACACTGTTATCTACAGTCTGAACTGCTTTAATTTTAGGATAGTAATTAAAGGTGGCGAAAATGATAAAGGCAAAAATAGTAGCTAAAATAAAAGCCACAAAAACAAAAACCAGCCATTTTCGTAATTTAGCAATTTCTTTGTCTTTGTCTTCGTTTAACTTAACCAACAAAAGACTAGGATCACACGAAACATTTTCATTGCTTTGGTTTGAATCATCACTGGACACAATAGTGCTCCTTTATTTTGTAGGTTGATAAATCACAGAGGGAACAGGACGATCTGAAGATGATCCGAGTACACACTTAACGGGTGTGCCATCATCAAAAACCAAAGCTTCAAAATCAGTAGTAGTCACTTTAAATACAACATAACCTAGGGTTACTAAAACTATTGAAATAAATGCAAGAGCAAATAAAACAACTAGACGCCTAAGCAATGTTGCATATTTTCTTTTTCCTATTATTGAGACTTCCGCATAAGGATGTCCCCAAGTACTATTAGTATTGTCCATTTTAGTCTATCACTAAACCTGACTTTAATTCGTCATTATAATAATCGGTATTAAACTCTTTTGCCATATTAAGATCAAAATAATAAGGGGTTTCTACGTTATTTGCTAAAAGTGTTTTAACAAATTCATGACTACCATTAACGCGCTCAATAGTATCCATTGTTGGCATTACGCTAAAACCTGAATAACCACGCCATTTTTTACCATAATATTTTGAAGCTGTATCTTTACCAGCATGACCAAATGCACCAGCTATAATAAATTTATCAACACCTTTTACCTTTGCATTAGCAATACATTGATGTCTTGTGCTGTATAGTGTAGGTCGTTCAGATTCGCTCGAAATGTCTTTCCCCCTAAGTCTAATAAAGTCATCATATCTTAAACGTAGGCGCTCCCCTAAAACCTTAATATAGGTTTGCTTTTCATCCCAGCTTAAACTCTTATCATTATTCTTTTTATTAGAAGTCACTCTTTTTATATATCTATTCAATAAGTTCCAATACAGGTTAATTTTTTCAACATCTTCAGTTTTAAGATCATCAAGAATTAAATAGCGGAATAGCCCATTAGCTCTACCATGTGTTGCTTTTCCATTACCAACAATCATAATTAATTTTGGTCCTTTCACGGCACAACAAAAGCTAACCGAAAACCACTCGATTGGTCGCAATCCCAACACCAAATTCGCATCCACAAATGCAATCATCAATCTTTCGAATTCACCAATACGAATATTATTGTTTTTTTTATGTTGAAATTCTCTCATAAGAAAGTTGTAAAAAGTACGTTCAAAATACTTAGCTTTAAGCTCAGAAGTTCTTTTGGGTTTTAGAGGCTCATGTTTATACTTAACAGATAATGTTTTTAAATATAAACCCTGTACAAAGTATTCATCAAATCCACCATCAATATCCTCATCTTCAATAACCCCCTTATTTAAATCAATTAACCTCAATGCAAGTCCGTACACTATATAAGCCCTATAAGCTCTGAAAGTAGATTCAGCATAATATCCACTCTCCGACTTGTTTTTAAAATCAAAGACAAGTTGTGTATAAACGTCAGCTAAATTAGTAATTCCTTTTTTATTTATTGAATCAATTTTCTGTTGTAGTTCTAATTCGTATTTTGTACGAGTTGAATAAATAAAATCATCAATACGTCCAATATATTCAGACAAGGTATCTGGATAGCTATTCGGATTCTCAAAATTGCTCATATAGGCAGCCTTTAACACAGATGGACTTATTAGGTCACTTAACTATAGGCTTATACTTCTTCTTAAACCCTTTAACAATAGTTTTTCACTTTTTGTAAAAAGTTTTTCACTCTCAGACCCAAAGTACAAAGCAACTTCCACACACTCTGATCTTGTTAGTACAGTGAAATTTTAAGTTTTTTACAGTAAAAGATTAAAAAAATGTAAGTTATTGTTTTTGTTGGTGCAGTTTGCAATTTAAACAATATTGTTAGCTTTTAGTGGTATAAATTATAAATTTAGCGGTATTATAAAACACACGTTTAATATCAAGAATTAAAATATAATGTACCAATATCAATATTTGTATTTTAATAAAAACACCAAACTTTAAACCTATTATTAAAATATTAATATTCACATAACAAAATCAAGATAATTTAAGTAAATAAAATATGTATCTAATATATTTTAATGCGTATTAAACCCTGTTATATAAAGCATTAAAAAAAACAAGAAATGCAATTGCAATAATTAAAAAAATAAGTGTATTCTAAATTTTATTAATTTCTAGTAAATACCTTGTCTTTGTTATATTATAGTTGGTTAAATATCACTAAATATAAATTAAACGTTTTTTAATATTTGTTTTTATATTTTCTAGCAAACATATATTTTTAAATTGGGATCAATTCTTTTAGCTTAAGATTACAAATTGATCACTTTGTGATCTAAAAAAAGATAGCTATTCATAACAAAAAGACAATCTTTTACCTGTTATTGCAATAGAATTACTAATATTTGTTATGGAAAGACAGTTTTTTTATTTTTTTTACAAAATATTTACATGTTTTTAAGCGTATTTTGCAATTTTTCTCAATTAAACATACGCTTGCAAGTACTAAAAAAATTGAGTCAACAGTTTATGCTGTCAACCTTATACTTGGTTAAAGGGTTTTAAATTTATCTTTTATACTTTTAACGATGTTTTTTATAATTATTAAAGTGCATTTTTATTATTTTTAGACTAAAATTAAAACTTGTTTATACCTCTTAATTTGGAGTAACAATGAAGTACAACAAGAAGCTTTTAGCAATTCTATCATGCAGTTTAGTCATCACTGCTTGCTCTACTAACAATGCATCCAAACTAAACGTAGCAAGTCCACTACAAATTATATCTGAAGCTTCGCAAGAAGCTTTAATAGCTCAACAAAACCTTAAAAATAGTACTGCTACACAAATGCAATCTGTTCATCAAAAGCAAGGTAGTATTAATCATGACCTTCTTAAAATTGATTACATTGGCGACCCAATACCTTTAATTAAGAGTATCGCAAGTCAATATGGTTATCGCTTTGTTGAAAGTGGCCCTACCCATGAACTACCAATTGTTAATTTTAATAAAAAAAGTTTAACTGGCGTTGAAGCTCTTCGTGATATTTCTGCTTTTATGAATACTGCTTCGATAACTCTTGATCATCAAAATAAAAGTATTTTATTAACTTATAATTAATCTCACTAATACTTTTAATTATTTTTATGGAGTTTTTATGGACTATTCAAATAATGCTTCTTTACAAGAACTGCTAAACCCATCTTCGCAGTCTTCTCTTGAAGTTCATGTTAGTGATATTGAACAGCAAGCACGTATAGAAGCCATGCTTGAGCTTGTTAAACAAAAGGGTATTAAACTTGGCATCAACGACTATTTGGGTGAAGCTCGAGCAGCCATAAAAAACCAAGAACGAAATTTAGATACTATTTATAATTTTCGTCCCTATATGATTAAGGATGTTGTAGTACCACCTGTAATTATTGAATCAAAAGATCTCGTAGAGAATCCAAATTCCTTAGCTTATAAGACTACAAAGCAAACATATAGAATTGATAAACAGGCTCGTTTCAGTACTCGTGCACCAGATTGGCGTCAATACCTAACATTCCCAACATTAGATAGTAATGTTGACTATGTTACGTTTATTCCCAAAGAAATGCTTCCTTCTTCTGAACATGAACGTAAACTTTGGAAAAGAGAAGCTGAAAAATCCTATAAATTAGGCCTAATTGAAGGTAAAAATATTGTTGATGATGCAGTTGGGCGTCTTAACAAAGATTACATTGGTATGATTACTTTCCATCAATTTGTTTTGGAAGGCAAACTTTCAATGCCAGCTTTCAGTAGTCAGTCTTTAGCTGTTACTTCAACAAAAGACACTATGGCTCTTGATATGAAGTTACTACAAATCCAACAGCTACCTCAATTCAATACCAACATTGAAAACTGGAAACCTACGATTCAACCTGAAAAGATTGAACCAGGCAACTTAAATCCTAAAATCAATCTTGTTAGCGAACAATAAGTTCGCTAACTACAATAAGGTATTAATATGTCAGGCAATCAAGCATTAGGTCTTTTTGAAGTTTCAAGAATTAAAACTTCTGAGCAGAAGATTCAGTCTGCAACTAAAGACATTCGCCCACATATAGACAAGTCGAGAGGTTTTGGCCTCCCTACCTTAACTGCTATCACTACATATAAAGATCCTAAACAAGGTTTTAAATACAAAGCTGAAGTTGAAAGTCTTTTATATGAAGCTATGGCTCATGGTGCATCAGATATCTTCATCCATCCAGATAAACCTATTACGATGATGAAAGATTTAGATTTGTATTCAATAACACATCGAATAATTAATAGAGATGAAGCGCGTGAAATTTTAAAAATTATTGCTGGTGATAATGCAACGTTACTTCTCAGCAGAAATAAATATATTAATAAGTCATATCGAATCTTGCAAAGAGATGGTACAGGGAAAGAAATAAGACATAATTTTCGTGTGAACGTTTCACAAACTACCTATAAAGGTTCAAGTGATGCATTTCAAATCGTACTTCGAACAATTTCAGGTGCACCCCCACATTTTTCAAAAATAGGTTTAGAAGAAGACTTTGTAAGAAGATCATTACCATACAATGGTTGCTATATCATTGGAGGCGTGACTGGATCTGGTAAGAGTACAACATTAGCTGCTACATTCCGATATATTCTAGAAAATGACACCCATATCAAAGGTAATATCCTTACCCATAATGAACCTATTGAGTATGAATACGATTCAATAGATAGTGCCCATAGTATTGTTCAGCAGAGTGAAATTCCAACCAACTTTGAATCTTTCCATGATGCCAATCGTGAAGCTATGCGAAGACGTCCAGCTGCAGCTGAAATTGGTGAGTTACGAGATCGAGAAACTATTTCTGCTTCACTTGAATTATCTATGACAGGACATCCAGTTTTTGCAACAGTTCATGCCACAACTGTTGATCGAATCATTCCACGTATGCTCAGTCGATATAAACATGAAGAACACCTTCAAGCTGCTACGGATATCATTAGCACGGCATACACTTTAATTGCTCAACGATTAATTAAGGATGTAGATGGTAAAGTTTTTGCTGTCCGTGAACATCTAATATTCACACCAGAATTGAAAGATGAAATCTTAAAAATCGATAGCATACTAGATCAGCAGAAATTCATTCGTAAACTTATGAATGACTCTGATGGTACTGATCCAAATATAAGTAAAACCTTTAAAAAGCAAGGCCTAGACTTATTAAATGCTGGTCGAATTAACGATGAATATTATAAAAAATTATCAAATTAGAGGAAAAGTTAATGAGTGAACAATACACACATTGGTCTCAATTTCGACAACCATTAATTTTATGGGGTGGAATTAACGGCTACTTGTTTATTCCTTTTATTCTGGTAATTATTAACATTTCAATGGTTAAGGTCTTACTCTACTTTGCTTTAATAATCATAACTGTAGTAATTGAAAGAATTTTTAAATACCAATATTCCTATATTCCTTCTGCAGTCCGAAAACTTGTATTTGGTGGAAATAAATATACAAGACGTGGCAGAAGACGTTACTCACTTTAAATTATTTTTTGAAATGAAAGGTAAACATATGAAAAAATCTGATGAATTTATTGTACTAGGAATTGATGATGGTCATGGTGGAACCAAACTTTTTGCTGGTCTAGATGCTGAAGGAAAGGAAATTAAGTTAACCATCCCTAGCATTGCATACTCTGGCAAAGTACTAAATGGTGATCCAGAAAATGTCGATTATTACGTTGTTAAAGTGAATGATAACTTTTACACCGTTGGCAAAAAAATCAACAGCTCTGCACCACTTGACACTCGAACGGATGAATATCCTACATCTGAATACAACAAAGCATTAATTTACCAGGCTATTAAGGCATATTCAGATCTAGTGGGAATTCCTGAGGGTGGAAAATTTGCTATTGCTACCTCACTTCCAGTATCACGATATTACACTTCTGAAAAAACTAAAAATACTGGCTTGATTGACCAAAAAACTGATTTTTTACTGAATAACGATATATGTTATAACCTTAAAGACCATAATAATGGTCATAAGAATCATGAAATTAAGCGCCATATTGTTAAATGCGAAGCACAAACTGCTTATTTCAATGAAATTATTGATATACACGGTAATCCAGCTGAAAACGCTAAACTTTTTATGAATTCTGAATGTGCCGTCATTGACATTGGTGGGAAAACAACAGATATCGTTGTAACTCTTGATGGCGGAAATATGATTGATGCTTCAAGATCCACTTCGAAGGATCTTGGGATACTCAGTATTAAAGAACGTATTGCCGACTTAATTGTTGATTCTGGCATTAAGAAAGTAAACGCAAACTGGTTAGACTTTGCTTTAGAATCAGGTCAGTATGGAATAGGTAATCAAGCAAAGGATATTACACCCTATATTCAGCAAGCAAAAAATGAATTTATGATACAACTCAATAACTTCATTTCAAAAAACATTGGCGAAGGTGATGACTTGGCTTTAATTGTATTTTGTGGCGGTGGTGCTGCATTTATGGAAAAGGAAATTTCTGAAAAATGGACTGCTCCAAATGTAAAAATTGCTGAATCCCCTTCTTATGCAAATGCAAAGGGATTGTATAAATTAGCTAAGTACATGTATAAATTACATAAAGCCTAATTATGCCTGAATCTAAAAATATCCAGTTATCATATTGTTTATTGCATTTAACCAAAGATGATTTAGATGTAATAAACAGCATACTTAAGTGTATGCCTGGCTTAGACTTAAACCATTTTGGTTTAAGTCTACTATTTCTTGGCCATTTGTTTTGTACAGACAAGCAAAAGATCTTTTTAAATGGTCCTTTAAATAATGAATTTGAAGATAAATTTAAAAACCCTATACGATTAAGATTTACGAAAGATTTAAATGTTAAATTATTTAATACAATCAAACGTACATCTCAAGGAAAATTACGTAGAAATTACCTAACAGCAGTAATACATACTGGTATTTCAACTTTTATTGAATTAGTTTGCCTTTTTAAATCATATAGAACATTAAATGATATATCCAGCCTATACAGTTTAAACACCTTTGCTCTTAAGTTTGGATTGGATTCATGTATCGAAAAGTATAGCGATGAATTCGCTGATATCTATGAATTCGACTCACAATACCTCATCAATAAATATAAAAAATATTTATTGAGTGAAATTAGTATTCAAAAAAAACCAAAGAACTCATCCAAACATGAAACACAAAAGGACAAAGTAATAGTCAATGAACCTATTCAAAACATATCTGACGTTAATAATCAAACTGAAATTAATCAAGAAGTAGAAATAGATACTTGTAAAAATTATATAAATACCACTCAAAGTATCACCGCTGCAACAACCAGTGCCAATACAATAGTTCAAGAAGTTCAAGAAGTTCAAGAAGTTCAAAAAGTTCAAGATGAGATTATTTTAACTACTATTGAGCCACTTAAACAAATAGACGCAGAGGTGCCAGAGTTAACGGATTTAAATAACACAAAAAAAGACGAAGAAAATGATTGGCTACAAATGGCTTTTAATCCTAAACTTTTATAATAATTATATAAAAAGCCGGCATCAATGCCGGCTTTTTATTTTTCACTTATTTAAATTTGTTCATTTATTTAAATCATTGAAAAACTGTTCAATTTTCCTTGTTTTATCTTCATCCAAATCGGAATCTAATGAAATCCGTAATTTTAAAATGCTCTTTCCTTGTGTACCTTTTTCAGATCTCATTGATCCAAATTTAACACCATTTTCAGTTTTAAAATCGATTTTGCTACGTTCTTTAGGCATATTTGAACGATAATTTTCCTTTGGAGAATCATTTTCATCAGATGCTGATGTATTACTAACTTCTGATCGTCCAGATAAAGCGATTACAAAACTTTTATTACGTTTTCCAGTCTTTTTAAACTCCTCTACATATACCGCCCAAGTTTTCCGTAACAAATCCATGATTTCAGCTTCTGGCTTACTTTCCAATTGTTTATTAATCTCAATTTTTACTTCCTGTGCTATATAACCCGAGATTAAATCTGGCTCAATCGACAAGTCATCCAACATAAAAACTGGTAAATCAAGAATATATTTGAGTCTAAAATAACGGTTCTTATCAATTGAAAACTTTTCAGTAACAAAATCAGTATTATCAAATGGATAGCCAAACTCATCGCATATTTGCTTTATTTGAGTAATATTTTCGTAATCAGACAGATCTTCACGATTCATATTGTCAGAAAAAGCCTGGATAGCTGCTTTTTCATCACTAATATTCGATTTGATAATTGCTGTAATGTGTTCAAGTTTTAGAATATCTTTAATTGCTCTAAATCGTCTTTCCCCACCAATTAATTCATATCGTTGGCCTTTTTGACGAAGAGTAATTGGATACAACTGACCATTTCGCTCAATATCTTTTGCGAGTGGTATCAGTGAATCAAGAACTTTATTAGTAATAATTCGCGGTTGATATGGCGATAAATCAATAAGATCTACAGGGATTTTTTCAAGCGCCCCTCCCCCAACTACGTTTTTAGCTTCACGCATAGCAATTGGGTTAAGTTTTTCATCATTTTGCTTTATCGTATCATCAACAGAATTATCTAAAGCATTAATATGTTTTGATTTAAGACTATTTTCTCTTCGCTTTTGCTCAGCTCTTTCTTTAAATGACGCCATTTATTTTCACCTCACAATTTTTTATATTCATTTACTATCATTTCGACTATCGACTTAATAGCTAACGTTGCTGGTGTATCTTCATTTGTATCTATATCAAAAATAGAAGACTTTAAATATGATGCCTGTTCGAAAACAGTAGCGTTAGGAATACAAATCAGATCTTTATGAACCAATCGATTTAATACATTTTCTTGTGAAAATTCTTCTCTGATATCCTCAGCCAAACTCATATCAACAATGTTTCTTTTTTTATAAAAATTCAGTATTGGTGCCAATATTTTTAAATTTGGGTTACTTGTTTCCATGTCATCCATCGTATATAGGATATCTTCTAGTCCTTGAATACTATATTCTCCATCCAACGGGAGAATTATTGAATTAGACGCTAAAAAAGCATTATAAGTTAGTGTTTCCATTCTAGGTGGGCAGTCCAAAATAATGAAGTCAAAATCTCCTTCAATTTTTTTTAAGACACGTCTTAAGATTTCGTTTGGAACTGCACTAGTACGTTGAATATTAATTTCAACATCGCGAATATTTTTATCACATGCTATTAAAGACACATTTTCAAAGTTTGTTCCCTCAGGCCCAATAATAACGTCATATGGATTAATAGTTTTGTACTGCTCAAATATATCTCTAAGAGTTAAATTAATCTTATCAATTTGGGCTTCAGTGGAAATATGTTTGGTTGCATTTCTTTGGTTATCTAAATCAATGACAAGAACCTTATAACCCATTTTACCTAATAGAACTGCACTATTTACTGTACTAGTTGTTTTACCAACACCACCTTTAAAATGTGCTGAAGCCAACACATATGTTTTGCCTATATTTTTTTCCATCATTAATCACCTTTCAAGTAAAGCCATACAATACAACACTTATATTAATTTTAAAACTATATTTTACTTTTTATTTAAGTATTTTGTTTATTTTGACTTAATACATTTGAAAATATCAGTCTGATACGAGCAATCAACCTAAAAACCATAAATATCATTTGAATGAAACTGGTCTAAGTTTTCAAAGGTACAGTGCCTAACTCTGGCGGTGTTTTTCAAATATCAGTCTGATACGAGCAATCAACCTAAAAACCATAAATACCATTTGAATGAAACTGGTCTAAGTTTCCAAAGGTACAGTGCCTAACTCTGGCGGTGTTTTTCAAATATCAGTCTGATACGAACAATCAACCTAAAAACCATAAATACAATTTGAATGAAACTGGTCTAAGTTTCCAAAGGTACAGTGCCTAACTCTGGCAGTGTTTTTCAAATATCAGCCTGATACGAACAATTAACCTAAAAACCATAAATACAATTTGAATGAAACTGGTCTAAGTTTTCAAAGGTACAGTGCCTAACTCTGGCAGTGTTTTTCAAATATCAGTCTGATACGAACAATCAACCAAAAACCATAAATACAATTTGAATGAAACTGGTCTAAGTTTCCAAAGGTACAGTGGCTAACTCTGGCAGTGTTTTTCAAATATCAGTCTGATACGAGCAATCAATCTAAAAACCATAAATACAATTT